>DASXAM010000082.1:0-46587 GCA_036404275.1 Allostellaceae bacterium
GCCAGCCCGGACACGATGGCCTCGGCGGTGGCAACCCCGCTGGAGCAGCAGTTCGCCGCGATCCCCGACCTCGACCAGATGACGTCGACGAGCGGTGTGGGCACGACGATGATTACGCTGCAGTTCGAGCTGTCGCGCAACATCGATGCCGCGGCGCAGGACGTGCAAACCGCTATCAACGCCGCGAGCGGGCTCTTGCCCAAGGACCTGCCGAGCCCGCCGACCTATCGCAAGACCAATCCATCGGACCGCGCGATCCTGATCTATGCGGTGCATTCCGACGCGCTGCCGATCGCCCAGACCGATGAATACGCCTATATCGTGCTGGCGCAGAAGCTATCGACCGTGCCGGGCGTGTCGGAGGCCCGCGTCTTCGGCCACAAGCCTTACGCCGTCCATGTCCAGGTCAATCCCGGCGCGTTGGCCGCACGCGGGCTCGGCTTTGAGGATGTGCGAACTGCGCTGGCGGCGACCAGCGTCGACCGGCCTAAAGGCGACCTCGAAGGCACCCACCAAACCTACACCCTCGATACCAACGACCAGCTGTTCAACGCCGCCGGCTACAACAACGTCATCGTCGCCTACAAAAACGGGGCACCGGTCCGGGTCAAGGATGTCGGCCGAGCTGTCGATTCGGTGCTGAACGACCGCACTGGCGCGTGGTGGGGAGAGGCGCCAGCGGTCGGGCTCGCGATCCAGCGCCAGCCCGGCGCCAACACGATCGAGCTCGTCGAGCGCATCAAGGCGATATTGCCGCAGCTCGAGCTGATGATCCCGCCCTCGGTCAAGGTCGATCTCCTATCCGACCGTTCGCTCGGCATTCATGCTGCCGTAAAAGACGTGCAATTCACGATGCTGGTGACGATTGCCCTCGTCATCCTGGTGATTTTCTTGTTCTTACGGACTTTCTGGGCAACGATTATCCCCAGCATGGCGGTGCCGCTGTCGTTGTTCGCGACGTTCGCGATCATCTATGCCGGCGGCTACAGCCTCGACAACATCTCGTTGATGGCGTTGACAATTTCGGTCGGCTTTATCGTCGACGACGCGATCGTCATGATCGAAAACATCATGCGCTACATCGAGCAGGGCATGCGCCCGTTCGATGCCGCGCTCAAGGGCGCAGGCCAGATCGGATTTACGATCATCTCGATCACGTTTTCGTTGATCGCTGTCTTTATCCCGTTGTTTTTTATGGGCGGCATTATCGGCCGGCTGTTCCGCGAATTCGCCGTCACCGTTTCGGTCGCGGTCGTGGCCTCGGCGGTGATTTCGCTGACGCTGACCCCGGTCCTGTGCTCGCTGTTCTTGAAAGAGCAGCGGCTGAGCGCACCCGGCCGCTTCAACCGCGCTGCCGAGGCCGGGTTCAACTGGATGCTGCGGCGGTATGAGCGCGGCCTCGATTTTGTGTTCCGACACCAGTTCGCGGCCCTGCTGGCGACCTTGGGCCTGATTATCTTGACCGGATATCTCTACACCAAAATTCCCAAGGGGTTCTTCCCGCAGCAGGATACCGGCTTTATTTTCGGCGAGGTCGATACTCGCGAGGATTCATCGTTCGAGGCGACGGCGGCGGTTGCGCGCAAGATCGCCGACATCGTCAGGAAGGATCCGGGAGTGCACGGCGTCATCTATTTCGCCGGCGCTTATTCCTACAATCCGACCGAAAATACGGCGCGGATGTATATCCAGCTGAAGCCGCATGACGAGCGCGATGCGACCGCCGACCAGATCATCCAGCGGCTGCGCCCCAAGGTGGCGGCGGTTGCAGGCGCCAAATTCTTTATGCAGGCCGGCCAGGACGTTTCGATCGGCGGCCGGCTGAGCCGCACCCAGTATCAGTACACATTGACCGACACCGATCTCGAGGAGCTCTACCACTGGGCGCCGATCCTCGAGCGGGCGATGAAAAAATTGCCCGAATTGCAGGATGTCGCCTCCGACCAGCAGAGCGCTGCACCCCACATCGCAATTATGATCGACCGCGACGCCGCCTCGCGGCTCGGCATCTCGACCTCATTGATCGACGAGACCCTCTACGACGCGTTCGGCCAGCGCCAGGTCGCGACGATCTACACTTCGAGCAACCAATACAAGGTCGTCCTCGAGGTGGACCCCAAATTCCAGCGCGACCCGACGGCACTCTCCAAGATCTACATTGCCGGCGCGAACGGGGCGCAGGTGCCGCTGAGCGCCGTCGCACACTTCGGCTCCAAGCTCGAGCCGCTGTCGGTCAACCACCAGGGGCAGTTCCCGGCGGTGACCCTGTCGTTCAACCTGGCGCCCGGTGCGGCGCTCGGGCCTGCCGTCGACAAGATCCTGGCGCTCAAGGAGCAGCTGCGCATGCCGGCGACGGTGGTCGGCTCGTTCCAGGGCACGGCGCAGGCGTTCCAGGCGTCGCTGTCGTCGATGCCGCTGCTCGTCGCCGCCGCGATCCTCGTCGTCTACATTGTCTTGGGGGTGCTCTACGAAAGCTACATTCACCCGATCACGATCCTGTCGGCGCTTCCTTCGGCCGGCGTCGGCGCGCTCCTCGCGCTGATGCTGCTGCATTACGACTTGACCGTGATCGCGATGATCGGGGTCATCCTGCTGATCGGCATTGTCAAAAAGAATGCGATCATGATGATCGACTTTGCTCTTCAGGCGGAGCGGATAGAGGGCAAAAGCCCGCGTGAGGCGATCCATCAGGCCTGCCTCCTGCGCTTCCGGCCAATCATGATGACGACCTTCGCAGCGCTCTTCGGCAGCCTGCCGATTGCGCTCGGCCAGGGCGCCGGCTCGGAATTGCGCCGGCCTCTCGGTATCGCCATCGTCGGCGGGCTCGCCGTCTCGCAATGGCTGACGCTCTATACGACGCCGGTCATCTACCTCTATCTTGAGCGTTTCTCGCGCTGGGTCGGCCGGCCCTACCGGCCGTCGCGTACGGCCGAGGCGCTCGCGGGCGAGGCCCGGCACGCTCTCGCCGAAGAGCGGCAGGGGGCGGAGTGACGGCGATGCGGCGCGAGCCCGCTGTGTCGATCCCGGCCGAGCACACCGACCGCACCTTCGGGTTTCTGGTGCACGACGTGTCGCGTCTGATCAAGCGGCGGTTCGAGCGGCGAGCGCGCAAGACCGGGCTCCCCATCACCCGGCGGCAGGCGGCGGTCGTGCTTTATGTCGCGCGCAACGAGGGGGTGAGCCAAGCCGAAGTCGCGACCTGGCTCGACCTCGAGCCGATCGCGCTCGTCCGCATGCTCGACAAATTGCAGGAGGAAGGGCTGGTCGAGCGTCGCGCCCACCCGACTGACCGGCGGGTGCGCACCTTATGGCTGGCGTCGGGCGCCGAGACGGTTGTCGACCGCATTCTCGATATCAACCAGGCGATCCGCGAAGAATCCTTTGCCGGCCTCGCTCCCGGCACCCGCGACGCGATGATCGCGGCGCTCGGCAGCATCAAGGACAATCTGACTTTGCAAGAGGAAGCGGCAGCCGAGGAGCACGCCGCCGCTTCGCCGGCCTTTGCCGGCGCATCGCTGTCGGGCGACTGAGACTACCGGATCGCGCGCTCGATGCGCCGGTCGGGAATGAGCCAGATCAGCGCGACCAAGGTGTAGAGCGCCACCGAAATCCACGGGCTGACATAGGCGAAAGCGATCCCGGCAACATAAAGCGCCGGTGAGACCTTGCCCTTGATGTCGCGGCCCAGCGCCCTGGCCAGCTCGGAATGCGCGCCTTGGGTTCGGGTAATCGCCTTTTGCAGCAGGTAATAGGCAATCGCCGGCAGCAGCAACGACCCGCCGTAAAGCGCGGTCGGCGACCGCGCGAAATGGTTTTCTCCCATCCAGCCGGTGGTGAACGGGACCAGCGACAGCCAGAACAGCAGATGGAGATTGGCCCACAGGATCAGCCCGTTGACCCGATTGACCGTGTGCAGCAGGTGATGGTGGTTGTTCCAGTAGATCGCGACGTAAACAAAGCTCAAGACATAGCTGAAAAACACCGGGGCCACCGGGCCGAGCGCCGCCCAGTCGGCGCGATGCGGCACTTTCAGCTCCAGCACCATGATCGTGATGATGATGGCGATGACGCCGTCGCTGAACGCGGTCAGCCGATCTCTGCCCATGCCGTCTCCGGCATCGTCAGCCGCCGCCGGCGGGCGCATAGCCCGCCAGCCGCTCGGCGCTGATCGGCATCAGATGCGGGCCTTCCGTCCATAACAGCGCGCAGCGGATCTCGCGGCCGGGATAGATGCGGGCGAGGGCAGCACGGTAGCTCGCCAATTGGCGCAAATAAATCGGCGCCACCCCGTCCTCGGCGAGGGGCGCCGGGCGCATCGTCTTGTAATCGACGATCAGCACCCGGTCTTCGCCGACCACCAGCCGATCGATCTGGCCGGCCAGGGCGCGACCGCCGACCAGCCCGACGAGCGGCACCTCGGCCAATGAATCCGGGCCGAACAACGGCGCCAAATCGGCATGAGCCAGCACCGCCAGGGTCTCCCGGCGAATTTCGTCCTGCTCAGCTTCGCCGAGGGCATGCACCGGCAGCGCCAGATAACGTCGCGCCGCGGCATCGCGCTCGCTTGCGGGCAGCTCGGGCAGGCTTTGCAACAGCCGGTGCACCAGAAGCCCGCGCTTGAACCGGTCGCGTCCGCGCAGCGCAAGCGGCGAGAAGGCGGCCGGTTCGTTCTCGTTCGACCGCGATGGCGCGAGCGGGCGCGGCGGATCGGGCTCGGCCGGAGGCGGCCGGCGGACCCATTCCGGCAGCCCTGTCGCGGCTGGCGCGGCCGCCACGGCACTTTCGCCCATCGCCGGCGCCAGCTGCGCACTCTCCAACCGCAACCCTTCGCCCGACCATCCGTCATCGCCGATCAGCGCTTTCGTGTCGAAGGCGAATGGTTGCGCGACCGCCGTAAGGCCGATGCGGCATAGCGCATGCCAACAATCGCTGACGGACTTTCGCCGGGTTTCCCAGCCGCAGATATAGAGCCGGTCCTGCGCCCGCGTCAGACCGACATAAAGGAGCCGCCGATATTCTTCGAGCTGGCGGCGGCGCCAGGCCGCCTTTTCGGCGACATGAAACGGGGCTGCGTGACCGCCCGGCGGCTGCCATAGCGGTAACCCGTCGGGCTCGCTCCACAGAATATCGACGCGCGGGTCGGGCAAGCCCATCGTATCGGGCAGAAACACGATCGGCGCTTCGAGCCCCTTGGCGCCGTGCACGGTCAGGATTCGTACTTCGTCGCGCCGCCGTGCTGCGAGGTCGCGTTTGACCTCGGTCCCGCCCGCGGCGAGCCACCGCAGAAACCCTTGCAGCGACGGCACGTGCTCGCGCTCGTAGGCCAGCGCCAGACCGAGAAATTCTTCGACCGGGTCCTCGGCCTCCGGCCCGAGCCGTTCGAAAAAAGCGCGTCGGCCGCCCTCCGGGCCCAGAATTTCCGCATAAAGCTCATAAGGCGGCGCGAAATCGGCTCGGGCGAGCCAGGCGGAAAGCCGCTGCGAGGCGACCTGCAAGGCGGGGCGCGACCGGGCATGGTCGCGCAAGCGGCTCCACAACGACGCGTCGCCCCGGCCATAGGCGAGATCGAACAAGGTCTCCTCGTCGATGCCGAAGAGCGGGCCTTTCAGCACCGCAGCGAGGGTCAGATCGTCTTCGGGGAACAGCAGAAAGCGGCCAAGTGCGGTCAAATCCTGCACCGCCAATTGATCGGCCAGAACCAGCCGGTCGGCGCCGGCTACCGCCACGCGGCGCGCTTTGAGCGCGTGCAACAGCTCGGCGACAAAGGCGTCGCGGCGCCGCACCAGGATCATGATGTCGCCGGCCCGCACCGGGCGGCCGCGCGCCGCCAGCAATTCGCCATCGGCGAGCCAACGCGCCACTTTCGCGGCAATGGCGCGGGCGAGGCGCGTGCGCGGCTCGGCGATGCGCCTGCGATCGACCGGCAGCGCCGAAAGCTCGGCCTCGGCTTCGGGCTCCGGGGCCACCGACGGCCACAATTCGACCAGTCCGGCGTGGCCGGTGCGCTTGGCGAAATGGCGGAGCTCGCCGCCGCTCTCGACAACGCCGTCCAGCGCCGGCCGGCGGGCGAAGATCGCATCGACGCCGCGCAGCACCGGCTCGGTCGAGCGGAACGAAATTTCGAGCGGCAGCACACGCCAGTCGCGATTGGCTGCCGCGGCGCGCTGCTCGAAATGGCGCCGCATCTCGGCAAAGGCCCGCGGATCGGCGCGCTGAAAACTGAAAATCGACTGCTTCGGATCGCCGACGGCAAAAATCGTGCGCGGCCGGTCGCGCGCGCCCTCGCCGGTGAAGAATTCTTCAGCCAGCGCCGCAACAATCCGCCATTGCTCGGGATTGGTGTCCTGCGCCTCGTCGATCAGGATATGGTCGAGACCGCCGTCGAGCTTGAACAAGACCCAAGGTGCGAGCCCCGGCCGGTGCAGCAGCTCGAGCGTCTTTTCCACCAGATCGTCGAAATCGAGCAGTCCTCTCGTCCGCTTGTCCCGCTCATAGGTGCGCAGCACTGCATCGCCGAGCCGGACGAGCGCGCAGCTCGCCTCGAGCAGCCGATGCCCGGCACGGCAATCGCGAAATTTCAGCACTCGCTCGGCCTCGACGGCGAGGATCGCCGCGACGTCGCCGCCTGCGGCCCTGTCGGCCGCCTTGACGATCAGGTTTTTTCGGATCTTGTCCTTGTCTGTGACATAAACCCCAACATAAGCATCGATTATTTCGCGCCGACGATCCGGACTTTCGCACCAGCGGGACAGCACGGCGCCGCGGTTCCGGTCGTCCGCCGAGCCGCTGGCGGCGAGTGCCGTGGCGGCGGCCCGCAGCCGAGCCTCGTCGCCGGCCCCCTCGGCGCAGAACGCGGCGAGAAGCGCATCGAGCGTGTCCGCAGGGCCAAGCCCGAGCCTCATAGCGAGGCGGCGGCGCAGCCCGGCATGGCCCTCGGACATGGCGCGGCGGAGCTTGCCGCGCTCGGCGGCGAGTGCGGCGATCAGATCGCCAAAGCGCTCTTCCGGCGCATAGCCGGCGACCACCGACAGCGCCGCCGCAAGCTCCGGATCCTTGCCTTCGAGCGCGGCGACGATGACGCGCTGCCCGGCCTCGACCAAGGCCTCGCCGGCACCGCGTTCCTCAATCACACTGAATTCGGGCGAGATCCCCGCTTCGAGCGGAAAGCGGTGGAGCACGCCTTGGCAGAAGGCGTGGATTGTCGCGATTTTGATCCCGCCCGGCGTGTCGAGAACAGCGGCGAAAAGTCGTCGCGCGCGAGTGGCGAGAGCGTCGTCGGGAGTTTTTCCGGTCAGCTCGGTCAATGTCCGTTCCAGCTCACCGGCCGGCAAGGTCGCCCATTTCGCCAGCTCGCCGTCGAGCCGATTTGCCATCTCGGCGGCGGCGGCGCGGGTAAAGGTGAGGCACAGGACGCGCGCAGGGTCGGTGCCGTCGAGCATCAACCGCAGCAAGCGATCGACGAGCACCGTGGTTTTCCCGGTGCCGGCCGAAGCCGAGACCCAGACCGAGCTGCGCGGGTCGTCCGGCCGCGTCATCCCGGCGCCGTTCGGGTCCATTCCTCCGCCTCTTCCTCGTCGTTGCGCTCG
The DNA here is from genome assembly GCA_036404275.1 of Allostellaceae bacterium. GTDB lineage: Bacteria > Pseudomonadota > Alphaproteobacteria > ATCC43930 > CGMCC-115725 > AP-15. The sequence continues at coordinate 7,587 of DASXAM010000082.1, forward strand.
AGGTGGCGATAATCGGAAAAGCGCGGCCTCCATTGCGGCGCCGGCACCGCGTAATAGGGGGTGTCGGGATCATCGAACCGCGCGACCAGCGCGCGCAGCCGCTCGAGAGCGGCTGCGATCAGCGCCGCCGGATCGCCATTGCCGATGTCGCGGCGTTCGCCAGCCGGATCGCCGCCTTTGAGCCGCCAATATTCGAGCGCCGCAGCAGTGCCGGTGACCTCGCCAAACGCGCCGGCTTGCAAGATTGCCCCTTCGAGCGGCAATTGCGGGGCAAATCCGGCGTCGATCTGCCTTTTTTCCGGGACGGCGCCGGTCTTGTAGTCGATCAGCAGAAACTCGCCCGCCGCAAGCCGGTCGATACGGTCGGCCTCGGCGGTCAATTCGAACCGGCCGCCCGGCATGTCCAGAAAGAGGCTGCCCTTGCATTCGCTGAGGCGCTCGACGACCTCCCGCTGCCGCCCGATCTCCTCGGCCACCAGCCAGCGCGCGATGCGTTCGAAGCGCGGCCACCAGAATGCCCAGGCCCCGGGGCGCGACAGCCGCGCCTCGAAATGCGCCCGCCCGAGGCCGAGCAGCACCTCCGCGGCGTCCCCCGGCAGGTCGCGCGGAAAGCGGCGGACGAACTCGTCGAGCACCGCGTGGACAGCGGTGCCGAGATCGGCACGGCTCGGATCGGCATCAAGCTCGTCGGCGGCCTTTAATTGCAGGATATGCCGGGCATAGATCGCGTAAGGGTCGCGCATCCAGGTCTCGATTTGGGTCACCGACAACCGGCGCGGCCGGGCGGCAAGCGGCGGGCGCGGCTCGGGCAACGGCAATGGTCGATATCCTCCCGGCTCGTCGATCAGCCCGACGGCGGCATGCACCAACTCCTCCGGCTGCAACCGCCCGTCGAGACCGGCCGCGCGCAACACCGCGTCGAGACGCAAGAGCCAGCGCGACGGCGTCGTCGGCACGCCCTCGCTGCGCACCGCGCGGGTCAGCGCCACCTCGGGCGCGCCGGCGGCCTGGACGAAATCGTGCGCCGCAATGCCGATCGCCCGCTCCGGCACGGCGATCGCAAAATTTCGCCGCATCTGCCGCGACATCCACGGATCTTCTTCCGGCGCACCCGGCCAGCTGCCCTCGTTGAGGCCGCCGAGCACGACGAGATCGGCTTGCTGCAATCGCGCCTCGAGGAGACCCCAGATCGCCAGGCGAGGGTGGCGGCCATAGGCGGGCCGGACCACGACATCGGCGACCAACGCCTCGAACAAGGCAGGGTAGTCGCGGCCGGCGAGCGGCGGAAGGTCGCGGGCAGCGTCGATCAGCTCATGGCAAAAGCTCGCCGCCATTTCGCCCGCGGCCTCGCGCCACAGCCTTTGGCCGCCGCTTTCGACATCGCTCGCCGCCAGCCGCTCCGCCGCTTCGACATGGGCTTGCGCGAGGCGGGCGAGCGGCACGGCGTCGGCCGCGAGCAAATCCGCCAACGCGCCGCAGCAGGATTCGAGGCGATCGACAAAGCCGAGCAAGCGCCGCCGGCCGTTGCCGAGCGCGGCACGAAGCCCGGCGAAACCCGGCGCGGGACGCGGCCCGCGGATCGCCGTTTCGAGCCGGCGCGTCATTTCGCGGAACACGCCGGGGGCGAGCCCGCCGGCGGCCAGCGGGTGCTTGAGCGCGGCGAGCAGCGGTATCGGCGCGACCTCGCTGTCGGCAAGGCCGAGCACGAGCCGCAGAAAGGTGCCCGGCGGCGTGCGGGCGAGCGGGAGGCCTGCCGAATCGTCGATGTCGATATCCCAGCGGCGCAGCTCGGCGGCAACCCTGCGGGCGAGGCCGCGGTCCGGGGTGACCAAGGCTGCGCTCGCCCCCGGCGTTTCGAGCTTGCGCCTCAGCAGCAACGCGATCGTCACCGCCTCCTGCTGGACATTGGCGCAGTCGTAGCGGCTGAGGCCGGCGAGTGCTGCGGCGTCGAATTGCGGCATACGTCGCCACGCATCGGTGGTTGCTGCCGGGCGCAGCGCCTCGCGCAACAGCCGGGCACGGCCCGGCGCTGCCCCATCCGATGCCGCCTCGGGCCAGTCCCGGATTTCGGCACGCTCGATGCCGAGCTCCTTCAACAATACCGCCAGCAGATGTTGCGGGTGCGTCTCGTCGGCTTCGATCGCCGCCCATTCCTCCCGGTCGCAGTCGCGGTCGAGGCCCGCCAGGACAACCATGCCCCGGTCGAGTGTGGCGACCACCGATACGATCTCGGCAAGCGCCGGGATGCCGCCGGTCAGGCCCGCGGCGACGACCGGGTCCGACGGCGGCCGGTGCCGCCATAAAGCGGCTTGCCGCTCGAGCAGCCGGTTGCGGCGCTCGGCCGGGTCGAGGGCGCCTTCCTCGGCGAGGATCCCTGGCCAATGCTGCGGCAGAATCTCGAGAAATTTGCTGACCATCTGCCAATGTTCAGCCAGCTCTTCCGGCACCAGATCGCCGAGCCGGTCAAAGCTCGCACCTTCGGTGGCGACCTTGTCGACAAGCCGGGCGAGGCTCGCAGCAAGGGCGACGGCCTGGCCGGGCAGCAGCGGGTCGCGACCGGGCTGGGCGCCCCAGCGTATGACGAGCTGCGCCAGCAAAAGGCGGCGGCGCAATTCCGGGACCGCCGGCAGCACCGCCAAATCCTCGCCGATGGCCGCCTCGCCAACCGGCATCAGCTCGCCCGCATCGAGGTCGCCGACCGGCTGCATCCGCGGCAGCAGCAGCGGCATTCCCGGCTCTCTGCCGGGAACTTCCGCGCGCAAAAACGCCTCGCGCAATGCCCGCACGGCGCGCCGGGTCGGCAGCAACACGGTCACCCGCGGCAAGTAAGCCGGATCGCCGCCGGCGAGCCGCAGCAGCCCCTCTGCCAGGGTGTCGAGGAACGGGCGGCCGAAGGCGATCGTGAACAGCTTGCGCCGGGTAGAAGGTCCCCTCAAATTCATGATTTGTTCTAGCACAACCACAACGCCACGGCAAGCGGTTTTTTTCCTGTTCCACGGCTGTCCGGTTCAGTAAGTCCGGTTGTGCGCGATGAGCTCGAAGCAGTCGCAGGTACCCCCTTGCGCGGGCTTGACCCGCGTATCCACGTCTTGCGCCTGGATGACGAAGCGCCCCGGTAAGACGTGGGTGGCCGGAGCAAGTCCGGCCAAGGGGGCCAAGGGTTGCACGTCCTGTGAGGAGTTCAGCCGCAGCTGCAGCCGAGCGCGGAACCGGACAGCCTGGACCTGTTCCGGGCATCCACGCCTTCCTTGCGAAAAGACGTTCGTGGCCGCGGCGAACGCGGCCACGAACGCTTACGCTAAGGCCGGCATCGGCATAAAGCGCGCGGACCGCTGCTTCAGGCGATGCGCTTGAAGACGCTGTGGTGGCGGGCGGTCAATTTGGGGCGGATCTTGCCGACCCAATCGCCATAGGCGCCGGCCTTTTCCCAGGCCGCGCTTTTCATCACATCCTCCGAATCGAGCTCGTAGAGCGTCAGGTAGCGCTGCATGCCCGGCACCGTCGAGTGCTCGAGCCGGTAGCGCCCGGCGCTTTTTACGCCCGGCACCTTGGTCAGCATCGGGTAGTGCTCGGTGTCGTAGACGCGGTTGAACTCGGCCTCGTGCTCGGCCGGGATGTCGAGCCGCACAACAAAAAGGTGGGTCATGACGGCTTTCCCTTCATGCGATCTTACGGAAGATCGAGTGCTGGCGGTTGGTCGTGTGCGGGCGAATCTTGGGCTTCCATTCGCCGAGATCAGAGGCCTCGGTCCAGGCCGGGCTGTTGATGACCTCGGCATTGTCGCATTCGTAAATCGCGAGATAGCGCGGCATCGACGGGACTGTCGAATGCTCGAGGCGGTAGCGTTGGCAGGAGCGCACCCCCGGCACCTTCAAGATCGTCGGCACATGGTCCTCGTCGTAGATGCGGTTGAACTCGGCTTCGAGATGGGCCGGGATGTCCATCTGCACGACGTAGACGTACGACATGGGCGTCGCCCTCCGGATGATGCTCGAATGAGCCGAGCTTAGGCGAAACCGCATCCGGTCTCGACAGGTTTCCGATCGGATGCGCGGCCGGCGCGCCTTGACGCGGCTTTTCGGGAACCCCTAATTCTGATCACCGATCATTCGGAGCCCACGCAAAGGACAAAGCGATGAAGCCCAGCGCCGTCACCGACAGCAATTTCGAAACCGCAGTGCTGAAAGCGAGCGGGCCGGTGCTCGTCGATTTCTGGGCCGAATGGTGCGGACCGTGCAAGATGATCGGGCCGTTTCTCGAAGACCTCGCCGCCGACAAAGCCGGCAAATTGACGGTGGCCAAGGTCAATGTCGACGAAAACCCGCAAGCGCCGCTGAAATACGGGGTGCGCAGCATCCCGACGATGATCCTGTTCAAAGACGGCAAAGTCGCCGCCACCAAGATCGGTGCCATGCCCAAAAGCAAACTCTACGAATGGGTCGACTCGGTGCTGTGAGGCGCCGCTACAAGTCGAGGGTGAGCACCGGGGTCTTTGCGCGGGCGCAGCAAATCAGGACATACCGCTCGCGGTCCCGGGCCGAAAGGATCCGGTCGCGATGCTCTGGCTCGCCGGCGAGGTAGCGGGTCAGGCAGGTGCCGCAATAGCCGAGCTCGCACGAGGTGCGGACCGCTATCCCGGCGCGGCGCAGCACATTGATGATCGTTTCGCCGGCGCCGATGTCGAACTCGCCGCCGCTCTTGGCGAGCACCACGCGGAACGGGCGGTCCTCGCCAAAATCGACATCGGACGGCCCGGTGAAAAATTCGCAGTGGACGGTGCCCGGCGGCCAGTCCGCGGCGGCCGTGGCGATCCCCGCCATCAGCCCGGCGGGGCCGCAATAATAGAGGTGAGTGCCGGCGGACGGCTCGCGCAGCGCAGCGGCCAGGTCGAGACCCTGCGCCGGATCGCCGCCGTCGTAATGAAACCGCACGCGGCCTTGCGCGGCGAGGAGGTCGAGCTCATCGCGAAACGCGGCGGCTTCCGGCGCGCGTGCACAATAATGAAGCAGGAAATCGGCGCCGCGGCGGCGCAATTCGGCGACCATCGCCATGATCGGCGTGATGCCGATGCCGCCGGCGATCAGCAGATGCCGCGTGGCGCTGTGGTCGAGCGGAAAGTTGTTGCGCGGCCACGCCACTTCGACCAGATCGCCCACCCGCCAGGTTCGGTGCAGCTCGACCGACACCCCGTTGCGGTCGTCCTCGCGCAAGACGGCAATGCAATAGCGGCGCCGCTCGGCCGGGTCGTTCCACAACGAATAGTCGCGCGGCGGCCCGGTGCCGAGGCGCACGCCGATATGCGCCCCCGCCTCGAAGCGCGGCAGGTCGCGGCCGCGCGGATCGACCAGCTCATAGCCGTTGACCGCGTCGGCGAGGTAGGTGATCGATCGCACGCGCAGCAGCATCGGCGCCACTATGCGCGCCTCGCCCGCCGGGCGCACTCGCGATGTTGCGCCAGGCCGGCACCGCGCACCAAGATTTCCTGCCACGCAACGCTGCCATAGGAGAACAAGCCATGCCGCTGCAATTCCGCCGGGTCGTCACCGGCCACGACGCCAATGGGCGCGCTGTCGTCTTGATCGACGAGATCGCCAAAAACCTGGTTTCGGCGCGGCCCGGCGCGACCGCCGGGGTGGTGTGGACGACCGAGGGCTTCCCGGTCGACAACAACGGCAGCGCCGATGCGGGACTGCGCCAAACCGGAACGACGCTCGCGAACGGCACGGTGTTCCGCATTCTCGAGCTCGCTCCGGGCAACAGCCCGCGCAATCACCGCACCGATTCGCTCGATTACGCCGTCGTCATGAAAGGCGAGATCGACATGGAGCTCGACGACACGACCGTGCATCTGAAAGCCGGCGACGTGCTGGTGCAGCGCGGCACGATCCACAACTGGGTCAACCGCGGCAGCGAGCCGTGCGTCATCGCCTTTGTCCTGATCGCCGCCAACTCGGTCGAAGCCGGCGGCAAAACCCTCTCCGCGCAAGGCTAAGCCCGGCCAAAGGCGCAGGAGCGGGCGGGGAGGCATGGGCCCACCAAACAGTAGGATATCCGCGGCTGTTGGGCATTTTAGGCGCCATAACCCCACTTTTAACCACTTTCGATAGCGGCCACGCCGAGCGAACGTGTGGCGATTCCTAGAGACGATCGAGCGCAAGGTCGGAAATAGGGCTGCCGCGGTCGTCAAAACAGGAGCGTCCGAGCTGGTGGCGGCGATGGACGCCGGCGAAATATCCGTCGATGCCGCCTCGGTCATCGCGCGGCGGCCTGCCGATGAGCAGCACGAGATCGTTGCGCTGCCGGCAAAAGACCGAGCGGCGAAGGTTCGAATCCTGCCGGGGTCGCCAGTGTTTCCGTGGGCTTTTGCTAGGATTTCACGAATTGTGATGATGCGCGAAACCCCGCAACGGGACGCGAACGTGCATGGGGCCGTGTCACGGGCGCGGCACGGCGGTTCCTTAGGCGTTCGACGCCGATGAGACGGGAACGTGGGCGGCCGGCGACGCTGGCGAGCACGGCGGCGGCCGGGCATGTCCTCGATTGCCGATGCCAGGATTGCGGTCATCGCGCCAAGCTCGATCCAGCTGAGCAGGCGCTACGCTACGGCGCTGAGCTGGCGGTGCCGGCGTGGGGCCGGCGGCTGCGATGCGGCGCGTGCGGCAGCAAGCGGGCCGATTTCATCGTCGGCGACAGCCGCCCGCCGATCACTCGCCTCTATTAGCCTACTTCCTCGAAACGCTCATACTGGCGATTCGGCGTAGCGCGTTGGGGCCGGAGAAGATCGCGACTTCGACACCGCCATCATCATCGATCCGCTCGACGCGCCACGCGCCGGGGTCTTCCCGGGCCTCGAATACCTTTGCTGTCTCGGGCATCCCGACGCGCCCTTTATCGCCGCCGGGCAGTGCGGTTGCGGCGGACGATCAGGCTGGGCTCAGCCGGTGGGCGCGGCCGCGGCGGCGCGGGTTGCTCGGCCGCGGGGTCGAGCTTGCTCAGGACCGCGCGCAACGGCCGCAGCCGCGGCGCCAGCGGGAATGGATCGTCGGCGAGCGCGCGCCGCAGGTGCTCGGCGAGCGCCTTCGCCTCGGCTTCGGTTAGATCGAGGGTCATCGCCCGAAAAAAATGGGCGAGCGGCGGCCAACAAAAAAGCCCCGCGGCGGGCGGGGCTTCTCTTTGGCTGGGATGCGGCGGCGTTACAACTTGCCGGGGTAGACGTGGCGTAGGACGGCGGCGACCACGCCGGGGTAGGCGGCGTCGACGCCGCGCAGGCGAGCGGCCGATGCCCAAAGCCGGGCCGCCACGTCGAGCAATGCCACCAAGCCTTCGTGGATTTCACGGCGCTTCGATCAAGCGATTAAAATCGGCCTCGGTCAACAGCCTCGCGCGGCCGGGCTTAGGCAGATCGAGGCCAGCTTCGGCGATGCGACGCTGCAGGGTCCGCAGCGACACACCGAGCACTGCCGCCGCCTCGGCCAAGGTGAATACCTTCACGGCTGCGACCTCGGCGGCAGTCAGGTTGATGTCAGCCATCGGGCTTCTGCGTCGATTTTTCGGCTTTGCCCATCATTAAAGCTAATTCTGCCAGCGCCTCCGCGATACAAACCAAGCTTAAGGCGATCATCGCCGCGCCTCGCTCGCGCGGCCTTGTCAGTCCGGTTACGGCTATGGCGGCAATTTCCTGAGGTTTTCATCGCGCGTCGCGATCCACGAAGGCGATCAGCGGCGCGAAATCAGGTAGGATCCGTTTCAGGTCCCACCCGAGCGACAACTCGGCCCGCGTCACGAAATCCTGGTTCTTGAGATCAATCCCGCCGCGGGCGTCCGGATGGGCGTCGTAGAGGAGAAACCAAGCCTTTACGGCGAGGCTCGGCAGGTCGGGCGCCAGCATGGGCAAAATCCGCTCGCGGAGGCGGTTCGCCTTCTTGCAAGCGGCCTCGAACTCCGGATCGTCATCATCGGTTCTGTTCAAGCCGATCCGGTTGGCGACGTCCTCGGCGACAAACCATTCCCGGAGCAGCCCAACAGCCGCCGCCTCGGGCAGGGGAGCGGGCTTATCGGTATTGCCGCGGCTGGCGATGGCGCGCAGCCCGGTCAGCAAGCCGTCGCAAATCTGTCCCCGGTCTGCCATATCCTCAGAGTATTCGAGCAATCGAATTGCATCGGCAAGATTGTCCGGCGTCCAAGCGATGACGCGGTCGGTGATGGCGTTCGCCGCCTCAGTCAATACATCGGCCTGGCGGTAAAGCTCTGCGATTTTAAAAAGCTCGGGGCGATCGGCCGGGACAAATTGCGGATCGGGCGCGTCAGGGTGGTGGTCATGGTAGGCGAACCAAGTCAGGTCAGCCTTCTTCCGCGCCGCCGTTTCCGTATCCCAGGCCGCCCGTTCGGCGACGATCAGCTCGGCAAGGGTCTTCCTTCCGCTCGGTTCACCGGCGCCGGCAAGCGTCTCTCGCGCCGCAGGGCCGGCGGCCACGATCGCTTCGGCCTCGTCATCGGCCTGTCGGCGGGCTCGCCCGGAGGAGTGCGGCGGCTCGTCATCCGATGCCAGCGCGCGCAGCCCGGCGAGGATGGGGTCGAACTCCTCGGCCCCGATTTCAAAGTCGATGGCTTGGCGCCGCAGCCGGTCGATGAGGATGATGGTTTGCCGAAGCGTGGTCGGGACCCACGCCTCGATCAGCCCAGTGATCTCCCTATCCTTGCTTTCGAAGTCGCTAGCCGCTCGGTACAGCTCTCCGATGCGGCCCGGCAGCGCTTGCTTGTCGATGTCGTAGAACAGCGCGTCGGCCTCTTCCCGAGCCGCGTTGCCGGCATCCCAGGCCTCGTCGGCGGCAGCGATCAGCCGCCGCAATTCGCGGTCACGGTCTCCCGCGGTCACCGCGACGGGCGGCACTGAATCGACCCGCGGTTCCAGGACAGACGGTGCCGGATGAAAGCCGCCGAATTCCCATACGCTCGACGTGTCTTCGGTGTCGGATGTGGGGTCAGTGCTGGTGGTCATGTCGGGTGCTCCCATTCATCGCCAGCGGGCGGGCTGGCGCCGGGAGCTAGAAACCCGTTGTGCACGGGCGGGCTTATTCGCGCCGATCGCTCGGCCTTAGATCGCCGCACTCCCGACATAAGCGCCCCGGAGCACGGGCACAAAACAGCCGCCGATCACCGGGGCGGGTCCGGGCACAAAGGCGTTTCTAGCGCCGAGATCAATCCTCGCGCCAAACTCTGCGGCCGTCAAGTCGGACGGAAGGCGACCGCAGCAAAAATCCATTCTGCGGCCCACTGGCGCGCCTCGGCCGCTGCTGGTGCAATGACAGCGGCGACCCTCGACTTGCCCTATCAGCGGCGCGCCGCCGCGGGCCGGGCTTATGCGGCTTCGCTGTCGATGACGAGACGGCGGCCGAGGGCGGCGAGCGCCGCCTCGACCTGGTCGAGGCGCGACGCGTGGCGCCCGTCGAACAGCCGGGTGACCTGCGAGGGGCGCCAGCCGAGCCGCTCGGCGAGCTGGCGCTTGTTGAGCCCGGCGGCACGCATTGCGCGATAGGCTTCGAGCTTTGCCGCGACCAGCGCCGGCAGCGTCACGCGCGGCCGATCGTCGCCGGCGCGAGGCGGCGCGGGCAGCGGGATGTCCTCGTTTTGCGCCATATGCCCGAGGATCATTTCCCCGAGCAGGTCGGCGGCTTGCGCCAAGGCCTCGTCTCGCGTCTCACCCTGGCTCCAGCCATTCGGCAGGTCAGGAAAGTTGACGACAAACCCACCCTCTTCAGCTGGTATCAAATCGACGGGCCACCCCGCACCTGGTGCCGACATCATGATCGGTTTTCCTCTCAGCGCAAATCGCGGAGCGCCAGGCCGAGCTGGCGCAGGACCGCGTGCAACGTGCCGGTTTTGAGCTCGCCGCTGCCGGTCGGCATGTGGGTAACCCGACCGGCGCGCTCGACGCGAACATGACCACCCTTGCCGCGGCTCGGGATCACGATCACACCGTCGAGACGCCTCAGCTTGCGGAGCAGCTCATCGGCTGTCATGAAGATGGTTATACACTTCTGCGTACCAACGCGCAGCGACAAAAATACGCAGAAGTGTATAAGTGTCGCGGCCCTATCCAAGCGTATCAGTGGATACCCTAAATCTTGGTGAGAGAATTCGGGCCATCAAGCGGCATGCTGCACAGTCCGGCAGCGGAGCGAAGCGGGAAGCCCGGCCGCGGCTTACCCCTGATAGACATCGAGCACGGCGGCGCCGATCGCCGCTGTCAGCTCGGGCGGCAAGATCACCGCCGGGCGTGATCGCGCGCCGGTGCGCCAGGCCGGCGGCTCGACGCCGATCCGGCGCGGCCCGAGCCGCATGTTATTCCTCAATTCTAGGCTTGCTCAGGCCGCGCCGGGCGGCGGCTCATCATTACCGCTGTTGGGATCGGCCGCGGCTGGCTTGCCGCCGGCGATAAGCTGAAATCGGGAACGCGCATCGACGCCGGCGATCGGTAAATCGAACGCCGTCAGCATCAAATCCACCACGGCATTGCGCGCGGTGTCGGGGCCTTCCTGCGCCTCGATTTGCGCCCGCATTTCGCGCAGCGCGGCTGCGATCTCAGCGCGGGTCAGCAGCCCGCGGCGCTCGAGGACGATGGTAAAGCCAAAAATCACGTCGAGCATTCCCGAGAGGAAAGCGCCGAGCTGATCGCTGCGGATGGTTTCGTGGTTCAATTGATCGCGCCCGGGTAAAGAGCCGAGCCATTGCGGAGCGCCTTGTTCAAGGCCGCAACGAGCGCACTGCCGTTACTCGCGAACAGCCTCGCTACGCTCGGCGCGTCAACGGCGACGATCGGGCCGAGATTGAAGGTGTGGCCCCCGCCGCCATTATTCGCCATGTTGAGGACCGCGTTCGAGACATTGGCGGGCAACACCATTTCCTGGCTGTGCAGCTGCGCCAGCACGCCGCCGGGGCCGAGCTGCGGCACGGTCCAGCCGCCGGCCGCCGACGGCACGATGCCGCCTTGGCCGAACGACGGCAGGATCGAGCTGAAAAACGAGCCGATGCCGGAAAAGAGGCCGCCGCCCGACGAGCTGGCCGCAGCGCCGATCCCGCCAAAGGCGTCGAAATCAGCCGCGGCGCCGCCGCTTTTGAAGAGGCTCAACAGGCCGCCGCCGAAAATTGAGCCGAAGAAACTATCGAAGAAACCGCCGCTGCCGCTGCCGCTCGACCCGCCGCCGCCAGTGCCGAGGATCGAGCTGAACAATGACTTAAAAGCAGATTGAGCCACATCCTTGATCAAGCTGTTCAGCAAATCGTCAAAAGCCGCGGCAATCGATTTTGTGTGGGTGATCACATCGGTTGCGGCATTGGCGAAGGCGTCGCCGATTTGCCGCGTCGCATCCCGCCACGCATTGCTCGACGCCTCGGCGGCGCGCGCCTGGTCTTCGGCGATTTTCGCCTGAAAGCTGGCGCCGACCTGGACCAGCTCCGACCAGGCGCGCCGCTGCGCCTCGACGCCCAGCGCGGCGTTGTTCTTGATCGCTTCAAGCTGCTGCCGCAGCTGCTCGCGTAATTGTGCCGTATATTGGATGTCAAAGCCGAATTCCTGGTCTTTGGTAATCCTATGCGTCGCGACCAGCTCGGCCATGTGGGCCTTGAAGATCGACAAGTAACTTTCGTCGATCGACCGCTGCGTCGAGACCGTGCGCAGCGCCTCTTGTCCCATTTCGGCCTGCGCCCGGCGGGCCGCCTCCGTTTTATCGACTAGGACCCGGCGAAATTGGGCGCTATCGCGGCCATAGACCGAGGCGGCATGCTGCGCCCATTCGTCGTAAATCGCGGAAATCTTTGGCCAGTCGCCGCGCGCGGCTTCGAGCTTCAGCCGCTCGTTTTCGGCGAACGCCTGAAAAGCGCGGTTTTCCGCACCCCGGCCGCCGCGCGCTCCCGCCCGCTGCGCCGCGGCGATTTGTTCGTTCGCCTTCGCCGCAGATTCCGCCGGGCCTTCCTTGCCTTGGTTCAAAAGCTCGGCATGGTATTCCCTGATCAGCGAGATCTTTTTGGCGAGCTCTTTCGTGCCGGCAATGTCGGTTTGCAGCCCGATCAGCTTCGCCTTGTTCGCGTCGGCCTCGGCCGCCGCCGTCGCTTTCGGATCGGCATCAAAACCGAAAGCGCCGAAGCCGGGTTGATTTGCGAGCGAGGTCGGCGGCGGGTGCGCCCCCGGCATCGACGCGCGGAGCCGGTCGAGCCCGGCCGTGTCGGCGGTGATCTTAACCGATCGGCGGCGCTGCGATCGAATTGAACCGGCTCGGCGGCGCGGCGCGCGCCCAGATCACCGCCGCTTTCGGGCAAGCCGAGACGGCTGTCAAGAGCACCGCAACTGTGATGGACAAGGCGGCGGAATCGATGCGCCAAACCGGCGCGGCGATGCAAACCGCTGGCGCTGCCGGTGTCGGCGCACTCACAAAATTTGCGATCAACGCCGGCGAGGCGCGGGAAGCCATCGTCCTGCTGCACGAAGCGATTACCGGGCGCTTCTCTCGAATTCCCGGTTCACTGCTGGTGCTCGCTGAGCGCTTCAATGTGTTCTGCGCCTCGATCGCCTGATAGGCGACAGAGCCGAGCGCCGCCGCGACCGCCGTGGCGCCGACCGCAGCGAGGCCGAGCGGGCTCGTCAAGGCGCCGGCGATCGCGCCGAGTGCGATTCCGCCGCCTTGTCCATCACAGTTGCGGTGCTCTTGACAGCCGTCTCGGCTTGCCCGAAAGCGGCGGTGATCTGGGCGCGCGCCGCGCCGCCGAGCCGGTTCAATTCGATCGCAGCGCCGCTGATCGACGCGCGGAGCCGGTCGAGCCCGGCCGTGTCGGCGGTGATCTTAACTTCTACTGGCGGAACAGACGCCATTTCTCACCCCCCCCCCTTCGCAAAAATCAGGCTCGCGGATCATCTGCGCGAGATGGCGTCGGCGACCGCCGGCGGGGCGTGTACGGGCGAAATCCACCGACGCGGACCAGATGCCGCACCGCCGCGGCCGGGACATCGACGAGCCAGAGGCCGCCGTGCCGACCGTGCTCCCGGTAATCCGACCGCGCCGTGCGAGATCGCTGCCGCCTCGGCGCCCGGCGGGCAGACGAGCGTCACCAGCTCGCCGGGCTCGTCGCTCATACGGGGGCACCAGTTATGTCGATCCACTTGGCGGGATTGGAGTTCGGCACTAGGAAAATCAACCGGTCTAGCGTCAAATCGTAGATCGGCGACGGCGGCCAACTGATCCGGTTAGGGTCGTTGACCGGCCGATCGGCAGTCGCACAGACCCACATCAGCGCGAGGACCGGCCCCTGCGCCCAAGCACCAAGCTCGGCCGGATAGGGGATATCGATGGTTGCGCCGGTATTCAGCATTAGAAATCGTCGCGCGAGTGCCATTGTCACCGTCCTCCGTTCGCGGCGCCGGGCATCGGCACCGGCTGTCCACCAAAAACCGGCGCCGGCCGTGTCTCCGGGCCATAGGGCCGAGGCGGCGTTGCAGCCGGCGCGCCCGGCCGCGGCGACACCGGGGCTTCCGGGCCGAGCGGGCGGCTGGTGCGTCCGCCCGGCTCGGGCCGCACCGGCTGCGGCATCGGTGCGGTGCCGCCGTCGCGCAGCGGCACCCGATATTGATCAGCAATCGTCATCGACAAATCTCCCCTGTTGGAAGCTTCCCGGCTCGGCCCGATCAGCGATTCCCACCGCCGGCGGCGGCGCGCACGATTAACCACGGGAACAGTTGTCGCTCGCCGATCGCCTGGCGGTGCGACGCGATGATCTCCATGAGCGTGCGTTGGTCAGGGCTCATTTTTGTCCAGACGGCTTCGATTTCGGCGGCACTCGGCTCGTTTAGCCGGGCCTCGGCGCGGTCAAGAGCGCTCGACGCGCGTGCGAGCGTTTGGCGCGCATCGCGCAGTTTTTGGATGCCCATTTCTGTGTTCCTCTGGTAAAGAACTCCAATCTTTTGCACGGCAGGCGACGACGACTTGCCGAGCGGGCGATCGACCAGGATGATTTCCCGAATTTGATCGCCAAACATGCTGATTTCGATTTGCAGGCCCTTATAGACTTTTTCGATTACCTTTCTGATCGCGCCGGCGTCGGTGATTTTTGCGGTGAGCCCGATCACGCCGCGGCTTTCCTCTACCGAGATGAGCTCGCCCACCGCCGGCCCGGCGGCATCCGGGCTCATTTGACCCAACCGGGTGCTGCCGACTGCCCGCCGCAGCGCATCGGCAAGGCCTCGGCCGGCGAGCGCGCCGACGATGGCGACCTCAATCCCGAGACCAGCCGCCTCACGCCAAAAGCTGGTGACTTCCCCGAAAATCGAGCCAGTCATCGCTCAACCCCCAGCCGCCGGGATACGGCGGCGGCCAGCCGGTCGCGCGCAGCAGTGTCATTGAGCTCGGCCAATCGGCCGCCGGCCGCCGCCGCGTCATAACGCGACCCGTGCCGCGCGGCCGGCTGGTAGGCGGCGAGCTGTTGCATTCGCGCAATACCTTCGATCAAGGATTCGATGTGCGCGATCGAGGCATTAGCGAACACGACAAAATCCGCCAGCGCCCGGTTTCGCTCGGCATTGCACTGGTTGAGCTGGCGCAACAGCGCCTCCGGCGACGCCTGATCGGCGTTCATAGTTCAACCACCATCGGATCGGTGATAAGCCGCCGAAGAAAGTCGCCGGCGGCGTCGATATCCCGCGGCACCGCGGTCCTCAGGACCGGGACTAGACTTTCACGAATCCGCTCGGCCGCGCGAGCGCCGCCGTTCTGCCCGATCGGGCCGAGCGTCAAAGCGTCAATCAAACTCTCGACCTTCACGCGAGCTGCTAATGCCGCATTGACGCACTGGCGCAGCTCGCCGGCGATAAAGCCGATTGCGACCTCGGCGGCGGCTTGATAAAGCGCCTGGTCCCGGCCGAGGCTGATATCGCGCAGCCGCGCGGCTGCGGTGTTAAAGCGCTCCTGCGCCGGCGGCGCGGCTTTTTCGGCCGCCTCCTGATCGCGGCGCAGCCCGATCAACTCGCGCTCGACCTCGATCAGTTCCGGGCTCGGCGCCGGCCGATCGCCTTCGCCGCTGGCGAGCCAGGCGCCGAGCCGGGCATCATCCGCTGCGGCCAGTGCCGCACGCCGCTTCTCGGCGCGGTCGGCGGCGCCGGCTAACGCGGCGAGCCGATTGCACGGCTCCGCCAGCGCGGTCACCTCGGCGCCGGCTTTCTCCACCTGACGGTTTGCCTCGGCGAGCCGGGAGCGGGCTTCGGCAAGCCGCGCATCCGCCAGCCTCGGCGGCCTTGGCAACGTCGCCCCGTTCATCTTTTCGATTGCGGCACTCATCGCGTTTGGTCCTTTTTCCAGGTTTGAAATTGCGCGAAGTTTTTTTTTCGATTTTTTTTGGCCGTCGCCAAGATCGGTAATGCGGAGCGGCCGAGCGCCTTTCCGATGGGTCCCATCGAGTTTATTCGAGCGCGCTCGCGCACGAAGTCGCGCGCAATTGCGCCGATCGGCGCAGAGAAGGCCGCTGGCTCGCCTTTGCCCGGATGCCGCCGCTCCGCGGAAACCCACGCGCGCACCGCATGTGTTCAAAATCCCCACTGAAAATCGGCGCCGCAACACAAGCAAATCTGTGGCACTGTATCGGGCGCGCAGCCGTATTCAAAAACTGTTGATTATGAACACGGCGCGCGGTATAATCTCGGCGTTCCGACCGGGAGCCGTCACCATGACCGACACCGCAAAGCGCGCCGCCATCTATCTCCGCGTTTCGACCCGCGAGCAATCGACCGCGATGCAGCGGAGCGCGCTTGAAGAGGTTGCGGCCCGCTCGGGCTGGCAGATTGTCGCGATATATGAGGACAGCGGCATTTCCGGCGCCAAGGGCCGCGACCAGCGGCCGGAATTCGACCGGCTGCTGAAAGACGCGACCCGCCGGCGGTTCGATGTCGTCATGGTCTGGGCAATCGACCGGCTCGGCCGCAGCCTGCAACACCTGATCGCCTGCCTCGGCGACCTGCATGCGGCCCACATCGACCTTTATCTGCACCAACAGGCGATCGACACCACAACCGACACCGGCAAGCTCTTTTTCCAGATGCTTGGCGCCTTTGCCGAATTCGAGCGCAGCCTGATCCGCAGCCGGGTCCAAGCCGGCATCGATCGGGCGAAGGCAACCGGCAAGCGCCTCGGGCGGCCAACGATAGACCCCAAGCTTGCCGCGGCTGTTCGCAGCTCGCTCGCCGCCGGGCTCAGCATCCGAAAGGCGGCGATGGCGTGCCGCGTCAGCATCAGCACAGTGCAGCGCCTTAAAGCCGCCGCTGATGATGCTGCGCTCAATCTCCTCTCGGCCGAGCTGGCCGAGCTGCGACGCGCCGGCTGACCGATAGCGAGACCGGCAGCGCCAGATCGCGCCGCTACCGAGCCGCGCCGCCGCCGGGAGCGCCGGGCAGCGGGCGCCACTCGTCGCCCGGAATTCAGCCGCCGCATTTTGCGAGAGAGAGAAGGCTTGGCCCCATTTATGCTCATATCGAGCACAATCGTTATGCTCGACATGAGCACAAGTGCCTGTTTTATCCAATAAACAAAACGCGCCGCGCGCGCTATGAACGCGAGTTTGTGCTGTAGGCTCCCGCGCGGGTTGTTGCGCGGCGCTGGAGCCGCGAAGCGCGGGTTCCACCGTTACACCAGTACTTTTGATACCTTCCGTAAACTCCCCTATAAAATTGTCATCATCCCTATTTGACATTTCCCTACGTATATACCGTAAAGTATCCAAAGTACTGGTGTAACGGTGGAAGGAGATATATCTAACGCATTGGAAAGGCTTATTACACAAACTAGCGTGGTAAATCGTCAATGGTGTATGTGGTGTAGCATAAACTGCGGGTTGGCGGCGCATCTCGGGGCTGTTCGAAGCATTGAATTCGGACCAGGCGCCGCGGTTTTTGCTACACCACTGCCACCATAAGAGGGCGCTGCTGCTACACCATCCACACCACAGCGGGGTGCGGGGGCGCGGTGCGGTGCTCGGCTCGAAGATGACCCCGACGCGCAGGGAGAGGACCAGGGCCGCGGATGCCGTTCTCGGCATGTCGAGCATTATCACTGGCTCGATCATGCGGTCGCCACCCGCCAGCGACGATATCCACCGCAGAGCCTACCGCGCCTCAGCACCAGGCCTGCAACCTCAATGTCCTTCGCGCGGGCCAGCCACATGCCGAATTCCCGAGCCGGATCGTCGTCTCCCGCGACGATGGCATCGATCACTCGGCCGAGCTTTGCGTCATTTCGGCTTTGTTGGACAGCGTCAGCTGCGGTCCAACCCATAGTCCCGCAGACGCGCCGCAACGCCGGCAGCAACTCGGGTAGATGGATCAAAAATCGGGCCTTGTCGCAGCCGACATAGGACCGCATCCGCTCCGTGGCGTCCTCAGCCGGATCCATCAAGAGTACTATGGAGAGTTGGCCAGCATGTCCGAAGGCATGTCTTGCTAGCCACTGCTGCACCACATCGCCGACGAGCGACTGCAACTCATCCGGAACCGCCCGAACTAAAATAAGATCGCCGCGGCGGCCGGCTGAATTTTCGGTCATGCTGCAGGCGCCTTATGGTCGCGTGCCGCGCCCCCAGATTGACGCGCACCCGGCGCGATGCCGGCCGCCGGCGTCTTGCCGAGCAATGAAATTTCCGCTGTCCGCCGCCCCTCGGCAACCGCGACGACATCCTCGTAGACGGCCCGCGCGGCTCGCCGCCCGATCTTGCGCTGTCGGATGATGCCCGCCCCGACGAGGTCGTAGTAATGGGTCGAGCCGCAGTCGAGCATTCGTTGCGCGCGCTTCGGCGTTACCAAGAGTGGCACTTCAATATCGGTCACGATCCTCTCCGCACTCACTCGGATGACTGCGGAGAGAGTTGGTGGATCAGCGGTCGGGGTCCAGATTTGCGAAATTTGCGGATCACAAAAAGCCGCAAATATCAGCGATCCCGCCATTTTTGACCTTGCGGCAAACGCTGATTTTCGAATTTGGGATCGGCCGCGATGGACCGGATCACATCCCTTGATGCAGACTTACCGATTTCAGCAAGTCGCTTTTTTACAGGGGAAACCAATTGATTAACGTTAGGCGCCTTCTCCCCTGATTTCGCCGCCGCGTCGTAAGTATCTTTGATTGCCTTGTTGATTTGCGGCTTCGATGCTGGTGTCAAAGCGGCGCACTCTACGTTGGTAATCCGGATACCGATATCGTGTTGCCACCACTTTGAATTGAAGTAATCTATCGGAAAAGTTGACTGTTCTTCGCCAGGCGCGGGCTCGGGACCTTCTACAAGCGGGATGGAAAGCGGCTCCCAGGCGGCATCGCCGTTCTTAAACACCAGTTCGTAAGCCGCGCTCTCGCGCAGCCGGCGGGCGAGCTCGACCCCAGGGTGAACCCCAGGCGTAGGAGGCACCCAATATTCAGGACATTGCTCATGGGCGCATCCCGGCGCTACGCACGCTCTCTCATCGTCGGCCGCTCCGATTATTTCCAAAATCACACGACGGCCGCCAGGCGCGCCGGCGGCGGGCTCGCGAAGCGGCAATGCGCCAAATCGCTTGGCGTATCGCTCTACCCAGGGGGCAAGATCCGGGAAAATACGCCTGACAGCCGCCGCCAAAGGCAGCGGCCCCCTATCTGGCGCCGGATGATCGGGCGGATCGACTCGTTGGCGCATTGCCGCCCCTCACTGGCGGTCCTCACCAAAAAACGCGGCGCGGCAACTGGAGTGAGGGTCCAGCTTGTCGGCGGCCAACCTAGCCGCGCCGAGCCATGTTTGTATCACAAGTCGTCGTGGTGACCACGAATGCCCGGATTTCCGCCCCTACCGGCAACGAATCGCTACCCGCACACATTCCCGGCTCGCCCACATCCGACCGGCGCAAGGGAATTAGCCGCGAAGGGGGAACCGTCATGCCCCTTTTCGGGCGACTATGCTGCCGCCGGGGTGTGGGGACGCACGTCGCGCTCGATCGCCGGGCCATGCTCGGCAAGCGCCAGCGACAAATCATAGCCAGCTTGCAGGTTGAGCCAGAATTCCGGGGTGGTGCCGAAATAGCGGGCGAGGCGGATCGCGGTGTCGGCGGTGACGGCGCGGGGCTTTTCGGGGCGCAGGATGTCGCCGATGCGTGTCGCCGGCACGCGCAATGCCAATGCCAGCGCATTGGCCGAAAGGCCCAACGGCCGCATGAATTCCTCGCGCAGCACCTCGCCCAGATGAGTGTGAACGCGCGTCATGTCGAAGTCCTCAGCTCGGCGCCATCGCGCCAGACAGGCGGTGCTACTGGTGGACGTGCGACAGCACTTGCGTTGCGGCCCAGATCACGCCGCTGAGCGCGACAAACGCCGCAACGCCGACGGCTCGTCAAGTTGCCGGCGCGCATCCGCGGCTCACTCGGCTGCCGCGCGGCGGCGCAGCGGCACGACCTTACCCGAAGCCCCGGCGCAGAAGCGAGCCCAGGCCTCGGCGAGCTGGCGGCGCTTCGCGAACAAATCGCCGCGGCGATAGGCGGCCTCGACCTTGTCGCCGACGGCATGCGCCAGCGCCATTTCCCGGACCTCGGCTGCGAAGCTTGTTTGCTCGGCCGCCCAATCGGCAAAAGCGCTGCGAAAACCGTGCGCGGTCACCGCTGGGTCAATGCGTTTGACCGCCTTCAAGATCGCGTGCTGCCCGAGGCCGGGGAAGACCAGCTCACCCTTTCGCACGAGCCCGGTCAGGATCGCCACCGCGGCCGGCGCGAGCGGGATGCGATGATCGCGGGCGGCTTTCATCCGCGCGGCCGGGATGGTCCATAGAGCGGCTTCCAAATCGATTTCCGACCACGCCGCAAAGCGCGCCTCGCTGGTGCGGGTCGCGGTCAGGATCATCAGCTCCGCCGCCTTGGCGCCGATCTCCGAAGATTGGCGCAGCGCCGCCATGAACTCGGGCATCCGGGCATAGGGGAGCGCGGCATGGTGTTCTTCCCGCTGCACCTTCGACCGCTTTGGTAGGATCGCGTCGAGATGCCCTTTCCAGCGCGCCGGATTGTCGCCGCTGCGGAGCTTGCGCGCCGTTGCCCAATCGAGGATCAACGCGATGCGGTTCGCAACCCGGCTTGCCGTCTCCGTGGTCGTCTGCCAGAGCGGCTCGACAATCGACAGCACGTCATGCTCGTCGATGCTGTCGATCGCGCGGTTGCCGATCGCCGGGTAGACATAGCGCGCCAACGAGCTGCGCCACTGCCGGTCATGGTCTGGCGACCAGGCGGCTTCATGGCCGGCGATGTATTGCTTGGCTGCCGCCTCAAGGGTGATGGTTTCCCGCTGCGGACGCCGCGCCGCATTTCTGGCCTCGATCGGATCGACGTCGTCGAGCAAGAGCCGGCGCTGCACCGTCGCTTTGTCGCGTGCTTCGGCCAGGCTGACGAGCGGATAAGGGCCGAGCCCCATCTCGCGGGTGCGACCGCGGAGGGTAAAGCGCAGATACCAGCTCTTGCTGCCGTTCGGCCCAACCTGAAGCCAGAGATTGCTGCCGTCCGGGTGCTTGCCGGGTCCTGCCGCCTTGACCTTCGCGACCGTCAGCCGGCTGCCAAGATGCGCCGTCATCGAGCGTCACCACCGACAGGGCGGCGGCGTCGGAAAAACGGCCTGAAAGTGGGGTTGACCCGATGATCGCGCATTTTACTCCCCGCCCATCCCTCGACAACCCCTTTTTTAACCCCACTTTTAATCGCGGTCAATGGCGAATTTCAGCGGTCAACTACGGTCAATCCGCGCGCCGCTGATACGCGAATTTACTATCTTGAACAGAGGGTTAAGTGCAGGTCTCGCCAAGCTTCGGAGGGGGAGCGGGCGGGGAGGCATGGGCCCCGCCTCCCCTGCCGACCCCCTGGGTCGGCCGCCAGGGTAACCCGGGATCCCGCGGCTCATACCCAAGCTTATCCTGCGGGGCGCACTATAGCCCCTTTCGTCGGCACTGTGGATAGGCGCGGATCAGGCGTTGTCGGCGATCAGCACCGCGACGGGAAATTCGGCAAACAGCTCGGCGGCGCGCAGCTTGTCGCGACTCTCGATCCGGCGACAGGCGAAGATGTCGCGCCACACCGTCGCCAGCGGGAGCGCGATCTCGGTATCGCCCCAACGATCATCCGGATCGCGCTGGCAAAGCCGATATACGAGGCGCGGGACGGCGACGGCGATCCGCTCGTCGCCGTGGCTGCGGGTGAAGGCGCACAAATGCTCTGCGCGATCGCCGAGAGTCTCCAGCGGCTGATAGTCGCCGGCGGCGAAGAGCTCGGGGTGCCCGCCGCGCAGCGCCAGCAGCCGATGCGTCACAAACAGCTTCTCGCGGCCGTCGGGCCAGCTTTCGGCAAGGTCGGCGGGCCGTGCGCCGGCGACCGCGTGCAGCAGCGCGCGGCGGGTCTCCCAATCAATGGGACGCCGGTTGTCGGGATCGACCAGGTCGAAATCCCACAATTCGCCGCCTTGGTAGATGTCGGGCACCCCCGGCACGGTCAGCTTCAAGACCAGCTGCGCCAATGCGGTGACCGCAGCCGGACGCGCCAGCGACAGGACAAAGCCGTGAAACTCGGCAAGAAACGGATTGGGTCGCGAGACGTCGAGGACACCGCCGACAAAGCGACGGAGCGCCGCCTCGTAATCGGGGTCGGGGTTGCTCCAGCTGGTGTTCTCCTTGGCCTCGCGCACCGCCTTGATCATGTATTCATCGAGGCGTCGGGCGAGGTCGGAGATACCCGCCGCATCGTCCGGCACGAGGGCCGGCGGCCAGGCGCCGAGCAATGCCTGATAGAACAAGTATTCGACATTGCGCTCGGGCACCGCCGCGCCGTCGATTTCAGCGCGGCGCGACCGGTTGAGCCGCAGCCAGCGGCCGAGGCGCCGACCCCATTCGCGCGGCATTTCCGAGAGCAGCGCCAGGCGCGCGCGGGCGTCTTCGCCGCGCTTTGTGTCATGGGTCGCGGTCGTCACCATCGCCTGCGGCCAGGACCGGGCACGGTCGCGGGTCAGCCGGTGAAAGGCCGCGACCGAGATGCCGAAACGGCGCGGATCGCCGCCGACCTCGTTCAGCGCCACGAGCCGGACATAGCGATAAAAGGCGGTGTCCTCGGCCGCCTTGGCCATGACCGGCCCGGTGACCTGCTGGAAATGCATCGCGGTGCGCAGCGCGTCGGCATCCGGCTGGTCACGCCCGTCGCCGGTCAGCACGCCGCGCAAAAAGTCGAAGATGCTGACATCGGCGCCGCGCCAGCGCTTTTTGGCCTGGGCCAGGGCCCAATCGATGTAGCGGCGGTCGTCGGCGCCGGCGCCCCTTTCCGCGACATAGGTGCGATAGACCGGGAAGGCGGCGACGGTTTCCTCGAGCGCGGCCAGCATGCCGTTCAATGTGAAATCGCGGGTCCGCCAGTCGCGCATCGAGAGCGCGTGGAACTCGCGCGCGAGCACATTCATCTCGCTGGCGAGGTTGACCCGCATGATCCGTAATTTGCTGGCGTAGAGAATGTCCTCGTAGCTCTGGCGGCGGCCGGAAAAGCGCCGATAGATGCGGTCGAGCGCCTTCTCGCCGTCGGGATCGACAAAGATCGCCAATACCTGGTTGGTAAAATCGTAGCCGGTGGTGCCGGCAACCGGCCAATCGGGCAAGCTTTCGTAGGCGGCGAGGATCTTTTCGACCAGCACGTAAA
The DNA here is from genome assembly GCA_036404275.1 of Allostellaceae bacterium. Classification (GTDB taxonomy): domain Bacteria; phylum Pseudomonadota; class Alphaproteobacteria; order ATCC43930; family CGMCC-115725; genus AP-15. The sequence continues at coordinate 30,283 of DASXAM010000082.1, forward strand.
CCGGGGTCGCAAAATGCTGCCGCAGCCGCTCGCAATAGCCGCAGGGGTCGAAGAGCCCGTCGATATGGTCGATGCGCACGCCTTGCACATCGCCGCGCTCGATCAGCGCGAACAGCAAGCGGTGCGCCTGTTCGAACAGCGCCGGCTCCTCCATGCGCAGCCCGGCGAGGTCGTTGATGTTGAAGAAACGCCGGTAATTGATCTCGTCGGCGGCGACCCGCCAATGGGCGATGCGGTAGGCTTGGGCCTCGATCAGCCGGTGCAGGGGCAAAAAGCTGTCCGGCTCGCCGGGCTGCCCTTCGAAATGGCGCAAGGCTGCGGCGATAACGTCCGCCGCCTCGCGGTGGCGGGCGAACTCGGCCAATGCCTGTTGCAATGCGGCGGCGCGGTCGCGGGCGGCGGCGGCCGGGAGCGCGCCAAGCGCGGCGAAGTCGCGGGCAAGCCCGGCGAGGCTGCCGCCGCCCGCGGCGAGGATCGGCGCGCAGGTCCGCGGTGAAATCGGAAAGCGATGCTCGAAATAACCGAGGCTGAAGCTGCCCGCCGCGGTGTCGAACAACAGCTTGATGTCGCCCCGCTCGAGGATTGCGCCGTACTGGTCGCCCAATACCGGAAGCAGCACCCGGCCTTCGAGATCGGGACGCAGGGCGTGCCAGTTGATGTCGAAATACCGGGCGAACGGCGAATCCCGCCCCCAGGCCAGGACATCGCGCCACCAGGCGTTGTCGGCGCCGATGCCCATGTGATTGGGCACGAAATCGAGGATCAATCCCATGCCGTGCGCGTGCAGGGCGTCCACCAGGGCGCAGAAATCCGCCTCGCTGCCGATCTCGGGATTGAGCCGATTGTAATCGGTGATGTCGTAGCCGTGGGTCGAGCCGGGTCGCGCTTCGGTCAAGGGCGAGGCGTAGATGTGGCTGACGCCGAGCGCAGCGAGATAGGGGGTGAGCCGCGTCGCGTCGCGAAAGGTGAAGCCGCGGTGGAATTGCAGGCGATAGGTGGCGCGCGGCTCACGGGGGGCGGCGCGGCGGCCGTTCATCGCGCCGCCGAGCGACGGCGCGCCTCGGCGATCAGCGCCGACACCCGCGGCAGCTCGGTGCCGCCGGCGATCTCGTCGAGGGTGCGGCCGAGGCGCCGGCGCCAATTGGGGTGGCCGTCGGTCGTGCCGGGCAGGTTTGCCTGCTCGCTCTCGCCGGCCAGGTCTTCGAGCTGAAGCAGCATCAGCCGGGCCCGCGAGCCGGCGAGAAATCGCAGGATCGCATCGCCGAGCTCGGGTGAATAATGCGCCGGGCCGTCTTCCGGCAAGAACCTGCCGATGCAGTCCGGAGTCAGCAGCCCCTCGCCGATCAACGCGTCGAGCAACAGCCGGCGGTCGCGGCGGCGGCTGTCGATATCGGCTGCTTCAGCCGCGGGGTCGGGATAGAGAACGAGCTTTCGGCGCCAGGCGATGTCGCGGCCGAGCCAGAACCCCTCGAGGGTGGCGAGATCGTGGGTGGCGGCCGACGCCGCAGCGAGCGCCGGGTATTCGGCAGGCGGCACAAAAGCGCCGTCGGCCCGCCGCTCAAAGGCCATGACCCGGTACGACAGCATTTTCGCGGCCTGCATGGTCTCGCGAAAACCGTCCGGCACGGTGCCGAGGTCCTCGCCGATGACGGCGCAGCGGTGGCGTGTGCTTTCGAGCGCCACGAGCCGCAAAAGGTCCGCGAACGGATAACCGACATAGCAACCTTCGGTTGCTTTCATTCCATTGGGGATCCAATAGAGCCGGGCGAGCGACATCACATGGTCGATCCGCAAAATCCCGGCATGGCGCATATTGGCGCGCAGGCAGGCGATAAACGGGGCAAAGCCTTGCCGGCGCAGCACCAGCGGGTTGACGGGGGCGAGGCCCCAATCCTGACCGGCGCGGGAGAGCGCGTCGGGCGGCGCCCCGATCGAGGCGCTGGGCGCGACCAGCTCCTGGTCGGCCCAGGCCTCGGCTCCGTTCGGATCGGCGCCGACGGCGAGATCGCGATAGAGCCCGACTGCCAAGCCGCCGGCACGCGCCGACGCGGCGGCGGCGGCGAGCTGACGCTCGGCCTCCCATTGCAGAAACTCGAAGAACTCGAGGCGGCCGCGGTGGGCGGCAGCGAACTCGGCAACCTGGACCGAGCGCGGATTGCGCAGCGCGGCGGGCCAGCCGCGCCACGAAAAACCGAACCCGGCGCGGCAATGATGTTCGTGCAGCGCTTCGAATACCGCGAAATCGGCGAGTGCACGCCCACTGCGCTTTTGAAATTCGCGAAACGAGCCGCCGAATGCGGTGAGCGCTGCACCGTTGGCGCCGAGATCGTTCTGCTGGAAACGGACAAAGAGCGCTTCCAGCACCGGTCGCTTGCAGGCGGCGACGGCACCGTAATCGATCAGCGCGGCCGTCCGTGCCGCCCATCGAGTGGCACCGAACCGGTCGCTCGACATCAGATCTCGCGCGGCCGCGTTTTCGGCAAAGCCGGGGACCGCTGCCGGATCGATCGAAAGGTAATCAAGCCGGGTGCGACTCGACGGCGAGTAGGGGCTGACGTGCAATGGCTCGGCGGCAAATCGCGCGTGCAGCGGGTTTATGCCGAGCACGGCGGCACCGCAGCCGCCGGCAGCCCGGGCGAGCTCGGCGAGATCGCTCAGATCCCCGATCCCCCAGTTATGCGCGCTGCGCAGCCCGTAGAGCTGACAAGTCAAACCCCAGCTGCGCGCGCCGGGTTGCAGCGCCGGCGGCAAATGACACCGCGCCGGCGCCACGATCAGATCGATTTCGGCGGCGCTGCCGGCGCCCGCTATTGCCAGCCGGTGATAGCCGAGTGGTAATCCGGCCGGCAGCGGCAGCGAAAACGGGCTTTGCGTCTTCGTCACGCCGCCGCTCGTTTCCCCTCCGGTTTCGAGGCGGCATGTCCAGGCAAGCTCGCGATTGCCCGCCGACGGCTGAAGCTTAACGATCGGCTGCGGATCGTCGGCGTCGATGATCTGCGCCGTCCGCAGCCCAAAAGGCAGGCTGCGTTCGCGCTCGGCGATTTCGGCGGCCGCACGGGCCGGGTCGGGCGGCAGGCCAAAAGCCTCGATCAAGGCCAGCAACGTCTCGTCCGAGGCTTCGCGGGTGTGGCCTAGCGCATCGGTCGCAAGCGGCTCGACCCCGACGAGCCGGGCGAGATCGAGCAACGCGGCACGGTCGATGCCGACCGTCACGACGCCGGGCCTTCCAACAAATAAAAAGCAGCACCGAGCGGCGAGGACGACCCCTCTGAATCGTAAAGCAAGCGTCCGTTGCTTGCTTCAGCCGGGACCGGCACGCGCTCACCGGAAAAATTGGCCGTCAGCACGAGCCGCGACCCGTCGCCGAGGCGCCATTCGACGATGACCGCCTTTGGCGCCGGCATATCATAACGCCCGGCAAAAGGCGGCATGCCGGCGAGGCGCGGCACGATCTCGCGCCGGCGGATCTCGATCAGCGTTTGGTAGCGGGACAGCCAGCTCTGGTGACCTGGCTGCAACGGCTCGGCCCAATCGATCCGGGAATTGGCGAAAGTGGCGTCGGCCGTCGGGTCGGGAATGCGCTCGCGCGCGGCTTTGTCGTGGAATTCCGGATAATGGGCAAACTCCCGACGCCGGCCGTCGCGCACCGACTGGGCGAGGCCGGGTTCGAAATCGCAGAAAAAGGCAAAGGGGCGCTGGCTGCCCCACTCTTCGCCCATAAACAGAAGCGGGATCTGCGGCGACAGCAGGACGATCGCGACTGCGGCGTGGAGCGCGGGCTCGCTCGCCCGGGCCGCGAGCCGCAAGCCGAATGGATGATTGCCGACATGGTCGTGGTTTTGCAGAAAGGCGACAAACGCCGTCGCCGGCAATTCCGCCGAAGCTTCGCCGCGCGGCCTGCCGCCGCGGAACGGTGACGGTTCGCCCTGATAGGTAAAGCCCTCGGCCAAGGCCCGCCCCAAGGCGGCGGCCGGGTCGGCGGCGTAATCGCCGTAGAAGCCCAGTGTCTCGCCGGTAACCAGCACGTGCAGCGCGTGATGCAGATCGTCGTTCCATTGCGCGCTGTAGCCTTTGGGTCGGCCGAGGCGGCGGGCTTCGTTGCGGTCGTTTTCGAGGACGAGATGGATCGGGCGGTCGGTGATGCGCTGGCGCACGGTGGCGCCGATCTCGTCGATAATGTCCGGCACCGTATCGTCGGAAATCGCATGCACCGCATCGAGGCGCAGCCCGTCCAAATGAAATTCTTCGAGCCAGTAAAGCGCATTATGAATAAAGAAATCACGCACCGGCCGGCTGTTGGCGCCGGCGAAATCGAGAGCCGCCCCCCACGGCGTCTGCCGGTTCGCATTGAAGAAATCGGGGGCGATCGCCGGCAGGTAATTCCCTTCGGGGCCGAAATGGTTGTAGACGACATCGAGAAGGATCGCCAGACCGCGGGCGTGGCAGGCTTCGACGAGCCGTTTCAGCGCATTCGGCCCGCCATATTGCGAGCTCGGGGCGTAGAGGCAGACGCCGTCATATCCCCAATTGCGCCGGCCCGGAAACTCGGCAACCGGCATCAGCTCGACCGCCGTTACGCCGAGCCGGCACAGATGGTCGAGATAGCGGGTCACGCCGTCGAAATCACCGGTCGGCGAAAAGGTGCCTACATGCAGCTCGTAAAGGACGATTTCCTCCCAGGGCCGGCCGCGCCAGGCGAGGTCGGCCCAGTGGTAGGCGCGGGGATCGACGACTTCGCTCGGGCCGTGGACGCCGGAGGGCTGATGGCGTGACGCCGGATCGGGAAAAGGCTTGCCGTCGACCGCATAGCGATAGCGCGCTCCCGGTGCGGCCTCGGCGGTCGTCAGCGAAAACCACCCCCCCGGCTCCTGTCGCATCGTGATCGCGTCGGGAAGTCCGTCGAGCAACAGCGCCACCGCGGCGGCGCGTGGCGCCCACAGGCGGAAGCGAACGCCGCCATCGGCCGGCTCGGCGCCAAACGGCAGTCGGTGGTGGCGGGAGGCGAACGGCATGGATCGCGGCTTATGGCGGTTCGAGACGCGGCGCCCGGTTGATAAAGAGCGCAAAGCTGCGGGCGCGCAGCAGGTAAACCTCTCCCGGCGCCCGAAGGTTGCCGTCGCCGACATATCCGGATGGCGTCGCGGTATCGACCAGAAGCTCCCATGACATCGGCGCAGCCAGCATCGGAAACCGAAATTCAAGATCGCCGTGATAGGCGTTCATCATGACGAGAAAGCTTTCGTCAATGTCGCGCTGGCCGCCCGGCGTGTAGAATTCGCCGGCGGCGCCGCTCAGCACATAGGCGAGCGACAAGGCGACGGGATTGTTCCAATCGTCGGCATTGGCCTCATTGCCGGCCGGGGTGATCCAGGTGATGTCCTTGACGCCGGCCTCCGAGAGCACTTCGCCGCGCAGAAAGCGCGGGCGCGAAAAAACTCGGTGAGCGCGCCGCAAATGAACCAGATAGGCGACGAACCGGCGCAGCTTTTCATCCTCCGACCGGATGTTTTGCCAATCGATCCAGGAGATTTCGTTGTCCTGGCAATAGGCGTTGTTATTGCCGCCCTGGCTGCGCCCGATCTCGTCGCCGGCCACCAGCATCGGCACGCCGAGCGACAGCAGCAATGTTGCCAGCAGGTTGCGCTTTTGCCGGTCGCGCAGGGCAAGGATGTCCGGGTCGTCGGTCGGGCCTTCGATGCCGCAATTCCAGCTGAGATTGTCGTCGCTGCCGTCGCGGCTGTCCTCGCCATTGGCCTCGTTGTGCTTGTCGTTGTAGCTGACCAGGTCCTGCAAGGTGAAACCGTCATGGGCGGTGATGAAATTGACGCTGGCCCAGGCACGCCGGCCGCGCGAGCCGAAAATGTCGGACGAGCCGGCAACGCGCGAGGCGAGATCGGCGACAACACCTTCGTCGCCCTTCCAATAGCGCCTGACGGTGTCGCGGTATTGCGCGTTCCATTCGGCCCAGCCCGGCGGAAAATTGCCGAGCTGAAAACCGTAAGGACCCAGATCCCAAGGCTCGGCAATCAGCTTAAGCCCGGCCATTGCCGGGTCCTGGCGCACCGCGTCAAAAAAAGCGCTGCCTTGGTCGTAATCGTTGTTCTCGCGGGCAACGGTCGTGCACAGATCAAAGCGGAAGCCGTCGACGTGCATTTCCAATGCCCAATAGCGCAGCGAATCCATGATCAGCTGCAATACGCGAGGATGGTCGGTATTGAGGGAATTTCCGGTGCCGGTGAAGTCGCGGTAATAGCGGCGGTCGTCCTCGAGGCGGTAATAGGACGCGTTGTCGATGCCGCGGAACGACAAGGTCGGCCCGAGCTGGTTGCCCTCGCCGCTGTGGTTGTAGACGACGTCGAGAAACACTTCGATGCCGGCGTCGTGCAGACGCTTGACCATCGTTTTGAAGTCGGCGATGGCACCTGTCGGCAGCAGGCGCGGGTCCGGCGCGAAAAAACCGATCGTGCTGTAGCCCCAGTAATTGGCGAGCCCGCGCTCGACGAGGTGCCGGTCGTCGACCGCGGCGTGGACTGGCAGCAGCTCGACCGCGGTAATGCCGAGCTCGAGGAGATAGTCGATCATCGCCGGCGAGGCGAGGCCGGCAAACGTCCCGCGATGGGCGGGATCGATATTCGGGTGCCGGATCGTGGCGCCGCGCACGTGCAATTCGTAGATGATGGTTTCTTCCCATGGGGTCTGCGGCCGGCGGTCTTCGCCCCAGGTGAAGGCAGTTTCGACGACGCGACATTTCGGCACCAGCCGCGCATCGTCGCGCCGGTCGAACGAGAGATCCTCACGCAGGCTGCCGATACGATAGCCAAACAGCGGATCCCCCCAACGCAGCCTGCCGCTCAACGATTTGACATAGGGGTCGATCAGCAATTTGTTCGGGTTGAAGCGATGGCCGTTCTCCGGCTCGTAAGGCCCGTACGCTCGATAGCCGTAAAGCTGCCCCGGACGGGCGTCGGGCAGATAAACGTGCCAGATCTCGTCGGTGTATTCCGACAGCACGATCCGCGCCTCCTCACGGACCCCCGAACCGTCGAAGAGGCACAGCTCGACCCGCTCGGCATGCGCCGAGAAAATCGCGAAATTGACCCCCTTGCCGTCCCATGTGGCGCCGAGCGGATAGGGGCGCCCGGGCCACACCTTGGTCGGCGACGCCATTCTGCTCAGGCCGCGGTCAAGATCAGCGCGCCGAGCGGCGGCAGGCGCAGCCGCAGCGAATATTGCTGGCCGTGGATCGGGTGCGGCTCGGCATATGCCTCGCCCGCATTGCCGACGCCGCTGCCGCCATATTCCGTCGCATCGGTATTGATGCGCTCGCGATACCGCCCCGGCCGCGGCACCCCGATCCGGTAGCCGTCACGCACGACCGGCGTGAAATTGCACACGATGACCGCAAATTCATTCGGATCGCGACCGCGGCGCAGATAGGCGACGACACTTTCGGCGGCATTGGCGACATCGATCCACATAAAGCCGTCGGGCTCGCAATCGAGCCGATAGAGCGCCGGGGTGCTGCGATAGAGCCAGTTGAGATCGCGCACGAGCCGCTGCACCCCGACGTGATGAGGGTCGCCGAGCAATTGCCAATCCAACCCGATATCGTGGTTCCACTCCCGCTCTTGCGCGAATTCGCCGCCCATGAACAGCAATTTTTTGCCCGGATGCGTCCACATGAACGCAAAATAGGCGCGCAGATTGGCAAAACGCTGCCAGCGGTCGCCGGACATCTTGGCGATCAGCGCGCCTTTGCCGTGCACGACCTCGTCATGGCTGAGCGGCAGGATGAAATTTTCGTGGAACGCGTAGAGCAGGCCAAATGTCAGATTGTTGTGCCGGTATTTGCGAAAAATCGGGTCCGCCGCCATGTAATGCAGCGTGTCGTGCATCCAGCCGAGGTTCCATTTGAAGCCAAAGCCGAGCCCGCCGACATAGCCGGGGCGCGACACCATCGGCCAAGCGGTCGATTCCTCGGCGATCGAGGTGGCGCCGGCTTCACCAAAGACCAGCTCGTTCAGCCGGCGCAGAAACGCAATCGCTTCGAGGTTTTCGCGCCCGCCATGGATATTCGGGATCCAATCGCCCTCGCTTCGGCTGTAATCGAGGTAAAGCATCGAGGCGACGGCATCAACGCGCAGCCCGTCGACATGAAACTCGCGCAGCCAATACAGCGCGCTCGACAACAGGAAATTCGCCGTCTCCCGGCGTCCGTAATTATAGATCAGCGTATTCCAATCGCGATGCACCCCTTGCCGCGGGTCGGCGTGCTCGTAGAGTGCTGTGCCGTCGAACCGGCCGAAACCGTGCGGATCATTGGGGAAATGCCCGGGCACCCAATCGAGCAGCAGCCCGAGCCCCGCGGCGTGGCAGGCCTCGACAAAACCGCGGAAATCATCGGGCGCGCCATAGCGGGCGGTCGGCGCAAACAGTGACAAGGGCTGATAACCCCACGAGCCGTCGAACGGGTATTCCATGATCGGCATGATCTCGATATGGGTGAAGCCCATATCGTGCGCGTAGGGGACGAGCTGGTCGGCGAGCTCGCGATAGGTCAGGTAGCGCCCGCCCGCGGCGAGGTTGCGGCGCCAAGAACCCAGATGCACCTCGTAGATCGAGATCGGCGCCTCGCGGTCGTTTCGTTGCCCGCGCTCGGCCATCCAGACGCCGTCATGCCAGACGTGCCGGCTCGGCCCGGCGATGACCGAGGCGGTGCCGGGCGGCGGCTCGGCGCGCTCGGCCTGCGGGTCGGCCTTTAACGGCAGGACCGCGCCGTCCGGCCCGATGATCCGGTATTTGTAGAGATGGCCGGGCCGCAGCCCGGGCACGAACAATTCCCAAAAACCGCTCGACCCGCGGTGCCGCATCGGCATCCGTCGGGCGTCCCAACCGTTGAAGTCGCCGACGACGGCGACGGCTTGCGCATTCGGTGCCCAGACCGCAAACGCCACCCCCTCGATCCCTTGATGCACCAAAAGATGCGCGCCGAGCTTTTTATAGCTGGCGAGGTGGTTGCCTTCGCCAAGCAGGTGAAGGTCGAGTTCGCCGAGCACCGGGGTGAAGGCGTAGACGTCATCGAGTTCGCGCTCGCTTCCGCCGCTTTTTACCCGCAACCGATAGCGGAATGGCGCTCGCCGATCGGGAATAAGAGCGGCAAACAATCCGGCAGGGTGCAGCCGCAGGGCTTCGGCCGCGGTCTTTCCGGAGGCGCTTTCGACAACAAAAATTTCCTCCGCCCCCGGAAATATCGCGCGCACCTCGAGACCGGCGACGGTGTCATGCATGCCCAAGATCGCAAATGGATCGCCGTGCCGCGCCTCGACGAGCGCGGAGATCTCGGCATTGGACAACGCCGGTGCCGCGACTGCGGCTTGCCGCGCCTCAGGCTGCAGCGCCACGTGTCGGCGCCTCTCTCCGGTCGAAAATCCGAAGAATGCCGAGGAGCGGGATGTCCACCCAGCCCGGGCGATTCGCCAGCTCGTAAGACACCTCGTAGACCGCCTTTTCGAGCGTAAAGAACGCGGTCAGGTCGTGGACCTGCTTTTTGCTCGAAGGATAGGCGGCGCAGCCGCGCATAGTCCTGCGGTAGGCAGCGCGAAAACCGTCGACGGCGCGCTGGCGCCAGCTTTCGGCAAGCTCGGTCATGCGCGGCTCGGCCGCCGCACGGGTTTCGGCCAATTGGCGCACCGCGGCGACCGCGGCATAGTCGAACGAGCGGATCATCCCGGCGACGTCGCGCAACGGCGAATTTTTGGCCCGGCGCTCTGCGATCGGGCGTGCGGGCTCGCCTTCGAAATCGACGATGAAGAAGTCATTCTGCACCACGATGGTCTGGCCCAGGTGATAATCGCCGTGAACCCGCGTTTTTTGTGCCGCGATCTCGTCGGGCAGCAGGGTGCGGATTCCGGCGAGCAGCGTGTCGCGCGCGGCCAGCACGCGATCGGCCGGCTCGTGTGCCCGCTCGGGGAGACGCGCGCGCTCGCGCTCGAGGCGCGCCAGCATTGCGGCGGCCTCGCTCTCCAATGCGCCGCGCCATTGCGCGATGTCGTCGCGTGTGATCGGCTCGGGCGCAAAGCCGGGGTCGTCCGCCGTCTTCTCCGCCAGAGCGCGGTGCATCTCGCCGGTGCGGATGCCGATCTGGCGGGCGAGGGCCAAAAAGAACAGGTCCGGATCGGGCAGCTCGGACGACCTCTCGTCGCCGGTAACCAGCGCGTCGTCGAGATAGCGGGTCAGATAGTTCAAGGCCTGGGTCCAGCCGTCGCCCTGATTGCGGACAAAGCCGAACAGGATCCCCAACGCCATCCGCCGGGGCGGCTCGGTCTCACCGCCGAGCACCAATTCGAGGGTGGCGAGCGGCGGCGGGGTATTGGCGAAACCGGCACGCTCGACTAGAAACCGCGTCATCTCGATTTCAGGGTGAGGTCCCGCTTCGAGCCGTCGATACAGCTTCAGCATGCCGTATTCGGCAAAAAAGACCGAGCTGTTCGACTGCTCGACACCGCCGCGCCGCACCGTCAGCTGTTCCGGCATAGGGGTGTTGTCATAGCTCGGGGTCCTCGTGCAGCGGATCGCGCCGCCGTCGAGCGGCAGCGTGGACTCGCGCGCAACCGCATCCATCAGCGCCAGCGCAAAGCCGTCCTGCGACAGCGCATCGACCACCGCACCTTCACGGCGGAACTGGCGCAGCTCGGCCAATGTCACCGGGGCGAGCCCCAAACGCAGGTCGGTCTCGGCCGGTGACCAGACGGTGGCGCAGGGCAGAAAATAGGATTGTCGTTCGCCGCCGCGCAGTGTCACCTCGACCGCAGCCGCGAGATAGGATTGCGCGCCGCCGCTGTCCTGCGCCGGGCCGGCGATCTCGCCATGCGCCATCACCGAAACGCCGTTGATCCGCTGATCTTTGGCGGAGAACCAGCGCTGGCGCGGCAGAAACGCCGGGATAATGTCGCCTTCGAGCTGACGCAGATTGTGCGGGTGGAAGAGGTCGGCCCACCCTTGCGGCATTACCAGGGTCACAAATTCGGGCGGCGGCGCCTGCAGACTCGTCGCATCTTGCGAGCTCGGCACCAGGTCGAACCAGAAAAAGCTGTGCGCCTGCAAGGTCAGCATATAGGGCGCCTCGCCGATCACCGGAAAAACGCTGCGCCCCAAGAGCTCAATCGGCTGATGACCGCGATATTCGGCCAAATCCAGCTCGATCGGCTGCGCCGAGCGCGACAGATTGGCGATGCACAGGATCGTCTCGTCCTCGTAGCTGCGCAAATAGGCGATGACTTTCCGGTTCGACGGATAAAGAAAACGCAACGTGCCGCGGCCGAACGCGCGCCGCGCCCGGCGGGCGCCGATCAGCCGCTTCATCCAGTTCAGCAGCGACGACGGCGACCGGCTTTGCGATTCGACATTGACCGCTTCGAAGCCGTAGACCGAATCCATGATCGGCGGCAGGTAAAGCCGCTCGGGGTCGGTTCTGGAAAAGCCGCCATTGCGGTCGAAGGTCCATTGCATTGGCGTGCGCACGCCGTCGCGGTCGCGGAGAAAGACGTTGTCTCCCATGCCGATCTCGTCGCCGTAATAAATGACCGGCGTTCCCGGCATCGAGATCAACAGCGCGTTCAGCAATTCGATCCGGCGCCGGTCGTTTTCCATCAACGGCGCCAGCCGCCGGCGGATCCCGAGATTGATACGTGCACGCCGGTCGGCGGCGTAATGGTTCCACAGATAATCGCGCTCGCGATCGGTCACCATTTCGAGCGTCAGCTCGTCGTGATTGCGCAGAAACACCGCCCATTGGCAGGTCTCCGGGATGTCCGGCGTCTGCCGCATGATGTCGGTTATCGGATGGCGGTCTTCGGTCGATACCGCCATGTAGATGCGCGGCATCAGCGGAAAGTGGAACGCCATGTGGCATTCGTCGCCGGCGCCGAAATACTGCAGCACGTCCTCGGGCCATTGGTTGGCCTCGGCCAGCAGCATGCGGTCGCCGTAGCGCCGGTCGAGCTCACCGCGCAGCCGGCGCAGGATCTCGTGCGTCTCGGGCAGGTTTTCGTTGATGGTACCTTCGCGCTCGATCAGGTAGGGGACGGCATCCAGGCGCAGCCCGTCCACCCCGAGATCCAGCCAAAACTTCATGACCTCGGCAACCGCACGGAACACGCGCGGATTATCGAAATTCAGGTCCGGCTGGTGCGCATAAAACCGGTGCCAATAATACGCCTGGGCCACCGGGTCCCAGGCCCAGTTCGATTTCTCGGAATCGACGAAGATGATCCGGGTTTCCGGGAATTTCTGGTCGTTGTCGCTCCACACATAAAAATCGCGCCAGGGCGAGCCCGGCTTTGCCTGGCGTGCGCGTTGAAACCAGGGATGCTGGTCCGAGGTGTGATTGATCACCAGCTCGGTGATGACCCGCAAATTCCGCCGATGCGCCTCGCGAACAAAAATTTTGAAATCGTGCATCCGGCCGTAGGACGGGTTGATGCTTTTATAGTCGGCGATGTCATAGCCGTCGTCGCGCAACGGCGATGGATAAAACGGCAGCAGCCACAGCGCCGTCACACCGAGATCTTGCAGATAATCGAGCTTGCGGCACAGCCCCTGAAAGTCGCCGATGCCGTCGTCGTCGGCGTCGAAAAACGCTTTGACGTGAAGTTGATAAATAATGGCGTCCTTGTACCACAGCGGGTCGAGGGTCGCTTGCCGCGCCGCCGGGTCCGCACGCGGCAGCGGCGCCAAAGCATCGTCGGGCGGGCTCATGCGCGTTGCGCGGCTAGCAGGCGAAAGATCAATGAAGGGTTGACCTCGGGATCGAGGCGAAAGAGCTGGCGCGCTCCGCGTCGCCGCGACACGGTCCCGGTGAACGCCTCGGCGAGCTCGAACTCGTCCTCGTCGGTCAAGCCGAGCGCCGCCAGCGGCAGCACGACCTCGCCTTCGCGTGCGGTGTGCGGGTCGAGGTTGACGACGACGACAACGACATTCGGCGGATCGGCGGACACTTTGGCATAGGCCAGGATGTTCGCCTCGTCGCAATCGAGAAAGCGCAGGTTGAGAAACTGCTGCAATGCCGGGTTGTAACGGCGAAAGCGGTTGACGCTGCGGATGTCGTCCTTGATGTTGCCGGGCCGGTCCCAGTCCCAGACCTTGTATTCATACTTCTCGGAATTGAGGTATTCCTCGCGTCCCGGAAGTGCTGCGTTCTCACATAGCTCAAAACCGTTGTAGATGCCGTAGACGGGGGACAGCGTCGCGGCGAGCGCCAGGCGGATGCGAAACGCCGCCCGCCCGCCTTGCTGCAGGAACTCCGGCAGAATGTCCGGGGTATTGGTAAAAAAATTTGGACGAAAATATTCGCTGCTCGGGAATTGGGCCAGCTCTGTCAGATATTCGGTCAGATCGGCCTTTGAATTGCGCCAGGTAAAATAGGTGTAGGATTGGCTGAAGCCCGCTTTGGCCAATGACCGCATCATTTTCGGCCGGGTGAAGGCTTCAGCGAGGAAAATCGCTTCGGGGCAGCGCCTCTTGACCTCGCGAATCAGCCACTCCCAAAAAGGCACCGGCTTTGTGTGCGGATTGTCTACGCGAAAGATGCGCACGCCCTCGCCGATCCAGAACAGCACGATGTCGCGCAGCGCCGTCCACAACGCGTCGCGGTCGCCGGTGTCGAAATCGACATTTACGATGTCCTCGTATTTCTTGGGCGGGTTCTCGGCATACCGGAGCGAACCGTCCGGACGAAAGCGGAACCATTGCGGATGCTCGCGCACCCAGGGATGGTCGGGCGCGCATTGTACGGCGAAATCGAGCGCGACCTCCAACCCGTGTGCCGCCGCGGCGCGGACAAAGCGACGGAAATCGGCCAGCGTGCCGAGCCCCGGCTCGACCGCGCAATGGCCGCCCTCCTTCGAGCCGATCGCGTAAGGGCTACCGGGATCGCCGGGGGCGGCGTGTGGCTCGTTGTTTTTGCCTTTGCGGTTGACCCGGCCGATCGGATGGATCGGCGGCAAATAGACGACATCGAAGCCGAGGCTCGCGATTTCGGGAAGGCGCGCAATACAGTCGTCGAAAGTGGCGCTTTTGCCGGCCTCGCGGCCCTGGCTGCGCGCAAACATCTCATACCAAGCGGAAAATCCCGCCGCCTTGCGGTCCACCAAGACTTCGAGCTCCGGCGCCGCGGTTGTCGGATCAGGACGCGTCGCGCTGCGCGCCATCAGCTCCCGCACCGGCCGGGATAAAAGCAGCGCCACGCGGCTCGCCTCGTCGCCCCGGTCGAGATCGTCGAGCAGCCGACGGATGGCGTTTGCATCTTCGCCGTCGGCGTCGCCCGCCGCTTCGGCGACCATCGCCCTGCCCTCGCGCAGCTCGAGCCCTATGTCCTGCCCGGCTTCCCGCTTTTTTTCGATTTCTTCGCGCCAGCTCTCGAAACGGTCGGTCCAAGCCTCGATCGTGTAATGCCACATGCCGAGCCGGGTTAGCGCAAAGCGCCCCACCCAGCGGTCGTTGTCGAAAAATTCGAGCGGCGCTTCCTGCCACGGTCCGTCTTCGTGACGATATTTGACCACGGCACGTAGCTGGTCGTGACCGTCGCGAAAGATGTCGGCCCAGACCTCGAACAAATCGCCTTCGATGCGCTTTACCGGATAGCGGCCGCCATCGAGCTGCGGATAGACGTCCTCGATCTGGATCCTCGCCTCGGGCCGCCAGCGATCCGGCATCACCAGGCGCGGTTCTGCCTCGGTCGGTATGTCGACCACCCGCACCGCGAGCGGCTCGGCGGCGATCGGGCATGGCGCCGGCTCGCCTTCGAACACGCGTGGCTGCCGCGGGTCGCGATTGACCAGAATCACCACCCGGCCGTCCGTGCTTTGCGCCCGCCGCTCCAGCGCTACCAGATCGTCATTCCCGCTCGCCAGCAGGCGTTGCGGCCCTTCCTCATTCAGGGCCGGAACAGCCGATTTCTCGGCATTGACCTCGGCAACAAAGGGACCGAGGTCGAACCGCATCGGCTCCAGCGTCTCGTCGCCTCGCATCACCACCGGCAACCGCCGCCCCCATCCGAATTCGAACCCCATCGGCATCAATACGCCTGCAGAATATGCCGCGGCAAAGGCGTAAGCTTGGCGATAGCGTGGCTCGATCTCGGCCTCCGGTGTTCCGGCATCGCGCAATTCGGTCACCAGCCGCGGGGTGTCATGGCTCTCGGGAAAGCCGATAGACGGCGCGATATGGCGAAACGACTCGTATTGATCGAGCAGCCACGGGCTTTTGAAATCCCACCATTTGACGCTGTTGTAGAGATAGTCGAAGCCGGCGCCGGCGAGCGCCAGCACCGCCTCCTGCGGCGCTCCGACGGTCTCCGCGCAGAATAGCGCATCGGGCACGGCCGCCCTCGCCGCACCGGTCAGCGCCCGCCAGACTTCGGCCGGGACCTTATAGGCGGCGTCGCAGCGAAAGCCGTCAAAGCCGAGCCCGAGATAATGGCGCACGACATTCTGAAAATAGGCCACGACGTCGTCGCGCCGCGCTCCTCGGTAGTCGAGCTCGGCGAGGTCGCCCCATTCGGTTTTGCGGCGCGGATCGGCCGGGTCGCTCGCCGAGGGTGTCAGAATGGCACCCGTCGCATCATGCGCGAACCAGTCGGGGTGGCGGCGGACCAGTTCGCTGTCTTTCGAGGTGTGATTGAGCACGAGATCCATGATCACGCGCAATCCGCTCTGCTTTGCGGCGGCGGTGAATTCGCTCAGCAGCCTGTCGTCGTCGGTGCTCTCGCCGCCGCGCAGCCGCGGGTTCAGCCGGTAATAATCTTTGACGGCGTACAGACTCCCGGAAAATCCGGGGAAATGAAAGGGGTTGAGATAGACCGCGTTGAAGCGCATCGCCGCAATGCGCGGCAGATGATCGCTCCATTGCCGCACGGTTCCGGCCAATGTCGGAAAGAGGTTGTAGATGCGCAGGCCGTCACGCACGAAATCCACCTCCGATCAGCCGCCCGTCACCACGGCCAAAATTCTTGGGCGCCAAAAATTCTTGGGCGCCAAAATTCTCGGGCGTTTGTGCGGTCAACCAACCACGACGCGGAGCGGTTCCTCAATCTGCGCGTCAAAGGACGATTTCGACGAGGTAGGGACCGGGTGCCGCGACGCCCTCGGCAAAGCGGCGATTGAACTCCTCCATCGTCTCGACCCGCGCGCCCGGCACGCCCATGCCTTTGGCCAGGCTCACCCAATCGAGGTCGGGCCGGTCGAGGTCGAGCATGTCGAGCGCTTTGCGGCCGGGATTGCCGGCGCCGACATTGGCGAGCTCGCCCTT
>DASXAM010000083.1:0-1807 GCA_036404275.1 Allostellaceae bacterium
GCGCCGCTGCGGCCCGCCGCAGCCGATGCCGCGTCGATGCCGGCGCTCATTCGGTGGCGTCGAGCCCGTAGGCGGTATGCAACGCGCGCAGCGCCAGCTCGGTATATTCGGCGGCGATCAGCACGCTGACCTTGATCTCAGAGGTCGAGATCACCTGGATATTGATCCCTTTGTCAGCCAATGTCTGGAACATCCGCTTGGCAACGCCGGCGTGACTGCGCATGCCGACCCCGATCACCGACACCTTGACCACGTTCGGATCGGGTTTGAGCGCCTTGAATCCAAGCAGCGCCCGCTTTTGCTCGAGCACCTGGACGGTGCGGTCGAGATCGGCGCGGGCGACCGTAAAGGTGAGGTCGGTGGTGCCGCCGTTCTCCGAGACGTTCTGGACGATCATATCCACATTGATCGCATGGTCGGCCAGCGGGCCAAAGATGGCAGCGGCGACACCGGGCCGGTCGGGCACGCTCTGCACCGTGATCTTGGCATCGTCGCGACTATAGGCGATGCCGCTTACAACTTGCTGTTCCACGATCTCGTCTTCATCGACCACGAGGGTTCCGGGGCTGTCGGTAAAGCTCGACAGAACCTGCACGCGCACCCGCCGATTCATCGCCAGCTCGACCGAGCGCGTTTGCAGCACCTTGGCGCCCTGCGACGCCATTTCCAGCATTTCTTCGTAGGTGATCCTATCGAGCTTCCTCGCTTTCGCAACGATCCGCGGGTCACTGGTATAGACTCCATCGACATCGGTGAAGATGTCGCAGCGATCGGCTTCCAGGGCCGCCGCCAGCGCCACAGCCGAGGTGTCGGAGCCGCCCCGCCCGAGCGTCGTGATCCGGCCGCGCCGGCCGATTCCCTGAAACCCGGCGACGACCGCCACTTGGCCCTGGGCCAGCCGGCGGCGAATCTCCTCGACCTCGATCGCCTCGATACGCGCCTTGCCGTGCACGCCGTCGGTGCGAATCGGGATCTGCCAGCCGAGCCAGGAGCGCGCATCGATCTCGAGGTCCTGCAAGGCCAAGGCCAGCAGTCCCGCCGTCACCTGCTCGCCCGAGGCGACAACGACATCGTATTCGCGGGCATCGTGCAGCCGGCTCGTCTCGCGCGCCCAATCGATCAGCTGGTTGGTCACCCCGGCCATCGCCGAGACCACGACCGCAACCTCGTTGCCCGCCTCGACCTCGCGTTTGACGCGCCGCGCGACCTCCTTGATCCGGCCGATGCCGGCGAGCGAGGTGCCGCCGAATTTCTGCACAAGCCGCGCCATTTGCGTACCAAATACCGTGTCGGCGATTGCCGGGCAGCCAAGCCCTCCACATACTCTTTTCCATGCGACCGGGCTATCCGGCGCGCCGTATCGGAAACCGATGAGCGACAACAGCGCTACCGTCGACCCGGCCGAACTCGACCGTTTTGCCCGCGAAGCCGATGCCTGGTGGGATCCCGACGGCAGCTTTGCGGCATTGCATCGGCTGAACCCGACGCGGCTCGGCTTTATCCGTACCGAATTGCTGGCCCATTTCGGCGCCAATGCAAGCCGGCTGCAGCCCTTCGCCGGCCGCTCGCTGCTCGATATCGGCTGTGGCGGCGGGCTCGTTGCCGAGCCGATGGCCCGGCTCGGTTTCCGGGTCACCGGGATCGACGCCGGGAGCGAAGCCATCGCCGTCGCCAAGGCGCATGCCGCGGCGGGCGGGTTGGCGATCGATTACCGCGTCGGCACGGCGGAAGCGCTCGCGGCAGCCGGCGAGAGCTTTGACGTCGTGCTGGCGCTCGAAGTGGTCGAGCACGTCGCCGATCTCGATCT
>DASXAM010000084.1:0-17515 GCA_036404275.1 Allostellaceae bacterium
TCGTAGCGCAGCCCGTAGCCCATCGCCGGCAGCTGCATCGTCGCCATCGAATCGAGAAAGCATGCCGCCAGCCGTCCGAGCCCACCATTCCCGAGGCCGGCATCGGGCTCTTCTTCGAGCAAGCTGAGCCAGTCGAGGCTTTTTTGCTCCGCCGCCCGCTCGACAAACCGATCGAGCAACAAATTGGTGATATTGTTGGCAAGAGATCGGCCGATCAAAAACTCCATCGAGAGATAGTAGATCCGCTTTGGGTTCTCCCGTCGGTAAATGTTCTCGGTCAATATCCAGCGCTGCGAGAGGACGTCTCTGACCGAGCGGGCCAGCGCCTCGAAGCGCTCGCGAGACCCGGCTTCGGCCGGAGCGACGATGTCGTCAAACAGCAGATGCCGCTCGAAGAGCGCATCATCATGACCGCAAAAGCGAATGGGGCCGCAGCCGTATTGCGTCAGGAGATCCGGCCGGACGGGGGCCGCGGCCGGGCGCCGCTGCGGAGGCGTCATATCGCTCATCGCATCCTCGTTATGCCTGTCGATGTGTCTCCCTGTTTATAAAATTGTGTGAAACCGGCATTTTCGCGGCGGGAGCTGCGGCAGCGCGACCGGCAGGATGCCTGCCACCGAAACCCCGGCGCTCAGTCGGAAAGCGTCGATATGGCGAACAACTGGGCCGCGCGCGACCCGGCCGGCGAGCACCGCCGCCGCCGGCAAAGACCCTATGGGTCCGCGGGCAATGGAATGAATTCGCGATCGTCGCGGTCGGGCAATTTCATACGGCCGGCCTGCCAATCCGCCTTGGCCTGCTCGATCCGCTCGCGCGAGGACGAGACAAAGTTCCAATAAAGAAACCGCTCGCCCACGCTCTCGCCGCCGAGCAGCATGACGATCGACGGCTCGACGGCGGTGACGCTCGCCGGCCCGCGGCCGATCACCAGCATCTCGCCGGCGGCGTGGCGCCCGCCGGCCATTTCGACCGCGCCGGCGGCGATGTAAAGCGCGCGTTCCGGCTGGTCGGGGATCGACGCCGCCGCGCCCGCCTCCATATCGAGATGAGCATAGAACAGCGGCGAATGAGTGCGGACGCTCGCCCGCAGCCCGAACGCCTCGCCGGCGATCAGCCGGCCGCGGATGCCGCCGTCGCGCCAAGCCGGCAGGTCGGCGCCTTCGTGATGGCTGAAGCTCGGCTCGGCCTCCTCCTCTGTCTGCGGCAGCGCCACCCAGGCCTGGATGCCGTGAAGACGATCGCCTTGGCGCCGCGCCCGCTCGAAACGCTCGGAATGAGTGATGCCGCGGCCGGCGACCATCCAGTTGACTTCGCCCGGACGGATCGCCTGCTCGGAGCCGACGCTGTCGCGGTGCACGATCTCGCCGGAAAAGAGATAGGTCACGGTCGCCAGCCCGATATGCGGATGCGGGCGGATATCGACCGTGCGCGACACGCCCGGCATCAGGTCGAGCGGCCCCAGATGATCGAAAAAAACAAACGGACCGACCATCCGCCGAGCGGCATGGGGCAGCACGCGCCCGACCTCGATCCCGCCGAGGATGCGTCGGTGTTGCCGGATCACCATCTCGATCACGTCAGCCTCCTCGAATGCCGCGTTGGAAGATCAGATGTTGTCGGCTTCGGTCGAACGAGTTCCCGCGGACGCCGCCTCTTGCCCCCAGCGCCAGCCGGTGATTTCGGGCATGTCGTCGCCGTAATGGGAGATGTACGCCTTGTGGTCGATCAGCTTGTCGCGGATCGCCTGCTTCGCGTAGGCGGCGCGCGCGCCGAGCTTTGGCACGCGGTCGATCACGTCGCCGACCAGATGCAGGCGGTCGAGGCCGTTCAGCACGCACATGTCGAAGGGCGTCGTCGTCGTGCCTTCCTCGCGATAGCCGCGCACATGGAGGTTTCGGTAGTTGGTCCGCCGGTAAGTCAGCCGGTGGATCAGCGTCGGGTAGCCGTGAAACGCAAAGATGATCGGCTTGTCGGTCGTGAATAGCGTGTCGAAATCGTGGTCGGAAATACCGTGCGGATGCTCGCTCGGCGATTGCAGCCGCATCAGATTGACGATGTTGATAACCCGCACCTTCACCTCTGGCGCGTACCGGCGCAACAGGTCCACCGCAGCAAGCGTCTCCAGGGTCGGCACGTCGCCGCAGCACGCCATCACGACATCGGGCTCGCCGCCCCTGTCGTTGCTCGCCCATTCCCAGATGCCGAGCCCGGCCTCGCAATGCTTGACCGCCTGGTCCATCGTCAGCCATTGCGGCGCCGGCTGCTTGCCGGCCACGACGACGTTCACGTAATTGCGGCTCCTGAGGCAGTGGTCGGTAACCGACAGCAGGCAGTTCGCGTCGGGCGGCAGATAAACGCGGACGACCTCTGCCTTTTTGTTGACGACATGGTCGATAAAGCCCGGGTCCTGGTGGCTGAATCCGTTGTGGTCCTGCCGCCACACATGGCTCGAAAGCAGATAGTTCAACGAAGCGATCGGACGCCGCCACGGGATGTGCTCGCAGACTTTGAGCCATTTGGCGTGCTGGTTGAACATCGCATCGATGATGTGGATGAACGCCTCGTAGCATGAAAAAAAGCCGTGGCGTCCAGTCAACAGGTAGCCTTCGAGCCAGCCCTGGCATTGGTGCTCGCTGAGCATTTCCATAACGCGCCCATCGGGCGCGAGATGGTCGTCGTAAGGCTCGGTCTCGGCCACCCAGGCGCGGTTGGTGACTTCGAGCACATCCTGCCAGCGGTTCGAATTGCTCTCGTCCGGGCTGAACAACCGAAAGTTTTGCGATGCGAGGTTCAGCTTCATCACGTCGCGCAAAAACCCGCCCATGACCCGGGTGGATTCTGCAGTGGCGACGCCGGGTGCAGCCACCTCGACGGCGTAGTCGCGGAAATTCGGGAGCCGTAATTCGCGCAGCAGCAACCCGCCGTTGGTATGCGGGTTGGCGCTCATGCGCCGCTCGCCCTGCGGTGCTAGCTCGCCCAACTCCGGCCGCAGCCGGCCGCCGGCTTCGAACAATTCCTCGGGCCGGTAGCTCTTCATCCATTGTTCGAGGATGCGCACGTGCTCCGGGTTTTCATGCATCTCGCCCATCGGCACCTGGTGCGAGCGCCAATAACCCTCGGTGCGGCGGCCGTCGATCTCCTTTGGGCAGGTCCAGCCCTTTGGCGTGCGCATCACGATCATCGGCCAGCGCGGGCGCTCCTTGAACCCGTCGCGGCGCGCCTCGGACTGGACCCGCCGGATATCGCCGACGACAGTGTCGAGGGTGGCGGCCATCAGCTCGTGCATTTTTGCCGGCTCGTCACCCTCGACAAAATACGGTGTGTAGCCGTAGCCGCGGAACAGATGGTCCAGCTCCTCGTGACTGATCCGGGCGAGGACGGTGGGGTTGGCGATCTTGTAGCCGTTCAGGTGCAGGATCGGCAAAACCGCGCCGTCGCGCACCGGGTTCAGAAACTTGTTCGAGTGCCAGCTTGTGGCCAGCGGGCCGGTTTCGGCCTCGCCGTCGCCGACGACGCAGGCGACGATCAAATCCGGGTTGTCGAACGCCGCGCCATAGGCGTGCGAGACGGCATAGCCGAGCTCGCCACCCTCGTGGATCGAGCCCGGCGTCTCCGGCGCCACATGGCTCGGAATGCCGCCGGGAAACGAGAACTGAGTAAAAAGGCGCTTCATGCCCGCTTCATCGGCGGAGACGTTCGGATAGACCTCGCTGTAGGTGCCTTCGAGATAGGCGTTGGCGACAAGGCCGGGACCGCCATGCCCGGGGCCGGTCACATAGATCATGTCGAGGTCGTGCTTTTTGATCAGCCGGTTCAGGTGGACATAGATGAAGTTCAAGCCGGGTGTGGTTCCCCAGTGGCCGAGCAGCCGCGGCTTGATGTGCTCCTTTGTCAGCGGCTCTCGGAGGAGCGGGTTGTCGTAAAGATAGATCTGGCCGACCGAGAGATAATTGGCGGCGCGCCAATAGGCATCGATCAATGTCCGTTCGGTGTCGGTCAACGCGTTGGCCATCGTGGTCTCCTTCGCTTCCGTGTCGCCGAGCGGCGCAACAGGGTGACAGCAGCGGCGCTGGTGCAGGCGGGCGGCACAGCGCTGCGTCCCCTCGGGGATCGTCGCCGATCACCATGGCCGCAAGACCAAGACAAAAAAGTGACCGATCGGGGGCAACCGCGAAAGCCCCGGCTCGACGGCGCATGCCGGCCGCGCGGTGGTCCGGCGGAGCCGAAACAAAGGCCATGCATGACCGTTCCCGTCCGCCGGGCGGAAAAAACGCGTGCATGCCCTAAGGCGCTCGTAGAGATTCCGATTGCTGCTGCCAGGCGCGCACGCCGTCCGTGACGCGTTCGTAAAAATGGGCCGGGCCCACGGCGGCTTCGACGCCGCCGCGGCGCAGCCGGTCGCGTACTTCATCGCGCACCCGGGCGAAAGCGAGTGTGATGCCTTGCTTCTGCAGCGCTTCGATCGTGCTCAACGCCATGTCGCAACCGGTGGTGTCGATAAAATTCACCGAATCGGCGTCGAGCAGCACATGCCGGACGGGCGGACGCGAGGCCGCCAACGCCGCCTTCAGCTCTTCGCCGAGCTGGCCGATGCTGGCAAAGAACAGGTCGCCACCGATCCGCCAGATCAAGAGACCGGGGAAGGTGACCGCCTCGGGGTGGTTGGCGATGTCGCGATAGGCCTCGGTGCCAGGCAGCTGGCCGAGCACCGCCCCTTGCAGATGGCTAGTCCGATAAATCACCATCAACAACGACAGCGCCACGCCGAGAACGATGCCATGCGGCACACCCAGGGCCAGCTCGCTGGCAATCACGAGCGCGGCGAGGGAGAACTCCCAGCGGTTGCGCGCCAAAAGATCGCGCAGATAGGCGGGCTTGGAGAGATGCAGCATCGCCGCGATCACGATGGCGGCGAGCGCCGAGTACGGCATGCCTCGGAACAGCGGCGTCAGAAAGACGAGCGTCAGAAAGCACAAGGCCGCAGCGACAAGGTTGGCGAGCTGGCTGCGCGCGCCGGCGGCCATCGCCACCGAAGTCTTGGACAGGCTGCCAACGACCAGGAAACCGCCGAACAGCCCGCTCAAAATATTGGCCGGCCCGTGTGCCACCAGCTCCTGGTTCGGGTCGATGTCGCCGCCGCCCTCCAGCGCCGCGGCTTTTGCCCCGCCCAGCGCTTCGGCATAGCCGACCAGCACAATCGCCAGCGCTCCGGGCACCAGCGTCTCCAAAATCGCCGGATCGAGGACTGGAAGCTCGAAATGCGGCAGCCCCGCGGGCAATTCGCCGACGACATCGATACCGATGCCCTCGCCGCCCGCCAGCCCGACCAGAATTGTGGCGACGACCGCGACGACGAGTGCGGCCGGAATGCGGGGCGCGAAACGGCGCAGCGCCAGCATCGCCGCAAGACTGAGCACGCCCGTCAACACCGGCGGCAGGGAGATGTCGTCGAGGTGCCGCAGCACGGACCAGAGCTTGGCAAAGAAATTGCCCGAGCCGCCGGCAATGCCCAACAGATGCGGCACTTGGCCGATGATCGTGACGCAGACGAGTCCCTCGATAAAGCCGCGCATCACCGGCGTCGGGATAAAGGCGGCGACCCAGCCGAGCCGCAGCACGCCGAAAAGCAAAAAGAAGCAGCCGATCAGCACTGCGAGGGTCGAGGTCAGGATGTCGAACTGCGCCGAGCCTTGCGCGGCGACGGCACCGACGCTCAATGCCGAGATCAGCCCCGTTGCAGTATCGGGGCCCACAACCAGCAAGCGCGACGTGCCGAAAAGCGCATAAGCGAAGAGCGGTGGGACGATCGTATGCAGGCCCATGATCGGCGGCACCCCGACGATACCCGCATATGCCATGCCCTCCGGCACCATGACCGCCCAAACGGCGATACCGGCCATCGCATCGGGTAACAACCACTCGCGTCGATAGCGGGGCGCCCAAGCAAGAACCGGCAGCAGTCTCGCAATCATTCCGACAATCCACGGTGTCGCGATGCGAGCTCCAGGGTGACGAGGCGGGCAACCGTTATTGCTAGGTAGAATTGCCCGATGACTGCTTCCAAATTGGCGAGGCTGCGGGCGAAGGGATCGAGCGGGACGATATCGCCATAGCCGGTGGTGGTCAGCGTGGTGAAGCTGAAGTACAGCGCGGCAGCGAGCTCGCTCGGACCGCCGGTCGGCGCAGACGGACCGGCAAAAGCGCCGGGAGCGAATTCCCAGATCAGGCGATAGGCCGAGGCGAAGATGGCGGCGATGTTCAAATAGACGACGACCGCGCCTTGCAGCCGGTGCGACGTAATCCGACCGGGCGCGTAAACCGAATGCGCCACGACCCAGGTCAGAGCGCTGAACATCAGGATGTTGCCGCCGCGACCCAGCGCGAGCGAGCCTGTCGGCCAGTCCAGCGCAGGTGCAAGGCCCGCCAAGGTGCCGGCGGCACCGAGCAAGATGATCAAAAAGGCGCCGCGCCGGTGCGACAGCAACACGACGATAACCAGGACCGCGAGCACCAGCGTTTCGCCGACCGCCCAGGCAAACGGCACGCCCTTCGCCGCGAGCGGCGCCGCCGCAAACATATAGGAAAGCTCGAGGATCAGCAGGACCGTCAGGCTCGGGTCCCGGATCCGGTCCTGCCGGGCGCGGAAGCGGCTGCGCCGCTCGCCGACGGCGCTCGCGCTTCTCAACGTCACACGGCTCAGAATACCTCCGGAATATAGCGATACGGGTAATTGGCTTCTTTGTAATCGCCCAGATGCTTTCGATCCGGCAATCTCACCTTTGGTCCCGGCAGATCTTCGTACGGCACCTTGCTTAAAATGTGGGCCAGTATGTTTAGCCGGGCGCGCCGCTTGTTGTCGGCATGGACCACGTTCCACGGCGCCCAGGCGGTGTCGGAAGCAAGGAACATCTCGTCCCGGGCTTTCGAGTAATCGTCCCACCGGGAATAGGATTTCAGGTCCATATCCGTCAGCTTCCAGGTCTTGCGCCCATCGTCGATTCGCGCCTCCAGCCGCCGCGTCTGCTCCTGGGGGCTGACCTCGAGCCAATATTTCAGCAAGACAACGCTCGATTCGACGATTGCCTTTTCTACTAGTGGAACGATTTGCAAAAAGCGTCGAGCCTGCTCCTCAGTGCAAAAGCCCATTACACGTTCGACGCCGGCCCGGTTGTACCAGCTGCGGTCGAAGATGACGATTTCACCGGCCGCCGGCAGATGCGGAACGTAGCGCTGAACATACATTTGCGATTTTTCGCGCTCGGTCGGCGCCGGCAATGCAACGACGCGAAACACCCGCGGGCTGACCCGCTCGGTGAGCGCCTTGATCGCACCCCCCTTCCCTGCCCCGTCGCGGCCTTCAAAGACGATGCAAACCTTCGCCCCTTTGGCGACGACCCAACGCTGCAGCTTGACCAGCTCGACATGGAGACGCGCGAGTTCCGCTTCGTACTGCTTTCGCTTTATCTTTCCGCCTGCGTCGGGCTTGCTATCCTCGCTGTCGGTCATCGGCTCGTCCCCTCGATCCAATCCGGCGGTGGAGCGTAGCATATCAACGTACGAATCAGGATTGAGATCGTGATTCTCGAGCGGCCACGACGTCGGCGGGCATAATCTCTGCGACAGGCTGAGCCGCCACAGCAAGCCTCCAAGCCTGGATCAGGGTGAACATGACGGCGATCAAGGTCGGACCGATGAAGAGACCAAGGAAGCCAAATGCAATAAACCCACCGAAGACGCCGAGGATGGTCAGCGACATCGGCATCTCGATGCCGAATCCGATAAGCCAAGGCTTGATGAAGTTGTCTACGGTGCTGACAAATACACCCCAGACGATCATGAACAGGCCCCAGGAGCTATGATCTTGGCTGAACAACCACCAAGCCGCTCCGCCCCAAATCAGCACTAGAAGCGGACCGCCGATCTGGCTGATCGCCAAGAGCAGGCCGACAAAGCCGAGGACCACCGCGCCCGGGACGCCGGCCGCGGAGAGGCCGATGGTGAGGAGAACGGCCTGGATCAGAGCAGTGCCCACCACGCCGTAGGCGACGCCGCGTATTGCCCCGGCCGCGACATCCAGCGCGCGTTCCGCGATCAGACCGCCAAGCCGACGGAGCGCATCGTGCAGCGCCGCGATCAAGGCGTCTCCATTGGTCCAGAACATAGTCGCGACGATCAGCGAAAGGAGCACCTGCACGATGCTGTCTGCCAAGGCCTGCGCCGCGCCCACCATAATGTGTCGGATATTTTCAGTATAAGGCTCCAATAGCGTCCTCAGATCGCCCTTGACCTCGACCACGCGATCCCATGCGGCGGCGAGACGCCGGCCGAACAGCGGCAGGCTTTTGATCCAAACCGGCTGCTCGGGCGTCGCCGCAAAATACGCCTGCACGCGGTGGGTCCCGCGGACCATTTGATCGGCCAGGTGGGGTGCCACGACCAGCATCGGCAAAACGATGACCACCAGCGACATCACCAGGAGCAAGGTGGCTGTCGCCCCGCGGCCGAAACCACGCCCGACCAAAGCCTGACGCGCCGGCCATGCCGCCGTCGCCAGCGCGGCGCCAAACAAGATCGCGGTCGTGAACGGCTTCACGACCGCGAGAACGCCGATGACGAGACCGATCATCAGCAGCACGAGAACGCTGCGCTCGATAAGCGCCACCCTTGCGCTCACATCTGATGGCCGCTGGTCGTTGGGCTGGCGAAGCTCATCTGCCATAACGAGGCATCCTGCACTTCACGACGGGACGCGTGCTCAACTCGTAAAAGCGGCCGCAAGGCCATCCTGGAATCGCATTCTCCCCAGGGGATCAGGCGGCGGGAGCGCCGGGCCCCTGGACCGTGATGACGATGCGCCGGTTCTTCGCGCGGTCTGCGGGCGTATCGTTGGGCGCCACCGGATGGGTATCGCCAAACCCCTTGGCCGAAATGATATTGGGGTTGACCCCGCGCGACACGAGAAAGCTCACGACCGCAGCAGCGCGCCGCGTCGACAGAACCAGATTGTCGGGGATGCCCTGTTGCCGCAGAGCGGGCCCGATCGGCGTATTGTCTGTGTATCCGTAAACGACGACTTTGGCGTTCTGCAGCCCGAGCAGGCGCGGCGCTATGTTGTTTGCGAGCTCCGCTTGCCCGGCTTGGCTGAGCTGGTAGCCGCCTGCCGGGAACAGCAAATCGCCGGCCTCGACAAAGTTCTGCTCGGCGCGCGAGGCAGCAAGCTGCTGTTGCAGCTGCTGGTTTTGCGCCTGCAGCTCCCCGTATTCGCTTTGTGACACGCACGCGCCCAGCATCAACGCAGTTAGGGGGATAAGCCCTACAACGGCGGCACGGCTTATGCTCATGAGACTGTCTCCGTGTCGGTTTTATTCTGTCGATGGAACGCGACCCGTCGCGATCCTGTCCCGTCCTTGATTGCGTTGGGCCGGGCTGCCAAGCTGGATACCCCGTCCGGGCAACGGAAGGTTGATTTGTATCAATTATCGATAAAAAATTCCCGATATTTATAGGCTCGCCCGGACCGCCACTGCCGCGCTCAGATCCGGAGTGCGCCCGCCAAGATGAAGGAGATTACTCACCGCCGATGTATCAAAATGCCGCAATCTTTGCCGCTTTTCTTCTGATCTACAGCGCTGTTGCCGGCCGGGTCGAGCGCTCCTGGATCAGCGGGCCGATGGTGTTCACCGCTATCGGCTTTATTTTCGGCCCGGACGCGTTGAACGTGCTGCATCTCGAGATCAGCGGCGAGGGGCTGCGTCTTCTCGCCGAATTGACGCTTGCGATGGTCTTGTTCACCGATGCGGCCAACGCCGATTTTGCCGTCGTCAGGCGTAATCTGGGACTTCCAGAACGGCTGCTGCTAGTCGGCCTGCCGCTGACGATCATGCTCGGCTTTCTCCTTGCTTGGGTCATCTTCTCACACCTCGCAGCGCTCGAGCTGGCGCTGCTGGCGACATTGCTCGCCCCGACCGATGCCGCACTCGGCAAGCCGGTCGTGACCAGCCAAGCGGTGCCTGCGGTGATGCGTGAGGGGCTCAATCTGGAGAGCGGCCTCAATGACGGCATCTGCGTGCCGATCGTGGTGCTGTTGCTCGGCTTTGCCGTCGGCACACAGGTCGAAGGCGGAACCGTTGGTCATGTCTCTCGCGTCGTCTTCGAGGCGATCGGCTTCGGCGCTTTGATCGGTCTCGCGCTGACCTGGTCTACCCTTCGGATCCTGCGTTTTGCCGAACGGCAGGGCTGGATCAGCGAGCACTGGGTGGAAATCCCGATCGTGGCGCTGGCTGCCGCTTGCTTTGCGGCGGCGCAGGCCGCCGGCGGCAGCGGATTTATCGCGTGCTTTGTCGGTGGGCTCTTGCTGAGCGGGCTCGGGTCCGGTCACAAGAAAGAGTTGCTGCGCGGTGCCGAGCATATCGGCGAGGCGTTGGCGCTCGTGACCTGGATCGTGTTCGGCGGCATCGTCGTCGCCCGGCTGGTCGACCGCGCCACCTGGCCGGCCCTTTTCTATGCGGTGCTCAGCCTGACCGTCATCCGCATGCTTCCGGTGTTTTTGTGCCTGATCGGCACCCGGACGAGCATTGCCGACAAGCTCTTCATCGGCTGGTTCGGCCCGCGCGGGCTGGCCACGATCGTCTTCGCGGTTCTCGTCCTTGACGAAAAGCTTCCGGGCAACAACACGATCATGCTCGCGGCCGGCTGGACGGTCCTCTTAAGCGTCATCGCCCACGGCGCGACCGCCACCCCGCTCGTCAAGGCGATCGCGAAACGGGCTATTTCCAGGTGAGGAAAAAGCCGATGTCGCCGGGCATGCCGCCCGGATATTCGAGCACCTCGGCCTTTAGGCCAAAACCGAGCGGCTTCAGATGGTCGCGCCAGAACTCGAAGCCGGATCGCGGCCGGCCTTCCAGGGTCCGCTCCCAATCGGGCTCCGAATTGTTGATTGCCCGGCCCTTGTCGCTGCACAGCGCATTCGGAAAGCGATAGATCTGCACCTCGCTGGCGCCCCGCTCGGCGGCGTGCTCGACAAGCTGCATGACCTGCTTCATCAGCTGGTCGGGCGTGCGGGCCGGCGGCTTGTGGAATTCTTCCAGCAGCGCCTTCTGCTTTTCTTCCTGCTCGCGCATATGGCGCAACTCTTCGGCCGCCTTTGCCATTTGCCGCTCCTGCATGCGGCGCTTCAAATCGGCGGCGGAAAAGGCGCCAGGGCTGCGTTGTTCGGACATGATCGATCCTCCGTCCCGTTGGTCCGAACCGTCGCCGCCGACCATGCCGGGGCGCGATCCATCATCGGGTGTTCATCGCTTCTTACCACAGCGGCGCCGAGCCGGATATCCGGTGCGCACCTCCGACCGAGGCTGGCTACTCGACGGCCTGCTGGTGTGCGACGCAAGAGCGCCAGCGCAGGATCGGCTTGCGGGCGGCCGAGGTTTCGTCGAGGCGGCGGCGCGGGGTCAGGCGAGGGGCGGCGCGAAAGCGGGCGGCGTCGCCGGCGCGTGCGTCCTGCGCCAAGGATTTCACCACGGCGGCAAACTGGTCGAGCGCGGCCTTGCTCTCGGTCTCAGTCGGCTCGATCAGCAGTGCACCGTGCACGACCAGCGGAAAATACATCGTCATCGGGTGAAAGCCCTCGTCGATCAGCGCCTTGGCAAAGTCGAGGGTCGAGACACCGGTGTCTTTCAGAAAACGGTCGTCGAACAAGACTTCGTGCATGCAGGGGCCGGGAAACGCCGGGCTCAGATCGTCCTGCAGCAGCACGCGCAGATAATTGGCGTTGAGCACCGCATCTTCGGCGACCTGGCGCAGTCCGTCGGCGCCGTGGCTCATCATGTAGGCGAGCGCCCGCACGAACATGCCCATCTGGCCGTGAAAGCCCTTGAGCCGGCCGATCGACTGCGCTGCGGGACCGGCCTTGTGCTCGACGAGGCCGAACCCGTTCTCGCCGTGCACAACCCAAGGCACCGGCGCAAAGGGCGCCAGGGCGGCAGCCAAGGCGACCGGGCCGCTGCCGGGGCCGCCACCGCCATGCGGGGTCGAAAACGTCTTGTGCAGATTGAGATGCATGCAGTCGATGCCGAGCGCGGACGGCTGCACCCGGCCTACGATCGCGTTGAAATTGGCTCCGTCGCAATAAAAGAAGGCGCCGGCCTGATGCACTGCGGCGGCGATTTCGACGATTTCGTCTTCGAAGAGCCCGCAAGTGTTGGGGTTGGTCAGCATTAGCGCGGCGACATCCGGCCCGAGCTTTTGCTCCAGCGCCGCGCGATCGACGCGGCCCTTGGCATTCGCCGGGATCGGATCGACCGCATAGCCGCAGGCTGCGGCGGTCGCCGGGTTCGTGCCGTGCGCCGATTCCGGCACCAGCACGCGCCGCCGCGGGTCGCCGCGGGCTTCGAGTGCCGCGCGGATCGTCATCATGCCGCAGAGTTCGCCATGCGCCCCCGCTCCCGGCGACAAGGCGATGGCCGGCATCCCGGTTAAGGTTTTGAGCCAGTGCGCCAGGGTATCGATCAGTTCCAGGGCGCCCGGGACGGTCGAGATCGGCTGCAGCGGATGGATGTCGGCCAGGCCCGGCAGCCGCGCCAGCTTTTCGTTAAGCCGGGGATTGTGCTTCATCGTGCACGAGCCGAGCGGGTAAAGCCCGCTGTCGATCGCGTAGTTCTTTTGCGACAGCCGCGTGAAATGGCGCACCACCTGCGGCTCGCTGAGACCCGGCAGGCCGATCGCGCCGTGCCGCTCGACATTGCCGACGCGCGAGCGAAACGGCGCCGGCTCGGCCAGATCGACACCGCAGAGCCCCGGCGAATCCTGCTCGAAGATCAGCTTCTCCTCGATCTGCAAACCCCGGTTGCCACTGAAGGTCTCGACCGAGGGCGCATCGGAGGCTGCCTGGACGCTCAACGCCCGGCTCCATTCGCTCATCGCAACGCCCCCCGCAGCCCCGCTTCGAGCCGCTCGATGTCGGCCTCGGTTACCGTTTCGGTCGCGGCCAGCAGCAGCAGATCGGCGAGCTCGGCGCGGTCCGGGTAAAGCCGGCTGACCGGAATTCCGGCAAGGATCCCCTGGCGGGCGAGCGCCTCGACCACCGGTGCGGCCGGGCATGGGAAGCGCAGCGTGAATTCGTTGAAGAAGCTGCCGGTGACGAGGGAGAGGCCCGGCACTTGCTCCAATCGCTCGGCGAGCGCCACGGCGGTGGCGTGGTTGAGGCGGGCGAGCCGCGTCAGCCCGGCCTCGCCGAGCAGCGACAGGTGGATTGTGAAGGCGAGCGCGCAGAGGCCGGAATTGGTGCAGATGTTGCTCGTCGCCCGCTCGCGCCGGATGTGCTGCTCGCGTGTCGACAAGGTCAATACCCAGCCGCGGCGGCCGTCGGCATCGACGGTCTCACCGACGAGGCGCCCCGGCATCTGGCGCACGAATTTGTCGCGGCTGGAAAAAAAACCGAGATAGGGGCCGCCGAAATTGAGCGCATTGCCGAGCGACTGGCCCTCGCCGGCGACGATGTCGGCGCCCATCTCGCCCGGCGGCCGGACCACGCCGAGCGACACGATCTCGGCAACGGCGACGACGAGCAAGGCGCCCCGGTCGTGGCAGGCCCGCGCCAGCACTGACCAGTCGCGCAGCTCGCCCCAGAAATCGGGATTTTGCACGACAACACAGGACGTCGCGTCGTCGATCA
This sequence comes from Allostellaceae bacterium, assembly GCA_036404275.1. Classification (GTDB taxonomy): domain Bacteria; phylum Pseudomonadota; class Alphaproteobacteria; order ATCC43930; family CGMCC-115725; genus AP-15. The sequence goes on from DASXAM010000084.1 coordinate 13,670, forward strand.
GCGCCGCCAGCGCCTCCTCCTTGCCCGGCGCCGGGTCGCGCGCGACCAGATCGAAGCCGACAAAGCGGGCATAGGTTTCGCAGGCTTCGCGGTAGTGCGGATGCAGCCCGCCGGAGAGGACCGCCCGTTTGCGGCCAGTGACGCGGTTTGCCATCATCACCGCCTCCGCGCAGGCGGTCGGCCCGTCATAAAGCGAGGCGTTGGCGACCTCCATGCCGGTCAACAGCGCCACCTGGGTTTGGAACTCGAACAGGTATTGCAAGGTTCCTTGCGCCAGCTCGGGCTGGTACGGGGTGTATGAGGTCAGGAACTCGCCGCGCTGGATCAGGTGATCGACCGCGGCCGGGACATGATGCCGATAGGCGCCGCCGCCGATAAAGAACGGCGCCGATCCGGCGGCGAGATTGCGCGCGGCCATGGCCCCGATCGCGCGCTCGACCTCGATTTCGCCTTGCGCCCGCGGCAGGTCGAGCAGGCGGTCGAGCCGCGCCGCCGGCGGCGCCTCGGCGAAGAGCGCATCGATCGAGGCGACACCGACCCGGGCCAGCATCTCGCTGCGGTCGTGCGGGGTCAGCGGCAGGTAGCGCATGCTAAGGCTGCTCCGCGACAAAGCGCTGATAGGCGCCTTCGTCCAACAAATCGTCGAGCTCTTTCGGCTCGGCCAGGCGCAGCTTCAAAAACCAGCCATCGCCCATCGGGTCGGCGTTGACCTTGGCCGGATCGGCGGTGAGCGCATCGTTGACCTCGACGACCTCGCCCGAGATCGGGGCATAGACCTCGCTGGCCGCCTTGACCGATTCGACGACCGCGGCCTCCTTTCCCTTTTCGATCCGGCTACCCGGATGAGGCAGCTCGACATAGACGATGTCGCCGAGCTGCGACTGCGCGTAATCGGTGATGCCGACGATTGCGATCTCGCCATCGAGCCGCACCCATTCATGATCCTTGGTGAAGCGCACGGTCATCGGTGGGCTCCTGTTGCGGGGTCAGCCGCGGAAATAGCGGTGCGGCACAAAAGGCAAGGATGCGACACGGCCGGGGCGTGCGGTGCCGCGGACCAAGAGATCGAGCGGGGTGCCGATGACGGCGTGGGCGGCAGCGAGATAGCCCATCGCAATCGGCCCGCCGACCGAGGGGCCAAAGCCGCCGCTCGTCACCCGGCCGATCGCATGGCCGGCACTATCGATGGCGGGGGTTCCCTCGCGCGCCGGCGCCCTGCCCTCCGGGCGGATGCCGACGCGCTTGCGCGCGGCACCCTCGGACAGCTGGCGCAGAATGTTCGCAGCGCCGGGAAAGCCGCCGGCGGCGCGCCGATTTTTGCCGATGGCCCAGGCGAGGTCGGCTTCGACCGGGGTCGTGGTCTCGTCGATGTCGTGGCCCCAGAGGCACAACCCCGCTTCGAGGCGCAGCGAATCGCGCGCACCGAGCCCGGCAGGCGCCACTTCGGGCTCGGCCAACAGCTGCTCGGCCAGTGAAGGCGCATCGGCCGCGGCGAGCGAAATCTCGAACCCGTCCTCGCCGGTATAGCCGGATCGCGTGATGAGGCAGCGCCGGCCGCCGAGCATCGTCTCCGCGGCGGCCATAAACGGCAGCCGGGCGATCCCGCCGTCGAAGCGTGCCAGCACCGCGGCAGCGGCCGGTCCTTGCAGCGCCAGCAAGGCCCGGTCGTCAAGCGGCTCGACCGTCGTCCCGCCGCCGAGCCGCTCGCGCAGGTGGGTCAAATCGGCGTTTCGGCGCGCCGCGTTGACGACGAGAAAAAGCGCGCCGCCGATGCGGGTCGCCATCAGATCATCGACAATGCCGCCCCGGTCGTTCAGCAATAGCGTGTAGCGCATTCGCATCGGCGTGAGCGTGCGGATGTCGCCCGGGGCGAGCTCTTCGAGCGCCGCGGCCGGATCGCCGCCGACGAGCCGCAGCTGTCCCATATGCGACACGTCGAACAGGCTCGCCTTGGCCCGGGTATGCAGATGCTCGGCGAGGATGCCGGCCGGGTATTGCACGGGCATGTCCCAGCCGGCGAACGGCACCATTTTGGCGCCGAGCCCGAGATGGAGGGCATAAAGCGGAGTTTGCTTCAACGGCGATGCCGCAGCCCCGGGCACTGGCGCACCTCCCCGACAGAGCGGGCGCCCACGCGCCCGGCTTGCCCCCTCTGTCGCGGACCCTGAGAGATTCACCCGGCCTTGATTCTAACCCTCCCTCGCGAGCGGGGGAGGGAAGGGGCCGGGCTTACTCCGTCGGTGAGCGCCGGGGCTCGGAGCCTCGCCGCTGCTTTCCAGAGCGCCCTTCCGTCCGCAGTCCTTTTGCCTGAGAGTTTCCGGGGCGGTTGCTCCTTCGGCGCCGCGCCAAGTCAAAACCGGGCGCGGCCTCTCCTGCGGGCGTGCTATCGGCCCCGTCTCTTTAGCACCGGCCGCAGGCGAAAGCCAGCCGCTTTCCCGGGCGCTGAAATTCAGTGGACCCCGAGTTGCGCGCCGATCAGACGATTTTGGTAGTGCGGCGGCCGGCGGGTGCTACACTTCCGGCAAGGGCAAGGTGCGGTGCAACCACGAAGAAAGGGATGGAAATGGCGTATGACCTGCTGATCAAGAACGGGCGCATCGTCGATGGGTCGGGAATGCCGGCATTTCGTGGCGATGTCGGGATCAAGGACGGCAAGATCGTAGAGATCGGCAAGCTTTCGGGCCCGGCCCAGCGCACAATCTACGCCGAGGGCCATGTCGTAGCGCCGGGTTTTGTCGACAACCACTGCCACTACGACGCCCAGGTGACCTGGGACCCGCTGTGCTCGTTCTCGTCCGACCATGGCGTCACCACGGTCATGTTCGGCAATTGCTCGCTCGCCCTGGCGCCGGTGCGCAAGGGGACGGCCAAGCGGGTCGCCGAATTTTTGAGCTATGTCGAAGCGATCCCGATGGAGGTGCTGAACACCGTCGAGGTCGATTGGGAGACGATCCCGCAATACATGGACCGGCTCGACCGGAATTTGGGCGTCAACATCGGCAATCTGATCGGCCATTCGACCGTGCGCTATTACGTGATGGGCGACGACAGCCAAAAGCGCACCGCGACCGACGACGAGATCAGAAAGATGCAGGATGTCGTGCGCGACGGCATGGAGGGCGGCGCGCTCGGCCTGTCGGTTTCGCGCAACAAGGGCCATTACGACCCGCAGGGTGTGCACATCCCGGCCTTGTGGGCCGATGAGAAGGAAATTTTTGCGCTCGGCGACGTGTTGCGCGAAATGGGGACCGGCATCATCCAATCGGGCGGCGGCCGCGTGGCCGAGCTCAACGACGGGCTGATGGCTAGGCTTTCCGAGGCGACCGGGCGTACCGTCATCTACAACAATCTCGGCCAGACCGTGCGCGAGCCCGACGCCTGGAAAAAGCACATGGCGCGGGTCGAAGAGACCTCTAAGGCGGGCATCCGCGCCTATCCGCTGTGCAGCCCGAACCGCACGACGCAGAGCTTTACGATGCGCAATTGCCAGGTGTTTCGCGGCTCGCCGACCTGGCACCCGATCCTCTTGTCGTCCGACGACGAAAAGCTCAGGGCCTATGCCGACCCGGCGGTGCGGCAGAAGCTGCACGACGAGGTGGTCGAGCACAAGGTCAACGTGCCGGCAGCCGGCTATTCGCGCGAATGGTACAATTACATGTGGGTCGAGACCCCGGTCCTCGAAAAGAACCAAGGGCTCAAGGGCAAAACCATCGGCCAGATCGCCAAGGAGCAGAATAAGCGGGTCATCGACGCTTTCCTCGACCTCGTCGTCGAAGAGAACCTCGACACCGGCCTGATGCAGTCGGAAAACAATGTCGACGACGAGGCGATGGCCAAGATCCTGAC
>DASXAM010000085.1:0-4837 GCA_036404275.1 Allostellaceae bacterium
CTAAATGCTCAATCTGAGTATAAGGAGAAGCTCGTGCTCGACACCGCCTCGCCGTCGCCGGCCTCCGGCTTTCCCTTGCCCGAGCTCTACCGCCGCGTCGAGCGTCATATCCCGCCGCTCGAATGGCCGGCCTTGGCGCCCGACATCGACGCGATCCTGAGACTGAAGCGGGAGCGCAACGCGGTCGTGCTCGCGCACAACTACCAGACGCCGGACATCTTCAACACGGTTGCCGACATCGTCGGCGACAGCCTGGCGCTGGCGCGCGAGGCGGCGCGCACCGACGCCGATGTCATCGTGCTCGCCGGCGTCCATTTTATGGCCGAGACGGCAAAGCTGTTGAACCCGGCAAAGACCGTGCTGATCCCCGATCTCGAAGCCGGCTGCTCGCTCGCCGCTTCGATCACCGCCGCCGATATCCGGCTGATGCGCGAGCGGCATCCAGGGGTGCCGATCGTGACCTATGTCAACACTTCGGCCGCGGTCAAAGCCGAAGCCGATATCTGCTGCACCTCGGGCAACGCCAAAAAGATCATCGAGGCGCTGGGCGCCCCCCGCGTCATCATGCTGCCCGACGAATATCTGGCGCAAAACACCGCGGCGCAGACCAAGGTCGAGATCATCGCCTGGAAGGGCCATTGCGAGGTCCACGAGCGCTTTACCCCCGCCGATATCCGCGAGTTGCGGCAGAGCCATCCCGGCATCACCGTGCTGGCCCATCCCGAATGCCCGCCCGAGGTCATCGCCGAATGCGACTTCGCCGGATCGACTGCGGCAATGGCCGATTATGTCGGCCGCGAGCGGCCCGGCCGCGTCGTGCTGCTGACCGAATGCTCGATGAGCGACAACGTCGCGCTGCAATATCCCGATCTCGATTTTGTCCGGCCATGCAACCTCTGCCCGCATATGAAGCGGATCACCTTGCCAAAAATCCGCCGCGCGCTCGAAACCATGACCTATGAGGTGACGGTCGATCCGGCGATCGCCGGGCCGGCGCGCCGCACCGTCGAGCGCATGCTCGAAATCGGCTGAGGTCCGGCGATGAGCGTGCGGCTCCTCGTCGAGCCGATCGTCCGCGCGGCCTTGCTCGAAGACCTCGGCCGCGCCGGCGACATCACCAGCGATGCGATCGTGCCGGCGGAGGCGACGGTCGAGGCGGTGATCGCGGCGCGCCAAGCGGGGGTCGTCGCCGGGCTCGATGCGGCATTGCTGGCGTTCGAATTGCTCGACCCCGAGCTGCGCATCGAGCGGCTGCGCGGCGACGGCGCCCGCGTCGCGCGCGGCGACAAGGTGGCTCGCATCGCAGGGCGCGCGCGCCCGGTGCTGGCGGCGGAGCGCACCGCGCTCAATTTGTTGTGCCGGATGTCGGGGGTGGCGAGTGCAACCCGCGCGCTCGCCGACGCGATCGAAGGCCACAGGGCAAAGATCGTCTGCACGCGGAAGACGACGCCGGGGCTGCGCATCCTGGAAAAGGAGGCGGTGCGGCTCGGCGGCGGCGCCAACCACCGCTTTGGCCTCGACGACGCGATGCTGATCAAGGACAACCACATCGCGATCGCCGGCGGGGTCGGCCCGGTGTTGGAGCGGGCGCGCCGCGGCGCCGGGCACCTCGTCAAGATCGAGCTCGAAGTCGACACGCTCGACCAATTGGCCGAAGCGCTCGAGATCGGGATCGACGCGGTATTGCTCGACAATATGGACCCGCCGACCCTACGGCGCGCAGTCGAGATGGTCGCAGGCCGTGCGGTGACCGAAGCCTCGGGCCGGATCAGCCCGGAAACCGTCGCCGCCGTTGCCGCCACCGGCGTCGATTTGATCTCCTCCGGCTGGATCACCCACAGCGCGCCGATCCTCGACCTCGGCCTCGACATCGCGGATTAGGCCTGGCGGATCTGCGCGCTCCGGCCTCGTCTGCCAAAGATCAACGCGACAGGAACGAGCGCGGGCGGGCGACCAACGGCAGCATCATCAGCCCGAAGACAAAGAGGCACCCGATCAGCAGCAAAAGGTCGTTATAGGTCAGCACCAGCGCCTCGCGTTGCACCAGATTAGTGAGCATTTTCATCGCCGCCCGGCTCGGGTCGCCATGGATCAGCGATTGGAAACGGCCGGTTTGCGAATCAAGAAAATGCTGTACCGCGGCGCGGGCCGGGTTGACGTCCTCGATCAGCCGGTTCCAATGAAAATGAAGGCGCGCATTCATCACCGTCACGATCGTGGCGAGGCCGATGGCGCCGCCCAGATCGCGCGTCAGATTGTAGAGGCCGGCGGCGTTCTTCATCTTGTCCTGCGGCAGGGTGCCGAGCGCGATCATATTGGCGGGCAGATAGCAGCAGATAAGCCCGAGGCCGCGCACCAGTTGCGGCACGAACAATTCCCAAAAGCCGGTCTGGTTGGTCAGCACGGCGGTCAGGTACATCGAATAGGCAAAGAGGCCAAAGCCCAGCGCCAGCATGACCCGCAGATCGAGCAGCCGCGCGATATGCGTTGAAAGCGGCGACATCGCCATCGTGACGAGCCCGGTGACGATGATCGTCAACCCGATCTGCAAGGCGCTGTAGCCGCGCACCTGAGCCAAGAACAGCGGCACCAGATAGGTTGTGCCGTACATGCCGACGCCGACGACAAAGGTGAAAAACGAGCCGAAGGCAAAATTCCGGTAGCGGTACGCGCGAAGATCGACGATCGGCTGGCGGTAGGTCAGCACTCGCCAGAAAAACAGGACGCCGCCGATGATCGAAACCAACACCGCAGCTCGGATCGTCGGATCGTCGAGCCAGTCGAGGCGCGGGCCTTCTTCGAGCGCGTATTCGAGGCAGCCGAGAAACGCCGCCATCAGCAGCATGCCCAACAGGTCGAAAGCGCGCAGCAGCGAAAAATCGGGCCTGTCGATGTGGATCGTCAGCCACACGACCGCGGCGACCAGGGAGCCTGGCACGATGTTGACCAGAAACAGCCAATGCCAGGAAAAGGTGTCGGTCAAAAATCCGCCCAGTGTCGGACCCAAGGTCGAGGACAAACTCAGGATCACCGAAACGATCGCAATCAGCGTCGCCAGCTGCCGGCCGCTGAACTTGGCATAGATGACCGGCCACACGGTCGGCGTCATGGCGCCGCCGCAACATCCTTGCATCGCCCGATAGGCAATCATTTGCCCGAGGCTGGTGGCGGTGGCGCACAATGCGCTCGTTGCGGTGAAGCCGAGTGCTGCGACGACAAACACGACGCGGGTCGACAACATTCGGGTCATGATCCCGGACATCGGCACCATGACGACATCGGCGATCAGATACGCGGTCTGCACCCAGGCGATCTCGTCGGCGCTGGCCGAGAGCCCGCCCTGGATCTGGGTCAAGGAACTGGTGACGATCTGCACATCCATGATGGCCAGGAACAGGCCGACGCCCATCGCCAGCACGCCAATCCAGTCGCGCAGAGTCGGTTCCGACGCGGCAGGGGCTTGCGGTTCGGCGCGAATGACCGGGGCGGTCCGCGCCCCCTCGACCGGCTCGCGCCGAAGCTTTTCAGCAAATGTCATTGCGGCGGCGCCGACACCCCCACCCTAACCCTCCCCCGCAGGCGGGGGAGGGGAAAGTCGCGCCGTCGATCCTCGAACATACGGAGACTCCGCACCATCCTAACGCTCCCTCGCAGGCGGGGGAGGGGAAAGAGGCGTCGCCCGGCGCTCGGCGATCCAGGATTTCACCTGGTCGTAGCAGTTGGCGAGATAGTATTCGGCGATGTCGTCGGCAGTGGTGGCCCACACCCCCTCATGCCCGAGGATGTAGGAGAGTGCTTTGTCGAGATGCCGGGCTGCGTTCGGCCGGCCGATATTGTGTGGATGCAAGGCGAGGCACATGACCCGGCCATTTTCCGCACCCTCGCGGTAGAGCGTGTCGAACTGGTCCTTGATCATCTGCTCGAAATAATCGGCCTCGCGGTTCCAGGCGAGCATGCCGGCGTCGTTAGTCTGGCCGGTATAAGGGACAAAGATGAATTTCTGGCCGCCCCTGACATTGATCGGCCAGGGCTGGTCGTCGATGATCCACGAGGTGTGGTAGAGGCAGCCCGCCTCGGCCATCAGATCGTCGGTGCGCACCGTATAGCCCGCGCCGCCGCCGAGCCGCCCTTTGAGGCGCTTACCGGTCATCTCTTTGAGATGGGTGATGAAGTCCTGCCAATAGGCGCGCTCCTGCTCCTCTGTGTAATCATAGATCGGCCGGCTGTTGTAGAGGCCGTGCGCCATATAGTCCCAATCGGCCGCGACCATCGCATCCTTGATCTCGGGGAAATGGTCGAGGAGCTCGAGGTTCAAGCAGCAGCAGGCCCGCATCTTGTGCTTGTTCAGCACGTCGAGCATGCGCCAGAAGCCGACCCGGTTGCCGTAATCCATCCGGGAATAATGCGGGATATCGGGCTGGGTCGACCGGTTTTGCGGCAGATATTCGAAGAACTCCATGTTCGGCGCCACCCAGAGCGCTACCCGCGCATCGTTCGGCCATTTGATGACCGGGCGATCGTTCAGCGGCGCATAATCGAAGCGGTGCGGCGGCAGAGTCATTTTGTCGTCTCCGTTCGACTGCAATTGCTTACCTTGGTATCGCCCTTTCTGCCTTCCCGGAGAAAGCCGGGACCCATGTCTGCCATGGGCACCGGCCTTCGCCGGTGTGGCAGGAGGAATGCCATCATTGATTCGCTACCGGCTCTTTTGCGTCGCCCAGTTCAGGCCGGCTGTGACTTGAACCAGTCGATGATCTCGCCACCGGTGGCTTTCCACACGCCCTGATGGGAGGAGATGTGGCCGAGCACCTCGTCGAGGTGACGGATGCGCCAGGGC
>DASXAM010000086.1:0-4060 GCA_036404275.1 Allostellaceae bacterium
CCACTGCCGGCCGCTGCGCCACAACAAATTGTCGGCCGCCTCCGGCCCGGCGCTGCCCGCCGCGTAGCTTTCGAGCGGCACGGTCTTGTCGCCGTGCCACAGATCGAGGACCGGCTGCACCACCTCCCAGCCGGCCTCGACACCGTCGGCGCGGTTGAACAGGATCGGGTCGCCGATCATGCAGTCGTAGACCAAGGTTTCATAGCCGGTGCTCGGCGAAATCTTGAAGTAATCCTTGTAGCGGAAATCCATCCTGACCCCACCGAGCGAGATTTCCGGTCCCGGAACCTTGGCGCCGAATTGCAACGATACGCCTTCGTCCGGCTGGATCTGCAAGGTCAGCACGTTCGGGGTCAGAATATCGACCGGCGTGTCGCGGAAGAGGGCAAAGGGCGCGCGCTTGAACTGGATTGCGATCTCGGTCGTGCGCCGCGCCATCCGCTTGCCGGTGCGCAGGTAAAACGGCACCCCGGCCCAGCGCCAATTGTCGATCTCGAGCTGCAAGGCGACATAGGTTTCGGTCATGCTGTCGGGGGCGACACCGGGCTCCTGGCGATAACCTTGCTCGCGCGCGCCGTCGAGCGTCCCCGACGTGTATTGGCCGCGCACCGCGCGGCGCCGCGCCTCGTCGTGGTCGAGCGGCCGCACCGCTTCGAGCACCTTGTATTTCTCGGTGCGCACGGCGTCGGCGTCGAACGAGTTCGGCGGCTCCATCGCGGTCAGGCTCAGCAATTGGCAGACATGGTTCGGCACCATGTCGCGCAGCGCGCCGGTCACCTCGTAAAAATTGGCGCGGCGCTCGACGCCGACGGTCTCGGCCGCGGTGATCTGCACATGGTCGATATGGTCGCGGTTCCACAGCGGCTCGAAGATGCCGTTGGCAAAGCGCAGCACCATGATGTTCTGGACCGTCTCCTTGCCGAGAAAATGGTCCATCCGATAGACCTGCGGCTCTTCCAATACTTTCAGAATGCGCGCATTCAGCGCCTTGGCCGAGGCGAGGTCGCTGCCGAACGGCTTTTCGATGATGACCCGACGCCAGGCGCCGTCCTTCTCCTGGGCGAGCCCCGCTTCGCCGAGCCGCTCGACGATGGTGCCGAACAATTGCGCGGCGACGGCAAGATAAAACACCACATTGCCGCCGGTCTTCGATGTCGCCGCGGTCCGGTCGAGCAGGTCGGACAGCCGCCCATAGGTGTCGGATGCGGTGAAGTCACCGGCGAAATGAGTGATCCGGCTGGCGACGAACTCCCACGCCGCCGCGTCGAACGGCTCGGCTTCGCCGCCCGAAGCGGTGTCGGAGACAAAGCCCCGGACCCCATCCGCCAGATATTCGCGATAGGCCTCGGCCGGCTTTGGCGTGCGGTCGGCGGCGATCACGGCGAAATTGTCGGACAACAATTTGGCCTTGGCGAGATTGTAGATCGCCGGCATCAACAGGCGCCTCGTCAGATCGCCGCCGGCGCCAAAAATAACGATCGCGCAGGGCGGCGCTTTTTGCGCCCGCCGCGCCAGGGCCGGCGGCGTGCCTTCGACGCGTGCATCCATGGGCTCAGCTCCCGACCATTGTCCCCGGCTCCTGATGGCCGCCGAATTCGTGGCGCATCGCCGACAGGATGCGCTCGGCAAAAGTGTGGTCCTGGCGCGAGCGGAAGCGGGTGTAGAGCGCCGACGACAACACCTCGGCCGGCACCGCCTCCTCGATCGCGGCCTGGATGGTCCAGCGCCCTTCGCCGGAATCGGCGACCTGGCCGGTGAATTGGGCAAGCTCCGAATCATGGGCGAGCGCGATCGCGGTCAGGTCCAAAAGCCATGACGAGATCACGCTGCCGCGTCGCCACACCTCGGCGATGTCGGGCAGTTCGAGCCGATAACGCCGGTTTTCCGGCACCGCCGGCGAGTTGACGTTGCGCAGAATGTCGAAGCCCTCGGCATAGGCCTGCATGACGCCGTATTCGATGCCGTTATGCACCATCTTGACAAAATGTCCGGCGCCGACCGGCCCGCAATGGAGATAGCCTTCCTCGGCGCGCGGATTACGGTGCTCGCGGCCGGGCGTGCGGTCGATATTGCCGCGGCCGGGGGCGAGCGTCTTGAAGATCGGGTCGAGGTGGTCCACCACCTCCTTGTCGCCGCCGATCATCATGCAATAGCCGCGCTCGAAGCCCCAGACGCCGCCGCTGGTGCCGACATCGACAAAGCGGATGCCCTTGGGCTTTAGCAATTCGGCATGGCGAATGTCGTCGTGATAAAACGAATTGCCGCCGTCGATGACGATATCGCCCGACGACAAAAGGCCGTTGAGCTCGTCGATCGTCTCGTCGGTGATCTTGCCGGCCGGCAGCATGACCCAGACCGCGCGGGGTGCGGTCAGTTGCTTGACGAAATCGCCGAGGTCGCGGCTGGGCTTGGCGCCTTCGCCGGCGAATTCGCGCACCGTGTCCGCACTCTTGTCGTAGACGACGCAGCTATGGCCGTTCTTCATCAGCCGCCGCACGATATTGCCGCCCATCCGGCCGAGGCCGATCATTCCGAGTTGCATCTGGAACCCTCCGCGTCTAAACGCCGGCGCCGCTCATCTTGCACGGTGCGAGCACATTCCGGACCCGCCGACGCCTCCGCCGGCCCCCACCCTAACCCTCCCCCGCCTGCGGGGGAGGGAAAAGTCTGGCTGATCCTCCCCCGCCTGCGGGGAGGGAAAAGTTTCGATAACCCTCCCCCGCCTGCGGGGGAGGAAAAAGTCTGGCCGATCCTCCCCCGCTTGCGGGGGAGGGAAAAGTCTGGCTGATCCTCGCCCCCGCAAGCGGGGGAGGAAAAGCTTCGATAACGCTCCCCCGCAAGCGGGGGAGGGAATGGGAGGGGGTGAAGCCGCAGCGGCGCGCCAATGGGAACATCGTCTGGCGGCTGTCCTACGACCGCAACGCCGCTTCGACCGCGCGGGCGAGGCCGGTGAGCCCGGCATCGAGATTGCCTTTGATGTGGACGCGCAGGGCGCGCCGGCCGCGCTCGGCGAGCACGTCGAAATCGCCGCGCGCCTGCGCCGCCTTGACCACGCCAAACGTGTATTTCTGCCCCGGAACGGCCAGGTCCTGCGGGTCGTCGCAGGTGATCTGCAGGAAGACGCCGCTGTTCGGCCCGCCCTTATAGGCTTGGCCCGTCGAGTGCAGAAAGCGCGGACCAAAGCCGAGGCAGGTCGCCGCTTTGAGCCGATCGCGGATCGATTGCCGTATTTGCTGCACCGCCTCGATATGGGCGGGGTTGCGCTCGATATAGGCGAGGAGGCCGACATAATCGCCGGCGCCGACCCGGCTGAAATGCGCCTTCAGCGCCGCCGCCAAGCTTGTCGATTGCGGTTTCAGCGCCGCCTCGTTGCGCGGATCGGCGTAAAGCGCCACGCCGTCGCCCTCGAAGAAGGGCCGCTCCGCGGGCAATTCCCCGGCCTTTTCGTATTCGGCGGTCAGGTCGCGGGTCTTGACCTTGCTCGCCTCGACATCGGGCTGGTCGAACGGGTTGATGCCGATGACCGAGCCCGCGACCGCGGTCGCCATCTCCCAGCGGAAGAACTCCTGGCCGAGCTGCATCGCATCGGAGACGGTGATGCGCACCACCGGCTGGCCGGCGGCTTCGAGAGCCGCGACCGCGCGCTCCTGCTCGGCGTCTTCGTCGGCGGCGAGCTTGAGATAGGCAAAGACCCGGTCGTTGCCGTAGACCGCGGGCGGCCCCAACGGCTCGCCATCGACCGGCACAATCCCCTTGCCGAGCTTGCCGGTCGATTCGGCGAGCAATTGTTCGAGCCAAGCGCCGAAATCGGCGATGCCCTTGGAGGCGACGATCGTCGCCTTGTCGCGGCCGTGGCGCTGGCACACGCCTAGAACCGCACCGAGGATGACGCCGGGGTTTTCGACCGGCGGGGCGCTCGCCGAGCAGGATCGCACCATTTCGGCCGCACTTTCGAGAAAGGCTTGCGCGTCGATGCCGATCGCCGCCGCCGGCACCATGCCGAAGTTCGACAGCACCGAATAGCGCCCGCCGATGCTCGGCACGCCGTGAAAGACACAGC
>DASXAM010000087.1:0-5297 GCA_036404275.1 Allostellaceae bacterium
TACGAGCCGCATGCGGCGTTCTCCACCATCCAGGAGACGAGCCGGTCGAAACCGATGCCGGCATGGCGCGCGATATCGGGCACCAGCGAGGTCGGGGTCATCCCCGGCTGGGTGTTGATTTCGAGCAGATAGAGCCGCGCCGCGCCGCCGCCGGTGTCGTCATAGCGCAAATCCGCGCGGGTGACGCCGCGGCAGCCGAGCGCGTTATGCGCGCGCAACGCGACATCCAAGGCCAATTCGTAGTCTCTCGGCGGAATCGGCGCCGGGACAAGATGCTGCGAACCGCCCGGCGCGTATTTCGAGGTGTAATCGTAAAAGCTGCCGCGCGGGATGATCTCGCACACACCAAGCGCCCGGTCGCCCATCACCGCCACGGTCAGCTCGCGACCCGGCACAAATCTTTCGACCAGGATCTCGTCGCCAAAGCCCCATTCCTTGACTTCCTCGCGCCAGGAATTGTCGTTGATGCGCACAATGCGCACGCCGATTGCCGAGCCCTGGTTGACCGGCTTGACGACAAAGGGCGCCGGCATCGGATCGCGCTCGGCAAGGTCGCGGCTCAGTGCCACCAAGCCCTCCACCACGGGCAATCCGGCGCGGGCAAACAATTCTTTCGCCATCGGCTTGTGCATCGCCAATGCCGAGGCCAGCACGCCCGAATGGGTGTAGGGGAGCCGCAGCATCTCGAAGACGCCTTGGATCGTACCGTCTTCGCCGCCGGTGCCGTGCAACGCGTTGAAGATCACATCAGGACGCGGCTTGAGCGCAGCGAGCAGCGCCGGCAGGTCGCGGCCGACATCGACGGCGCGCACCCGATAACCGCAATCGGCGAGCGCCTTCGCGCATTCGCGCCCGCTCGACAGCGACACTTCGCGCTCGGCCGACCAGCCGCCCATCAGCACCGCGACTTCTTTTTTCATGGCGCGACCTCGCCGATGGCGCCGAGTGGCTGACCCACACGACGGATTTCCCATTCGAGCACGACCCCGCTCGTCTCGTAGACGCGGCGCCGCACCTCCTCGCCCAGCCCCTCGATATTGGCCGCGGTGGCATTGCCGGTATTGACCAAGAAATTGGTGTGCTGCATCGACACCATAGCACCACCCCTCGCCAAGCCGCGGCAGCCGGCGGCGTCGATCAGCCGCCAGGCCGTGTCGCCCGGCGGGTTGGCGAAGGTCGATCCCCCGGTCCGCGCCCGCACCGGCTGCGTCGCTTCGCGCGCCGCCCGGATCGCCGCCATCCGCTCCGCGACCGCCGCATGATCGGCGGTGACGCCGCGCAGCCGGGCCGAGACAAAGATCCAGTCGGGATCGACACCGCAATGACGGTAGGAAAACCCCATGGCACCACAATCGATATCGTGGGCCGCACCGTCGCGAGCGAGCGCCGTCGCGCGGACCAGCACATCCCTGATTTCGGCGCCATAGGCCCCGGCATTCATACGCAGGCTGCCGCCGACCGTGCCGGGGATGCCGCACAAAAATTCGAGGCCGCCCAACCCGGCCGCAGCCGCAGCGAGCGCCACGATGCGGTCGAGCGCGCCGGCGCCGGCGACGATGTTACCGTCCTCAACCGCGATGCCGGCAAAGCCGCGGCCGAGCCGGACCGTGACGCCCGGAACCCCGCCGTCGCGCACCAGCAGGTTCGACCCGACGCCGATTACCGTCACCGGGACCGCCGGCGGCAGCGCCGCCAAAAATCCAGCGAGATCGGCAATATCGGCCGGCCGGAACAGCAGCTCGGCGGGGCCGCCCGCGCCGAACCAGGTCTGCCTGCCGAGCGGCGCATTGCGGACGAGCCGACCCCGCACTGCGGGCAACCGATCGATCGGATCGCGCGCCTGCTGCCGCGCGGTCATCGCGACCGCCAGCGTTCGAGATCGCTCGGCAGGCTCGCGGCCCATCCGGTGATCGAGCCGGCGCCAAGACACACCACCATGTCCCCCGGCCCTGCCATCTCGGCCACCAGTGGCGCCAATTCGCCCGGATCGCCGAGCGGTCGGACATGGCGGTGCCCGCGCTCGTTCAACCCCGCGACGAGCGCGTCGCGCGTCACCCCGTCGATCGGCTTTTCACCGGCGGGGTAAATGTCCGCCACCAGCACAGTGTCGGCATCGTTGAAGCAAGTGCAAAACCCGTCGAAGAGGTCGCGCACGCGGGTGTAGCGATGCGGCTGCACGACCGCGATCACCTTCCCCTTGACGATCGCGCGCGCCGCTTTCAGCACCGCAGCAATCTCGACCGGGTGGTGACCGTAATCGTCGATTACGGCAACGCCGTTCCATTCGCCGGTCTTGGTAAAGCGGCGCTTGACGCCCTTGAAGTGGCGCAGGGCTTCGCGCAGCGCCTCATCGCCGAGCCCGAGCGCTTCGGCGACCGCCGCCGCAGCCAGCGAATTTTGCACATTGTGGCTGCCGAACATCGGCAGATAGAGGCCGTCGATCGTGCGGCCGCGCTCGCCCGGAGCGGCCGACACCACGATGTCATAGCGCGCCCCGTCGGCGCCGAGGCGGAGATTGACGGCGCGCAGATCGGCCTGCGGGCTCAACCCATAGGTCAAGACGCGACGATCCGACAATCTCGGGATCAACCCCTGCACCACCGGATGGTCGATGCAGAGTGAGGCAAAGCCGTAGAACGGGATGTTGCCGACAAAGGTCTCGAACGCCTGCCGAAGCGCGTCGAAATCGCCGTAAAAATCGAGATGCTCAGGGTCGATGTTGGTGACGATCGCGATCGTCGCCGGCAGCCGGGTAAAGGTGCCGTCGCTTTCGTCGGCCTCAACCTCCATCCAGTCGCCGGCGCCCAGCCGGGTGTTGGTGCCATAGGCGTTGACGATCCCGCCATTGATCACGGTGGGATCGAGCCCGGCGGTTTCGAGGAGCGCGCCGACCAGCGAGGTTGTCGTCGTCTTGCCGTGGGTCCCGGCGACCGCCAGCGACCATTTGAGCCGCATCAGCTCGGCCAGCATCTCGGCGCGGCGCACCACCGGCAGCCGGCGCGACCGCGCCGCGACGATTTCGGGATTGTCGGCGGCGACGGCGGAGGAGACGACGACGACTTCGGCGGTGCCGAGATTGGCGGCGTCGTGACCGATTGCCACCGCGATGCCGCGATCGGCAAGGCGCCGGACATTGGCGCCGTCGGCGACATCGCTGCCCTGCACCCGGTAGCCGAGATTTTGCAGCACCTCGGCGATGCCGCTCATGCCGATACCGCCGATGCCGACAAAATGGATGGGCCCGATCGACAAAGGCAGCGCTCTCATGCGGCACGCTCTTGCGGCGCAGGTTCGAGCGCGAGCGCCAGCAACGCCAATTGTCGGGCGGCGTCGCGCCGGCCAAAACCGGCCGCCCGCTGGGCCGCTTCGCTCAGCGTGGCGGCGTCGCCGAGTAGATTTTCGAGGCGTGCTGCGAGCCTGTCCGCGTGCAAATCGGTCTGGTTGACGACCCAACCGCCGCCGGCGGCAGCGAAGGATTGTGCGTTCGCGGTCTGATGGTCGTCGGCCGCATGCGGATAGGGAACTAGCAGCGCCGGACGGCCGATGACGGCCAATTCGGCCACGGTCGAAGCGCCGGCGCGGGCGATCACCAGCTGGGCGCGCGACAATCGTGCGGGCACGTCGGCAAAAAAGCTCGCCGTCTCGGCAGCGATGCCGCTGTCGGCATAGGCGCGGGTGACCGCGGCGAGGTCTTCGGGCCGCGCCTGCTGGCTGACCCGGAGCGCTTCTCGCAGCGCCGCCGGCAATAAGGCGAGTGCCGCTGGCACGACGGCACCGAGGATATGGGCGCCTTGGCTTCCGCCAAGCACCAAAAGCTCGATCGGCCCACCCGGTCGCGGCGTCCGATACTCCGCTCCGGCTGCGAGGATTGCTGGCCGCACCGGGTTTCCGGTGTAGACCATCCGAGCGCGATCGGAGGGGCGCAGCCCCCTCGTCTCGGGAAAGCCGGTGGCGATGCACCGCGCGCGCGGTGCCAGCAGCCGGTTGGCGCGGCCGAGAACGGCATTCTGCTCGTGGATCAGGAACGGCAGCCGCAGCGAGCTTGTGGCCAGCATCGGCGGCACCGACGGGTAGCCGCCAAAACCGATGACCGCGGCGGGCGCCAGGCGGCGCAGCAGACGGCGCGCTTGCAGCACGCCGGCCGCCAATTCCGCGAGCGCTTGGGGCGCATGCGCTGGCCCCCGGTCAAAGCGCCCGGCCCGGATATGGTGGATCGCGATGCCGTCGCGGTTTCCGGCAAACGCCTCGGTGCGCGCATCGGTTACGAGGTGCACCGGGCGCCCGCGCTCCAGCAATTCTCCCGCCAGCGCCTCGGCCGGGAAGAGATGGCCGCCGGTGCCGCCGGCCGCGAGCACAAAGGGCGCACTCACAGCGCACTCCCCGCCAGCCGGCGCCGGGTCAAGGCCAGCACCATGCCCATGCCGAGTGCGGTCGCCAGCATCGACGAGCCGCCGTAAGATAAAAACGGCAGGGTCATGCCCTTGGTCGGGATCAATTGCAGGCTCGACGCCATGTTGATCACCGCTTGCAGCCCGAATTGGATCAAGAGCCCGGTGGCAGCGAGCAGCACAAAGAGGCTGCCCTCCTGCGACAGCCGCGACAGGCCCCGCAAAACGATAAAGGCGAAAAGCGCGATCACCGCGAGACAGACGACGAGGCCGAACTCCTCGCCGGCGACGGCAAAGACAAAATCGGCATGGGCGTCGGGCAAGACGTCCTTGACCGTGCCCTCGCCGGGACCGCGGCCCCATAAGCCGCCATTGGCAAAGGCTTCGAGCGAGCGGTTGACCTGGTAACTGTCGCCGAGGGCGGGGTTCAGGAACTGGTCCACCCGCAGCCTGACATGCTGCAACGAAAAATAAGCCCCGGCGAGACCGGCGAGACCGGCGAGACCGAAAAGCGCGATCCAATAGATGCGCAATCCGGCCATATAGAATTGCGCGAGCCAAACGACCGCGACGACCACCGCCATGCCGATATCGGGCTGCTTGATCAGCATGCCCATAATCACCAGAAACAGCGCGATCGAGATCAGATTGCCGGGAAAGCGCGGGCGCAGCTTGCGCTCGGCGAAAAGCCAGGCGGCGACGACGGCAAAGGTCGGTTTGACAAATTCCGACGGCTGCACCGCGAGCCCCGGAAAATTGATCCAGCGGCGCGCCCCCTTGATCTCGACACCGACGACAAAAGTCGCGGCCAAGAGAAGGAGAGCGACGGCAAAGCCGATAACGGCGATCCGGCGGATGGTGCGCGGCGTCTGCAACGAGACCGCAAACATGACGGCGGCCGCGATCGGC
>DASXAM010000088.1:0-68602 GCA_036404275.1 Allostellaceae bacterium
TCCGGCGGCGAACCCGGCCGATGGGCGTCTTCTCGGATCGCACCTCGATGGACCGCATCCTGTTCGCCGTCTTCAACCATGAAAACCGCAACCAGGGCCTCAGCACCCCTCGCCTGCTGACACAAACCTTTTGACGGCACCCCGACACGGGCCGGCCGCGACATCGCTTCGGCGTGCAATACCGCATCGATGCGAGCCGGGAGCGTGAGCGATCACGGTGTTGGTCGGCAGGCTCAGCCTGCAACCCGAGCGGTGGCGACCAGCACCGGGCTTTCGCGATAGAGCTGCGGAAACAAGCGCTTCAGCGCGGCGATCTTCGGCAGGTCATTGATCGCGATATACGGCTGGTTTGGGTGCAAGGTCAGATAGTTCTGGTGATAGGCCTCAGCCGGGTAGAAACGCTTGTCGGGCTCGATGCGGGTGACGATCGGCCCGGCGAAGACGTGGGCTGCATCGAGTTGGGCGATATAGGCTTTGGCGATGCGGGCCTGTTGCGGATCGGTCGGGAAGATCGCCGAACGATACTGCGTTCCGACATCCGGCCCCTGGCGGTTCAGCTCAGTCGGATCATGCGCCACCGAGAAATAAATTTGCAGAATCCGGCCATAGCTGACGCGCCGGGGGTCGAAAATGACGCGCACCGATTCGGCGTGCCCTGTCCCGCCGTCGCTCACCGTTTCGTATTGCGCGGTGTCGGCCGCGCCGCCCGCATAGCCGGAAACCGCCGCGGCTACGCCGGCGACATGCTGAAAGACACCTTGGACACCCCAGAAGCAGCCGCCGGCGAGGATTGCGACCTCGCTCGCCGGCGCCGTTGCGGTCGGCTCGTCCATCGCCGGCGGCGGCACCAGGCGGGCCTCTTCGGCTGGTGCGTGCACGACCCGCAGCGTCACGGCCGCCAGCACGACAACGGCCGCCATCACCAGAGGGACACGGACCCGCGCCTGGCGCTTTGCGGTGTCGAACCATTGGGCCATCAGTCACTCCACTTCATGCGTCGACACGCCGATGCGCAAGCGCGAGGCCACCGCCGGCTCTTTCCCTGCGCCATATAAGCGCGTCCGAGGGTGCGGCAACACGCCACCGGCTGAGACTGGACCGTCTCGACAGCGCCCCGTTGGCGGACCGCGACAACACAAGCCTTCGGGTCGCGTTCGACCAGCAGAAACCCGCCGTTCAAATAAAGCAGCGTGCTCTTGCCGCAGCCGCACGCGCCGAGCAACGTCGGACTGTTCGGCGTTCGGCACACCGGCTTGCTGCGCGTCGGAGGGCCAACGTCTTTGTGCCTTTTCTTGCGCGTTCTCACATCTTCCCGCCACCGACCGGCGGCGCAATCATTCGACAAGTCTCGGTCTTATGTTCAACTGCGCATGGCCGAAAGAGCCACATCGCCAAAACCGCATCGAAGACACTCACCGATCGAGAGGAAGCGAACAATGGCACCCAGCCCGGCTGGCCCTCGGCGGCTCTGGCGCTTTATGCATGTCGTATTGGCGGCCGTCTTCCTCGTTTGCCCGATCGGCGCCTCGGGACAGGAGCCGTCGTCTTCCGCCGCAACACCGAGCGCCGACGATTGGATAACCGTCAACAAAAACTATGCCGGTCAGCGCTTTGTCCGGCTGAGTCAGATTACCCCGAAAAATGTTCAAGGTCTCAAGGAAATTTGTGAAATACGACTCAATGAACAAGACCGCCGCAGATCCCGACGCTCACGAAGCCTTTGTGTCGGCGCCAATAGCCTGGAACGGCCAAATGTTCACCGGCATCGCCGTCGGCGATGTGGGCATAGCCGGGCGGCTGATGGCGTTCGACGCCAGGAGCTGTGGCATTTCGATACGACGCTCGGGTTCAACGCCGGCGGCGGCTTTTGGACGACCTACTCGCTCGATCTGCAACGGGCGAAGTATTCGGATCGGTCGCCAACCCGTTCCCCGATTTCTTCCGGAATGGGGAAGTGGATATGGAGGTCACCCGGCATAGCGATTGCCATGGCACCGCGAACGATGGCCTGGGAAGCCTCGCCGGGCATCCCCCTCAGCGGGCCGAAGCTCTGCGCCAACCTGCTCGACAAGAGCCTGAACGGCGATCGTACCCCGGCCGACCTCCTGAAGCACATCCAAACCGAGCCCCTGGTTCATTGGTCCTTCCACCCCGGCACGCGGCCGAACGGCGACGCGCGCACGACGCCGCCCTACACCCAGCCCGAGCTGATTGCGGCGTTCAAAGAATGGATCGCCGACGGCACGCCGTGCCCGACTAAATAAAGCCGCTTGCCCGCTCCGGGCGCGTAAGCAGAGAGGCTTCCGCGCTATGCGGAGCGGGCCGCGCGGATCGCGCGCCAGACGCGTTCCGGCGTCGCCGGCATGTCGATGTGGCGAATACCGTATTCGGCGAGCGCATCGACAAGCGCGTTCATGACCGACGGCAGGGCCCCGGCGCAGCCGGCCTCGCCGCAGCCCTTCGCGCCCAAGGGGTTGGTCTTGGCCGGCACCGGGTGAAAGGCGCTCTCGAAGATTGGCGCGTCTTCGGCGCGCGGCATCGCGTAATCCATGTAGGAGCCGGTCAGCAGTTGGCCGTGCTCGTCATACACCGTGCGCTCGCGCAATACCTGGCCGATCCCTTGCACGATCCCGCCATGCGCCTGCCCGGTGACGAGCAGCGGGTTGATGACGACACCGAAATCGTTGACGAAGGAGTATTTGACGACGTCGACGAGGCCGGTCTCGGGATCGACCTCGACCTCGGCAATATGGCAACCATTGGGAAAAGCCGAGGGCGGGCCGTCGCTGATATTGGCGACGTCGAGGCTTTGCGGCAGCCCGGCCGGCAATTCGAGCCCGCTGCGGAGCTTCTCGGCCAATTCGATGATGTGGATCGAGCGGTCGGTGCCGGCGATCACAAACCGGCCGCCACGAAACTCGATATCGGCCGCCGCCGCCTCCAGCACATGGGCAGCGATCTCCTTGCCCTGCGCCACGCATTTCTCGGCCGCCTCGACGATCGCGGCACCGCTCGTCATCATCGATTTCGAGCCGCCGGTGCCGCCGCCGGCGATCAATTCGTCGCTGTCGCCCTGCAGCAATTTGATCCGGCCGAAGGGAATGCCGAGCCGGTGGGCGAGCACCTGGGCAAAGGGCGTCCAGTGACCCTGGCCATAATCCAAGGTGCCGGTGATCAGGGTCACATCGCCATTCGCCTCAAAGCGGATGCCGCCCATCTCGCGGCCGGGCGGGCCGGTCAATTCGAGATAGTCGCTGATGCCGCGCCCGCGCAGCTTGCCGCGCGCCCGGCTCGCCTCCTTGCGCGCGGCAAACCCGTCCCAATCGGCAAGCCGCAAAGCGTCTTCGAGCACGCCGGCGAAATCGCCGCTGTCGTAATTGGTGCCGTTTGGCGCTTTGTACGGCATCGCCGCCGCCGAGATGTGGTTGCGGCGGCGCAGCTCGACCCGGTCGATCCCGGTCTCGGCCGCTGCCGCCTCGACCAGCCGCTCCATATAGTAGTTGGCTTCGGGCCGTCCGGCGCCGCGATAGGCGCCGACCGGGGTCGTGTTGGTAAAGACGCATTTGGTCGAGACTTCGATCAGCGGCGTCCTGTAGACGCCCAGCGTGTTCCGGACCGCGTTGCGCGTCGCCGGGCCGGGGGCGCCGTAATAAGCGCCGAGATTGCCGTGGCCGGTGAGCCGGACGGCCAAGAAATGTCCGTCCTTGTCGAGCGCCAGTTCGGCCAGCATATCGTGGTCGCGGCCGTGGCTGTCGGAGACAAAGCTGCCCGAGCGATCGTCTGTCCATTTGACCGGCCGGCCCAATTCGCGCGCGGCAAAGAGAATGCAATAATATTCGGCATAGGTCGGCTGCTTCATGCCGAACGAACCGCCGACCCGATCTGTCAAAATCCGTACCTGGTCGCGCCCGGCGCCAAAGACTTGCGCGATATAGTTGCGAAAACCGAAAACACCCTGGCAGCCGACATGCAAGGTCCAATGCCGCCGCGCGCCGTCATACTCGGCAATCGCCGAGCGCGGCTCCATCGCATTGACGACGATGCGGTTGCTGCGCAGCTTCAGCCGGGTGACATGCGCGGCCCCGGCGAAGGCCTTTGCGACCTCGTCGCTGTCGCCGAAATGAAAATCGAGCCCGATATTCCCTGGAACCTCGTCGTAAAGTAGGGGCGCGCCGGGTATGTCGGCCTCGGCCGGCTCGGTCACCGCCGGCAGCGGATCGATATCGAGCTCGACCAGTTCCGCCGCATCCTTGGCTTGCGCCACGGTCTCGGCAATGACGGCGGCCACCGCCTCGCCGACATGCCGCACTTTGTCCGCCGGCAGCGCGAAATGCGTCGGCGCCGCCATGGGCGTGCCGTCGCGGTTGTTCATGACCTGGCGCGGCGGGAGCGGCCCGACCCCGCCCGCTTTCAGCTCGGCCGCGGTGTAGATTGCAAGCACGCCCGGCATCGCGCGCGCCGTGGCGGCGCCGATGCTGCGGATCACCCCATGCGCGACAGGGCTGCGCACCATCACCGCATGGGCCTGGCGGGGCAGGCTCACATCGTCGGAGTAATGGCCTGCACCCTTCAGCAGGACCGGGTCTTCCGAGCGCGGCACCGGCTGGCCGACGGCAAAGCGCTCGTCCACACCGAGCCCGTCCGGATCGAAGACATCGTTCATTCTTCACCTCGCTCTTTTTTGCACGCTGCCGACCGGTCGGCGGGGCGGAGTATAGCCGACGCCGCCCGGCGCATATCGCTCGTCCGGCTCCGGCCCCCGGAGCGGCCTGCACCCGCCGCACCGTCGGACGTTTGCAAAATCTCGCCTTGCGCCCCAGATTGCCGGGCGCGGCCGGTTCTGACATCATCGGAGCACCGGCCCAGGGCGGACAATCAGGTTTTTGGAGGGTTGAACGAGGTCCGATGCTGTTTGATTTGGGTTGGTCGGAATTGCTGCTGATCGGCGTCGTGGCGCTCGTTTTTATCGGGCCGAAGGACCTGCCGAAGGCGCTGCGCGTTGCCGGCTTTTGGGTGCGCAAGGCGCGCACTCTGTCGCGCGAGTTTCAAAGCAGCATCGACCAGATGATCCGCGAAGCCGAGCTCGACGAGATCCGCCAGGACCTCAAAAAGGCGAGCGAGCTCGACATCGAGCACGAGTTCCGGCAGACGGTCGACCCGACCGGGAGCCTGCAGGAAAGCCTGAAGCCGCCCGAGCTGCCGAATTTCGCCGAGCCCGAGCCGCGGGTGGAACTGCCGGCATCGGACGAGGCGGTCCGGGTCGCGGCCGAAGCGGCGGAGATTGTTCCGCCCGAGCCGCTTTCGCCGCCCGGACCTGACGCCGCCGACCCCGCCGATCCCGAGCCCGCCCCGGCCCCGGCAGCACCGGACGGCGCTGCCCACGACATCGTGCCGCCCAAGCCGTAGGGGTTCGCGATGGCGGAGGAGGAGGACCGGGAGGCCGAGCTCGAAGCCGGCCGAATGCCGCTTCTCGATCACCTGATCGAATTGCGCAATCGGTTGATGTGGGCAATCGGCGCGATCATGATCGCGTTCCTGGTCTGCTACCAGTTCAAGTTCCGCATCTACGGCTTTCTGGTCCATCCGCTCGCGCTGATCTTTCATGGGCAGACCGGGCGGCACCTGATCTATACGGGCCTGACCGAAGCCTTTTTCACCTATGTCAAAGTGTCCTTCTGGGCGGCGTTGTTTCTCGCCTTTCCGGTCGTGGCGGTGCAGATCTGGAAGTTCGTCGCGCCGGGCCTCTACAAGACCGAACGGCGGGCCTTCTACCCCTACCTTTTTGCCACGCCGGTATTGTTCGCGATGGGCGCGTCACTCGCCTATTTTGTCGTGATTCCCTATGCGTGGCGGTTTTTTGTCAGTTTCGAATCGCCGGGCGGCCCGGGCACCCTGCCGATCGTGCTCGAAGCCAAGGTCAACGAATATTTGTCGCTGGTGATGACCCTGCTGTTCGCCTTCGGCGTGGCGTTCCAGCTGCCGGTCTTGCTGACCTTGATGGCGCGGGTCGGGCTCGTCAGCTCAGCGGGGCTGGCCTCCAAGCGGCGCTACGCGATCGTCATCATGTTCATCGTCGCCGCGGTGCTGACCCCACCCGACATCATCAGCCAGACGAGCCTCGCGATCCCGTTGATCGTGCTGTTCGAGGCCTCGATCATATCCTGCCGCATGGTCGAAAAAGCCCGTGCCAAACGCGAGGCCGAAGAGGAGGCCGAGCTTACTGGCAAAGCCAAGCCCGCCGCCGGCGAATAGCCGCCGGACGCATGGACGGGCTCATCGTGGCCCGCTATATGCGATGCGACGATGCACGATCTGAGATGGATCCGGGACCACCCCGAGGAGCTCGACCGCGGCTTGGCGCGGCGGGGGCTTTCTGCCGCCGCGGCGAATATCCTCGCGCTCGACAGCAGCTGGCGTGCCGCTGAGACGCGGGCGCAGGAGGCACAGGCACGGCGCAACCGCCTCGGCCGCGAGATCGGCGCCGCCAAGAGCCGTGGCGAGGATGCCGAACCCTTGCTGCGGCAGGCCGCGGCCGACCGCGAGGCCGAAGCGGGTGCCGCCGCCGAAGCCGTCCGGTTGCGGGCCGACATCGACAAAATCCTGGCCGGGCTCCCCAACCTGCCGGACGATGATGTGCCGGACGGCCCCGACGAGAGCGCCAATCGCGAGCTGCGCCGCGTCGGCGACCCGCCACGGTTCCCCCCGGATTGGGATTCGGGAGTCGCTCCGTTGCCGCACGAGGCGATTGGCGAGCGGTTGGGCATGATGGATTTCGCCCGTGCCGCGAAGCTCTCCGGTGCGCGGTTTGTGGTGCTGAAAGGTGCGCTCGCCCGTCTCGAACGCGCGCTGGCGCAATTCATGCTGGATCTGCATACGACCGAATTCGGTTATCTCGAGGTATCGCCGCCATTTTTGGTCCGCGACACGGCCCTCTACGGTGCCGCGCAACTGCCGAAATTCGCCGAAGATCTGTTCCGCACCACCGACGGCTATTGGCTGATCCCGACCGCCGAGGTGCCGCTGACCAATCTCGTTGCCGGCGAGATCCTCGACGAGGCGGCATTGCCGCTGCGCTTTGCCGCCTGGACGCCGTGCTTCCGGTCCGAAGCCGGGGCGGCGGGCAAGGACACCCGCGGGATGATCCGCCAGCACCAGTTTATGAAGGTCGAGCTGGTGTCGATCACCCGGCCCGAAGATTCGCCCGCCGAGCACGAACGGATGACGCATTGCGCCGAGGAGGTGCTGAAGCGGCTGGGGCTCGCCTACCGGGTCGTCGTGCTGTCGACCGGGGACATGGGATTTGCCGCCCAAAAAACCTATGACATCGAGGTCTGGCTGCCGGGCCAGAACGCATATCGCGAGATTTCGAGCTGCTCGAATTGCGGCCCATTCCAGGCCCGGCGCATGCAGGCGCGCTATCGCCCGGCCGCCGGCCGCGGGACCGCGCCAGTGCACACTCTGAACGGCTCGGGTCTTGCCGTCGGCCGCACGTTGATCGCGATTCTCGAAAACTTCCAGCGCGCAGACGGGAGCGTGTCGGTGCCGCCGGCGCTGCAGCCTTACATGGGCGGCCTCGAGGTCATCGCCGCACATGGCTGAAGCCGTCGCCGAACCCGGTTTCGTGCAGAAAAAGCTGCGGCTCCTGATGGAGCTGCGCCGCGCCGGGCTCGGCGACCCGCGCGTTTTGGGCGCGATTGAAAAAACGCCGCGCGAGCGGTTTGTGCCGGCGCAATTCGTCGACCGGGCTTACGACAATATCGCGCTGCCGATCGGCGAGGGGCAGACGGTCAGCCAGCCTTATGTCGTCGCGTTGATGACCGAAGGTCTGCTGCTCGGCGAGCGGACCAACACAATCGAAATCGGCACCGGCTCGGGCTATCAAACCGCGGTTCTGGCGCGGCTCTGCCGCCGGGTGTTCTCGATCGAGCGGCATCGAGGCTTGGCGGTTGCGGCTGAGCATCGCTTTGCCGAGCTGCGGCTCCGGAACATCGTATGCCGCGTCGGCGACGGCTACCGGGGCTGGCCCGAGCAATTGCCATACGACCGGGTTATCGTTACCGCCGCGGCTCCCGACATTCCGGCGGCGCTGGTCGACGGGTTGGCGCCGGGCGGTGTGCTGGTGGTGCCGGTCGGCGACGAGCACCGCGACCAGACGCTGCTGCGAATCCGCCGCGACGAGAGCGGGGTCCAGACCGAGGAGCTCGGCCGGGTGCGGTTTGTCCCGCTGGTTGCCGGATTGCCGGGGCGAGCGAAGACAAAGGCTTGACACGATTTAGCGCGGGAGTACCAAATAGCGTTGTTGCTTGCGCGTCGGGGGGCGTGCAGGGGGGCCGGATGGCACGAGAGAGAGGCGCAGGACACGGTATCGCCGCCGCCGCAGGTGTCGCGTTTATCGGATTTCTGACGGGTTGCGGCATGCGGCCAGGCGGACCGGCGCCCCTGGTCGATGGCGGACCCCCACCGGAGCCGCCGTCGGTCACGATAACGGTCGAGCCGGGCCAGACACTGTCCCGGATTGCGCTCGACCATCATGTGCCGATGCAGGCAATCGCCGAAGCCAATCACCTGTCGCCGCCCTATCGGATCATCGCTGGCGCCACCTTGGTCATTCCGGGCGCAGGCGCCGTCGCCGCCTTGGGTCCGCCAAACGCGCCGCCGCTGCCGCCAGCGGCGGCTGCGCCGCCTCCGGCACCGGTCGCCGTGGCCGAATTGCCGTCGCCAAAGCCGACGCCGGCCCTACCGCCGCCGCGGCACCCTGTTACGCTCCCATCCCGTCCTTCCGACGCCGCGGCGGACCGGCCGATTCCGCTTGACCGACCGGCACCACCGCCAATCGCAAAACCCGAGCCCGCACCGCCGACACAATCGGCGACCCTCTCCCCGCCGCCTGCTGCTTCCCACTCCACAACGCCGGCTCCAGCATCTGTCAAATCTGCAACACCAGCCCCGGCGAATGGGCGTGGGGCGTCACACGAAAAATCCGTCGCGGCGGTGTCGCCTCCGGGCGTGTCGACCTCGCCGCCGGCGCACGGCAACAGCGCTTTTTTATGGCCGGTGCGCGGCCACGTGCTGGAGGGCTTCGGCTCGGGACCGGGCGGGACCCATAACGACGGCATCAACATCGCCGCGCCCCGCGGCGCCCCGGTCGAGGCCGCCGATGGCGGGATCGTGGCCTATGCCGGCAACGAGCTGCGCGGCTACGGCAATCTGATCCTGGTCAAGCATCCCAATGGCTGGATCACCGCCTACGCCCATTGCGACATGATGCTGGTCAAGCCCGGGCAAAAGGTGGCCAAGGGCCAAGTCATTGCCCGCGTCGGTGCGACCGGCAATGTCGGCGAGCCGCAGCTCCATTTCGAGCTGCGCCGCGGCAATAAGCCGGTTGACCCGCGCGAATATCTCTCGCCGCTGCCGACCGCCGCAAGAAAGGACACCGATCCCGGCTGACCCGGGATGTGCTCGGAATCTTGCTCGACCAGCTTATTGTCGCATTTGTGGTCTCTTCGCGAGAGTAGTTGTTGCAGGAACGGTATCGCGCACCGGCGTTCGCCCGAGCGGGCGCAACCGGCCTCCCGCGATATCCCCTATGCTGCTATGATCGTCTTGCCCGGCGAACAAGGAGAGCGCGTCATGTCCGAATACGGCAGCGAGGCGGTGCGGGGAGTGGCGTGGCCGTCGAACGGGCTGAGCCAGGTGCCATTCCGGCTCTACACCGATGCCGAGCAATACCGGCTCGAGCAGGAGCGGATTTTTCACGGCCCGGCCTGGAGCTTTTTGTGCCTGACCGCCGAGATCCCCGAGCCCGGCGATTGGGTGGCGACAACCGTCGGCGAGACCGCGGTGGTGGTGACCCGCGACGCCGCGGGGGTGATCAACGCCTTCCCCAATCGCTGCGCCCATCGCGGCAATCTGCTCTGCCTCGAGCGCAAAGGGCGCGGCAACGAGATCAAATGCATCTATCACGGCTGGACCTATGACCTCGCCGGCCGGTTGACCGGGGTCGCCTTCGAACGCGGCGTCAAGCGCCAGGGCGGGATGCCGCCCGAGTTCCGCAAGGACGAGCACGATTTGCCGCGGCTCCGCGTGGCCGAGCTGGTCGGCCTCGTCTTCGGCACGTTCAGCGACAAGACCCCCGATCTCGAAACCTATCTCGGCGCGCCGGTCGTCGGCGGCATCCGCCGCGTGCTGAACCGCAAGGCGCACATCCTGGGCCGCAGCACGCAGGTGTTGCCGAACAATTGGAAGCTCTACGCCGAGAACACCAAGGACACCTATCACGCCAGCATCCTGCACGCCTTTCTGACGACATTTCGGATCAACCGCTTGAGCATGCCGGGCGGCATCCATATCGACGACAGCGGCGGCCACCATTTCAGCCAGGCAAAGCTCGACTATGCTGCCGAGGACGCCGATTACCGGCGCGAGGGGCTGCGCTCGGATATGGAGATGCGGCTCGAAGACCCCTCGGTCGTCGAATCGGTGGACGAATACGGCGACCAGGTCTCGGTGCAAATCCTGACGATCTTTCCGAACATGATCCTGCAGCAGATCCGGAACTCGATCGCGGTCCGGGTGGTCCAGCCGCGCGGTCTCGAAAAGACCGAGCTCGAATGGATTCATTTGGGCTTTGAGGATGACGACGAGGCCATGACCGAGCGCCGGGTGCGCCAGGGCAATCTCGTCGGCGCCGCCGGCTACATCTCGATGGAGGACGGCTGCGTCGGCGGCTTTGTCCAGCGCGCGCTGCGCTTCAACGACGCCGATAGCGGGATCGTCATGATGGGTGGCCATGACGCCCAATCGCAGCCCTTCCGCTCGAGCGAAGCGGCGATCCGCGGGTTCTGGAAGAAATACCGCGAGCTGATCGGCGATTGACGCAGCGATGGACGAGACCGCGCTGCGCCAAGGTGTGGACGCGCTGATCGCCGCCTATGCCGAATGCATCGACGACGACCGGCTCGAAGAATGGCCGGAGTTCTTTGTCGAGAATTGCCGCTATCTGATCACCAGCCGCGAAAGCCACGAGGCGGGCTATCGCCACGGCATCGTCTACGCCGCCTCGAAGGGAATGCTGAAGGACCGGATATTGGCGCTGCGCCGCGCCAATATTTTCGAGGCGCACCGCTATCGCCACATTATCGGCCCGACCCGGATCGGCCGGGTCGCGGACGGCGTCGCCGAGGTGCGCTCGAACTTTATCGCGGTCCGCATCATGCATGACGGCGAGATGAGCCTGTTCGCCGCCGGCCGCTATCTCGACCGCATCGACCTGTCGGCGAAACCCTACCGCTTTATCGAGCGTCTCGTCATCCTCGACAGCCGGAAGATCGACACGCTGTTGGTCATTCCGCTCTGACTGCCGGCCACTGCGGCTCGGAGCCCGCGCCGAGATCGGCACGACATCGGCGTCGGAATGCGGCGCCGGACGGTTGCCCGCCATCGGGAACGCTCCTTGCAGATGGGCGCACATCCTTGAAGATTCATGGCTCGTGGGCTACATTGTAGCGCACGAAGGAGGAGCCATGGCCGTTAATTCCGTTGTGCGCGCCCGCATCGAAGAGGCGGACAAGGCCGAAGCCAGCGCCGTGCTGGCCGCTATGGGACTGACCTTGTCCGATGCTTTCCGCATGCTGGTAAAACGGATTGTCAGGGAGAAGGCCCTGCCGTTCGAGCCGCTGATCCCCAACAAGGAAACGATCGAGGCGATGAAGGCGGCGCGGCGCGGCGAGCTGACCACCGCAGGGCCGCCCGAAAAACTACTCACCAGCCTGAATGCGGACTGTTAAATACACCAGCCGCTTTCGCCGTGACTACAAGCGGGAGAAATCAGGACGCCACGGCAAGCGCCTCGATGCACTGCTGCTCGAAGCGGCCAGCCTGCCGGCCGGGGACGAGCCGTTGCCACTCCGTTATTTCGACCACCCGCTTACCAGCAAATGGATCGATCATCGCGACTGCCATGTCCGGCCCGACCTGATCCTGATTTACCGGAAACCGGACCCGATGACGCTCGAGCTCGTCCGGCTCGGCTCCCACAGCGAGCTCGGCCTATAGCGATGTTGACGGTCTGACGTGGCTTTATGCACGAGCATTTTTTCGTGCCGGGCGGCGCGGTTTGTCGTCGTAGCCGCGCGACCCGCGCTCCCGTGACCGCGGGGGCGCGGGTCGGTATGGTGCGCCGGAACGAAGCAGTGGCGGGGAGGATATGACATGGGCGCTGGTTCGGGGGATGGCGGTGCGGGGTTGGCGCGGCGGGCGCTGATGCGCAGTGTCGCCGGGGGCTCGATTGCCGGGTATTCGGGTTTCGCGAGCCGGGTGGCGGGGGCGGCGGAGGCGGGGCCGTTTCCGGCGCATCCGCGCTGGAAGTTCGTCTTTGTCAATCATGTGACGTCGAACCCGTTTTTTGTGCCGTGCCAATACGGCATCCAGGATGCCTGCGCATTGCTCGGCGTCGATTATCAGTGGACCGGGTCGGAGACTTCCGACGTGGCGCAGATGGTCAATGCGTTCAACGCTGCGGTCGCCGGCAAGGCCGATGCGATCGCGGTTTGCCTCGTCGATCCGAAGGGGTTCGAGCGCCCGGTCGAGAACGCGCTCGCCGCCGGCATCCCGGTATTCAGCTACAATGCCGATTCGCACACCAGCAAGCGCCTCGCCTATATCGGCCAGGATTTGTTCTTGTCCGGCCAGATGATGGGCGAGCGCATCGTCAAGCTCGTCGGCGCGGGCAAGGTGGCGATCTTTATCGCCACGCCGGGGCAGCTGAATTTGCAGCCGCGCGTCGATGGCGCCATGGATTCGATCAAGAAATCGGGGGCCGCGATCCAGGCGACGATGATCGCGACCGACCCCGCGGCCAATGCCAGCCTGTCGAAAATCCAGGCCTATTACCTCGGCAACCAGGACGTCAAAGGCATGTTCGGCGTCGGCGGCGGCGACACGATGAATTGCGGGCTCGTCAGCCGGAAATACAATTTGCCGGCAAAAGGCGTGCATGCCGGCGGCTACGATCTCTTGCCGCGGTCGCTCGAAGCGGTGCGTGACGGCTTTCTCGATTTCGTCATCGATCAGCAGCCCTATCTGCAAGGGTTTTACACGGTCATGGAGATGTTCGTGTGGAAGGTGTCGGGCGGGCTTGTCGGACCGGCCGACATCAACACCGGTCTCAAATTCGTGACCAAAAACGAGGTAAAGCCGTATCTCGACACCAAGACGCGCTACGAAGGCAGCGCCAAGGCGGCGCAGATCGTGCCGCATGCCGGGGCCATCGGCGGCTGAGGCGCCGTGCGTGGCATTGCCCCTCACCCCGACCCTCTCCCCGCATGCGGGGAGAGGGAGGACCCGCGCAGCGGGAGGGTGAGGGGCGCCGCCCGACCGCTATCGGGCCTTGAGGGGTGGCGCGGTCGAGGAAGCGGTGAAAGCGACTGAGCAACGGGCGATGGCGCGCCGCAGTGTCGCCGAGCGTCTTTACGGGTTGCTGCTGCGGCCGGAGGCGAGCGTCATTGTCGTCTCGGTAGCACTCGTCATTTATTTCGAGCTCGCGAACCAGAATTTTCTGACCGACGCAAATATTCAGACATTGTCGCAGTTTGTCGCCGCACCGGTGATCATCGCCTGCGGTGAAATCATGCTGTTGATCTGCCGTGAGATCGATCTTTCGGTCGGGCAGGTTTTCGCGCTGGCGCCGTTTCTGATGCAAAACATGCATGATTTCGGCCTCCCGGTGCCGGTGGCGATCCTGGCGACGCTCGCCGCCTGCGCCTTGATCGGGCTCGTCATCGGCCTGATCACGATCGGGCTGCGCGTGCCGTCGTTTATCACCACGCTCGGCATGCTGTTTCTGATCACCGGGCTGACCTTGACGATCTCGCGCGGCTATCCGGCGAACACCGCCGGCGGCCCGCTTTTGACCGGGATCATGGGGGTGTGGGCCTATTCCGAAATCGTCTGGGCCTTGGTCATCGTCGCGATCATGCACGTCGTCTTGCGCCATACGCGCTGGGGGCTGCATACGGTCGCGATCGGCGGCAACATCGTCGCGGCGGCTGAGGCCGGCATTGCGATCAACCGCATCAAGATCGGCAATTTTGTGCTGACCAGCACATTGGGCGGATTGACCGGATTGCTCGAAGCCTTTCGCGTCGGCTCGATCGACCCGCTGGCCGGCGGCAGCAACATCATGTTTCTGGGCGTCGCCTCCGGTGTCATCGGCGGCACCGCGATCGCTGGCGGCGCCGGCACGATCATCGGCGGGCTCGTCGGCGGCATCATGCTCGGCATCCTGCAGGACGGCTTTACGCTGCAAGGCATCAACGCCTTCACCTTCGACATCGTGATCGGCGCCGCGATCCTGATCGCGATGATCGCCAACATCCATCTGGCGCGGCTGCGCGGCGGCGGCCCGGCATGACTGGCCCGATGGAGCCGATCCGGGCCGAAGCGATCCGCGCCGAGCGGATCACAAAAGTGTTCGGAACCGTGACCGCACTCGCCGGCGTGTCGCTCGCCGTCGGGTTTGGCGAAACGCTCGGCATTTTGGGCGACAACGGCGCCGGCAAATCGACGCTGATCAAGATCCTGACCGGCTATCAACAGCCGGATGGGGGCCAAGTCCTTGTCGATGGCCGGCCGGTCGAGCTCGCTTCGGTCGATCACGCGCGGGCACTCGGGATCGAGTGCGTCTACCAGGATCTGGCGCTGGTCAACGGGCTCAGTGTCTACCACAACATGTTTTTGAACCGCGAGTTGCTGCGCTGGGGGCCGCTCAAGCTGTTGGACCATCGCGCGATGCGACGGCGCGCCGCCGCGGCGCTGGCCGAGATCGGCGTCGATGTGCCTTCGGTCGAGACCGAGGTCGGCGCCTTGTCGGGCGGTCAGCGGCAGGCGGTCGCGGTGGCGCGCGCGGTGCTTTCCAATGCGCGCATTCTGCTGCTCGACGAGCCGCTGGCGGCGATGGGTGCACGCGAGGCGCAGCGGATCATCGGGCTCGTCGAGCGGCTGAAGGAGCGCGGCGACATCGCCATCGTGATGATCGCGCACAATTATGCGCAGACGCTCGAGCTTTGCGACCGGGTGGTGCTGATGCAGCACGGCGAGATCACCTTCGAGAGCAGCGCCGCCGCGACTTCCGCCGCCGAATTGCTCGACATCATTCGCCGCGAATACCGCGCCGGCCGCGCCGGGTGAGGCGCCGCTCGCCGCGCTGCTTTGGCCACAGCGACCCGGTCCCGCTTTCGTGTCGGCGAGCACCGGTGGTGAGATCGGCGGTGACGCCGGGCCCGCAATCGGCGTAGCATCGGGCTCGACTTGATGTGACCAGAGAAGGGAAGCGGCATGCTGGCGTTGTGGGTCAAGGTGCGGGTCAAGCCGGAGGGGCGCGAGCGGTTCCTGCAGGCGATCGAGGTGGATGCGCTCGGCTCCGAGCGCGACGAGACGGGCTGCATGCGCTTCAACGTGCTGCAGGACGGGCAGGACCCGAACACCTATTATTTCTACGAGGTCTACCGCGACGAGGCGGCGCTCGAAGCGCACCGCGCGGCGCCGCATTACGCGGTGTGGCGCGCCGCAGCCGACACGCTCGACGGCACGCCGCAAGCAACGCGCTGCAATTCGGTCTTTCCCGCCGACCCGTCCTATTGGGAGCGCAAAAGCGCCATTCCCCGCTAAGTGTTGTGCGGTGGGCTATCGTAGGCCGTAAAAGCCCATCGCACCGCCGGCCATGACCCGGTGTCGGGTCTCGGGCGAGACCCCTTCGAGCCGGTCGAGCAGCATTTTGGGCGCGCCCGGGAAAAACCCGTCGCGGTGCGGATAATCGGTCGCCCACATGATCTTGTGCGGTCCGATATAGTCGGCGAGGACGCGGATGCTGCCCTCGACTGGCTCGAACGAAATCCAGCAATTGCGCTGAAAGACTTCGCTCGGGCGCGTCGAAAGTCCGGAGTCGTTGAACCCCTGGTCGTCGAAATGGCGGTCCATGCGGTCGAGCCAAGGTGCCACCCAGCCGCCGCCCGATTCCAGAAAGCCGATGCGGACCTTCGGGTGACGCTCGCAAACTCCGCCCCAGATGACGCTCATGCAGGCGAGCATCATCTCCATCGTGTGGCTGATGATATGCTGCGCGGCGCGCCCCTCGAAGCGGTCGATGCCGACCGTCGGCATGCCGCTGTTGCCGCCTTCGTGAAAGCCGATCGAAAAATCAAGCTCCTCGGCGGCGCTCCAAAACGGCTCGTAATCGGGATGGTGGATCATCTTGCCGTTGTAGGGGTTGGGCCGGATGAACCCACCGCGAAATCCTAATTCCTTGCGGGCGAAGCGCATTTCGGCGATCGCGAGGTCGAGCGACTGCATCGGCAGCATCGCAATCCCAAAGAGGCGATCGGGATACGGCTGGCAATAATCGGCGAGCCAGCGGTTATAGGCGCGGCACATCGCGGCCGCGAGCGGCGGGTCTTTAATGGCGCCGGCAAAGAGCCCCATGCTCGGATATAAAAAGGCCGCGTCGATGCCATCCAAATCCATGTCGGGGATGCGCTTGTGCGGGTCGAACCCGCCCGGCTTACCGTCCTTGTAGGCCATCGTCGAAGCCTGGACGACGCCTTGGCGGGAGCCGACGCCGCCAATGCCCCCCATGCCCTGCCGGCTCCCGAGAATCTTCTCCTCGACCAGCAGCATCTCCTTGCCGCTGTTGTCGACAATGAGGCGCGGCGCCCGGTCGCGAAACGCCTTTTCCATATAGTCGTCCCAGAGGGTCACCGGCTCCAGCACATGGCCGTCGGCGTCGATGGCGTTGTAGGTCCGGCTCATCCGGTCTTCCTTCTCCTTTGCGCGTCCCACGATGCTAGCGCAGCGTCGCCTAGCCCGCCAATGCCGTGCCTACGATTGGACATAAGAATCAGGATGGCGGAAGGGCCGATGGCCAAAACACGCGGCACCGGTCTCTTGATGGTGTGGACCGACATCGACGCCGAGCACGAGCCGGAGTTCAACCGCTGGTACGACGAGGAGCACCTGCCGCGGCTGTTGGAAGTGCCGGGGTTCTTGAGCGCCGGCCGCTACGTGGCGCTGAAGGGCAGGCCGAAATACCTCACGGTTTACGAGCTCGAGGATCACAACGTGCTGCGCAGTGCCGCCTATCTCGACAGTGTCAAATACCGGTCCTCGACGCAGCGGCAACAGACCGGGACGAGCCGGATCGGCCCCATTTTTTTGCGCAACGCCTATCGCCAGATTTTTCCGGTGCATACCCACCCGGTGGAGCAGACCGCAGCGATGGCGCCGGTGCTGCAGATGGGCCGGATCGACGTGTCGAGCGCCGTCGAGGAGGAATTCAACGCCTGGTACAACACGGTCTATATTCCGGGCTATCTCGCGGTCCCTGGTTGTCTCGGGGCGCGCCGCTGGGTCGCGGTCGAGGGCCAGCCGAAATATCTGACCCTGTATGAATTCGAGCACGCGGGCGTGCCGGAAACCGAGGCATGGCATCGGGCGCGGGACAGCAATCCATGGACGCAGCGGATGCGGCCCAATCTGCGCCATGGTTCACCCGGCGTCTATCGGCGAATCTATCCGAAATAGCGTCGCACCGGGTGCCGTGGATCAGCGGCGCGGCAGCTGATCCCAGCTTTCGCCGTCGAGCAGACGCCCGGCAGCGCGTCGGCCGCGCCGCACCATGCGTCGGCCGAACGCATCGTCCTCGGCCGGGGCCCACTCGCCCCATTGCTCGAACAGGAACGGGACCTGCGCCGCGGTGCAGAGGTCGCGCAGCCGGCGCAGCCAGTCGGGCTCGGTCGGGCGAGCGCCGATGCCGGTCTCGCCGCCGGCGACAACCCAGTCGAGCGCGGGCCAAGCCGCGCGTTGGTTGGGCACGGGGCGGCCGCGGCCGTCGAGCCGATAGTGAACGCCGCGCAGCGCGTCGAAACAGCCCTCGCTCGTTGGCACCGCATCCGGCCGCACCGGGCCGAGCAATGGCTCGAAGCACACCCAACGCACCGCCGCCGGGGTCTGCGCCAGCTCCCCGATGCGCCCGATAGTGTCCTGGTTCTCGACCGAAACGCCGATCCACAAATTCGGCAACGGCCAAGGATCGATGCCGACCGGACGGGGCGCCGTCTCGGCGGTGGCCGGCGCGGCATAGACCACGCGCTCGAGCCCCGTCCTCCAGCCCCGCAGCCCCGCGGCGCGCCGGCCGCCGGCACCGCGTCCCCCGCTCGCGGCGGATTCGGTCGTAATTGCCGCAGGCAGCGCGGCCATTTCTTGTGCGATGCGGGCGGGGGTCTGCGGGTCGCTATAGTAATTCCGCATCCGCCTCGGCCGTTTGGTCAGCACCAGAAACCGATGCCAATGGGCGACGGCGACGGCCGCATGCAGCCGGTCGAGGATTGCCGTGGTCACCTCGTCGTGAAACAGATCGGCCATCGAGCTCACCACTATGCGGCGCGGGCGCGGCTGAAACAGCGGCCAGGTCAGCAGGTCGTCGCGGATCCGCACCTCTCCGGTCCAGCTCAGCCCCGCCGCCCCCACGCGGGCCAGCCCGGCGTAGCGCGCACCCGGCCTGCCGCCCATTCGGGCGAGCTGGGCGGCCGCCTGCATTGACCGACAATGCTCGCAGCCGGGACTGACCGGGGAGCAGCCGATGATCGGGTTCCAATTGGCGTCGGACCACGGCGCCGCGGGCGGGGCCGCACCGCGCCGCGACGGATCGAGCTCATCCGATCCAGCCAACCGCAGCGGCGGATCGGTTGCCCGATTCTCCGTCAACCGCCCCTCGATGCGACCGACGGGGCCGCCCAGCGCCTTGTCGGCCAACGGCCGTCCCGGTGGCAAACAACGAGGCGTGCGACCGATTTGTCGGCGCGAACAACGATGCCCCGCACGCAATATCCTCATCGGAGAGAAGGCCTATATGTATATGTCCAATTGCATTCAAAATGCAACTATTATAAGATATGGTTAATTTTAATCATCCTAGGGATAGCCGGCTCAAGCCCGGCCACCGAGCGCT
Source organism: Allostellaceae bacterium (assembly GCA_036404275.1). Taxonomy (GTDB): domain Bacteria; phylum Pseudomonadota; class Alphaproteobacteria; order ATCC43930; family CGMCC-115725; genus AP-15. The sequence continues at coordinate 19,001 of DASXAM010000088.1, forward strand.
CCGACACTTCGTTTAAATAAAGAGCGGGACCGGCTGCAGGGGGTTCTCTCCGCTGGACCCCACATACTGCGGCGCAGGCCAGGCGGGATTGCCGGTATCGGCCGGGGGCACGCAGCGCATATTTCGTCGGGAGACGGCCGCCGGCATCGCGCACCGCGATGGCCGGGCGGCCGCAACCCTAGCACGCTCCTCGGTAACGGTCGATGCCCGTTCAGCGCAAGCCCGCTCGTCTCCGGCGGCTCAATGCGTGGTGCGGCGGATCAGCTCGGCCCAGCGGTCGAGAATCGGCTCGACCGCGGCGGTGTCGGCCGAGGGCAGCATGACGACAGCGCGAGCGATCCCGCGGTCGCGATAGCGGGCGAGCCGATCGGCGTCGTCGCCGGCGCCGAAAATCGTGATCGAGAGCGAAGCGGGGTCGCGCCCGGCCTGCGCTGCCATCTCGCGAAACTGCGGCAGAAAATCGGTGATGTCGGCATAGGCGGGCCGGCTTGCATTCGGTACCCAGCCACCGCCGTAACGTATAGCGCGCCGGGCGCTGTGTGGAAAGGCGCCGCCGACGATGACAGGGGGATGCGGTTTTTGCACCGGCTCGGGCCAGGCCCGCATCTTCGGAAAATCAATGATTTCTCCGTGATATTCGGGCTCTTCCTCGGTCCAGATCGCAGGCATCGCCTCGACCTGCTCGCGCATTCGCTTGAACCGGGTTTTGAATTCGGTGCCGTGGTCTTCCATCTCCTCCTGGTTCCAGCCGCCGCCGATCCCGAACAAAAACCGCCCGCCCGAGACTTGGTCGAGGGTGGCGACGAGCTTGGCGGTTTGGATTGTGTCACGTTGGATGACGAGGCACACACACGCCGATCGCCACCTTCAATGTGCGGGTCGCGGCGGCAGCGGCGGTCAAGGTGACGAACGGGTCCATGACATCGTGATATTGCTTGCCGAGCGGCCCGCCCGAGGCCGGCTGCGAGCGCCGCGAGGACGGGATGTGCGAATGTTCGGGGGTCCACAAGGATTCGAAACCACGTGCCTCCAGCGCCCGGCCGAGCTCGGTCGGCGTCGTGGAATAATCGGTAAAAAACATCGCCGCGCCGAAATCCATCTACAGTCCTTCCGCTAGGCGTTGCGGGATCACCCGAGCTTATCCCCGCGCGGGCACGCGCTGCCAGCCCGATGCCGCAAATTGGTGCCTGGCTCGGGCGAACAGGTCAGTGCAAACTTGGCCAGGACTGTAAAAAATTGCGACAGCAACAAAAAAGCGGCGCCCGCGGGCGCCGCTTTTGGTTGGCTGGAGAGGCCGATTACGCCTTTGTCGCGCGGCGCCGGCGCATCAGCCCGAACGCCGCCAGACCGAGACCGAGCACCGCGAGCGAGGCCGGCTCCGGGCTTGACACCGGCGGCGATAAAACGTTGTGGAACGCGAAGATGAGGTCGTTGTAGTCGAAATCGCTGCCCTGGCTAGCCAGTCGGTCCTCAAAACCGATAAACAACCAATCAGACGAGTTCGGGTCGATCGCGTTCATCGCGTTGATCACGGCCGCGCTGAGCGAAACCGGCTGACGCGGACTTTGGTCGTCAAAGAAGAGGCTCGCCGAGGTCGAGTCGATCGGGCCCGTGCCGGTGGTCGGCTGAGCGTAAGCGGTATGCGGCTCGCCATCGGGTGAGGTTGCCGGCTCGGCATTCGTGTAGTCGAGCGTGCCGGTAGAGTCATTCGCAAACATGAATGGCAGCGTCTCGCCCACAGTAAGACCGCTGATGGTCTTGGTGTCGCCAAGCGCCGACGTCTTGTTATTGAAGATCGTGCTCATAAACAGGCTCAGCGTGTCGGTATCCGCGGCCGACTCAAACGCAAAAACAACCTGGACGCTAGTATTGGTGGCGGTAAGAGCGCATCCCGCCCCGGCGCCCTGGGCCTGGGCCGGAGGGTTGATTGGCGTGGTGTTGACGCAGGGCGCGGCCTGCGTCGAATGGGCGGCGACGGCCAATCCGATCGCGGCAAGCGCGCCGATAAGCGCACTGCCCGGGTTACCTTTGATCAATCGTTGCATGTCCGGCTCCTTCACAAATGTTAACCCTAACTAGCAAATCCTATGCCAATGCGAAAACCGCCTATTTTACGCAGACATAGTGATTTAACCCAGCTCCGACCGTAAAATTTCCCGACACCCTATCGGCATCGATCGGGTATCCGCGGAGCCTTAATCGATCGCCGTTCGAAGCGCCGTAGACTCCACTATATTCAACAGTATCAATAGCATTGTTAGCAGCGAGGCAGTGCCGTCAGCCCGGGTGACGATCCCGTTGCGAAAATCAACGCTGAATGTTCTGCGGACGTTCTGTAAGAAATTTCGACGCCTCGAGCGGACTGCCGCACCGAAGGTCACGGCTAGGCAGGATTAACAAACGCATTCGGGAAGGAAACCTTAATGGAACTGGGATTCATTCGTCGGGACCAAACCCGGCGGAATTTACTGCCGGCGAGAAATCGGGTCTGCGTCGGTATAATGCGTAGCCGGGCGGGGTTTTGACAGTGGCAGGCTCACCGTCGATGCACCGTTAATCGGGCGAAGTCATTAACCTTGATAATAAGCCTGTAATCGGACGGAATCAATTTCGAATTGCGCAGTCAACATTTAGCGGCGGACGCAACGCGCTGCCGGTCTTCGTTAGGGGCGCCGTTGCATGCCGCCGGTCGAGCGGCCTCTGCATTGGACCCGTGCGGTTCCGGGCGTTGACGCGGAGAAAAAGAGGGTCGAGAGTTTCGCCTAACTTATAGACCATGCGGACGGGGCGGCGATAAACTGAGAACGAGGCCGCGCGGCGGCAAGCGATCCTGCGAGGAGGAAAGACGAGATGCCTAACGACCCGACGCCCGACGGCAACGGCCAGACCCCGGACAGTGTGGCGCGCGGCGCCTTGCACGGGGTGCGCGTCGTCGATCTGACCCAGTTCGAGGCCGGCACCTCGCTGACCCAGACGCTCGCCTGGCTCGGCGCCGAGGTAATCAAGGTCGAAGAGCCGACCAAAGGCGAGCAGGGGCGCGGCGCCTCGACTGATAAAAAGGGTGTCGATTCCCATTATTTTATGCTGCTCAACGCGAATAAGCGCAGCGTCACCGCCAATTTGAAGCACGAAAAGGGCCGCGCTCTGCTGCGCGGGCTCATTGAAAAGGCCGATGTCTTCGCTGAGAACTTCGCCCCCGGCGTGATCGAGCGGCTGGGTTTCGGCTATGACGAGGTGCGCGCGATCAATCCGCGCATCATCTATGCGCAGGTCAAGGGCTTTGGCGATGACGGCCCGTACAAGAACTTTCTCGCCTTCGACATGATCGCCCAGGCGACTGGCGGGGCAATGTCGATCACCGGCGAGCCAGACGGCCGGCCGATCAAACCCGGCCTGACGATTGGCGACACCGGCACCGGGCTGCATGGTGCAATCGGCGTGCTCGCCGCGCTCTATCAGCGTCAGCTGACCGGCGAAGGCCAGCGCATCCAGGTGGCGATGCAGGAATGCGTGATCAATTACGGCCGCATTTCCTACGCCGCCCAATATCTGTGGGGGCGAGCGGCTCCGCGCATGGGCAATCAAAGCATCATGGGGACCAACTCGCCGAGCGAGATCTACCCGTGCAAGGGCGGCGGGCCGAACGACTATTGCTACGTCTATACGTCGCGCGCGAACCCGCAGCATTGGGAGCGGCTGTTGAAGATGATGGGCCGCGAGGACTTGATCGGCGACCCGCGCTTCGACAGCCCGCAGGAGCGGTTCAAGAACCACGACGCCGTCGACGAGATGATCGCCGAATGGACCAAACAGCACGACAAGCTCGAGGTTATGCGGCGGCTCGGCGAGCAGGGCATCCCGGCGGGTGCCGTTATGGATACGATGGAATTGTCGAACGACCCCGAGCTCAACCGACGGGAGGCTTTCGTCACCGTCAAGCATCCGGTGCGCGGCGATTTCAAGATGCCCGGCTGGCCGGTCAAGATGACCGGCTCGAAAGTGCCGATCACTGCGGCTCCGCTCCTCGGTGCCGACACCGAAGACGTCTATTCGAGCCTCCTCGGCATGAGTCACGAGGAAATCGCCAAGCTGCGCGAAGAAAAGGCGATCTGAGAAACGTGTTGCGACCAGGCGGCCGGAGCAGCGCCACCGCTCCGGCCGCTTTTCTTTGCCGAGAATCGGGAGGATCGGAATGAGCGCCAGCGGATCGGCGGAGGCCCGGTGGGAACCGGCGCAAAGCTACCCGGACCCGGCGGTCGAGACGCTCGATCCGCGCTTCGACAGGGTGAAACCGCCGTTCAGCGCAGCAGTCGAGCGGCTGGCGACCGGGTTTCGCTGGGCTGAAGGCCCGGTCTGGTTCGGCGACCACCGCTTGCTCCTGTGGAGCGACATCCCGAACGACCGGATCATGCGCTGGGAGGAAATATCGGGAGCCGTCGGCGTTTTTCGCCAGCCCTCCAATTTCGCCAATGGCAACACCCGTGACCGCCAGGGCCGGCTCGTCACTTGCGAGCATCAGGGCCGCCGCGTCACCCGCACCGAATATGATGGGTCGATCACCGTAATCCTCGACCGCTTCGACGGGAAGCGCCTGAATTCGCCGAACGACGTCGTCGTCAAATCGGATAATTCGATCTGGTTTACCGACCCGCCCTTCGGCATTCTCGGCAATTACGAAGGCGATCGGGCTGCACCCGAATTGCCGACCAACGTCTATCGGGTAGATGGCCGGACGGGCCGGGCCACGGTCGTTGCCGGCGACATCAACGGTCCGAACGGGCTGTGCTTCTCCCCCGACGAGAGCCGCCTCTATGTCGTCGAATCGCGTTCGGTGCCACGCCGCATCCGGGTTTTCGACGTGACCGGGGACGGCGGCGGGCTCGCCAATGGCCGCGTCTTTGTCGAGGCCGGGGCCGGGACGCCCGACGGGTTTCGCTGCGACGTCGAGGGCAATCTGTGGTGCGGCTGGGGGATGAACGCCGAGCTGAACGGCGTCGTTGTCTTCGCCCCCGACGCGACGATGATCGGCCGCATCGCCCTTCCCGAGCGTTGCGCTAATTTGTGCTTTGGCGGGCGCAAGCGAAACCGGCTGCTGATGGCGGCGAGCCGGTCGGTCTATTCGATTTACGTCAATACCGAGGGGGTGCCGGGCGGCTGAGAATGCGTCGGGCACCTTGCCCGAAGGCCGGTCGCCGGTCAGCCTGGGGTTGCCGGGAACGCAAAATTCACGTTTTGCCGCTAGTATAATCCGCGCAGTTACCATAAGCTGCGGCTCTCAACTGCCGGAGGAAAAGATGAAACGCTTTTTCTTGCTCTGCTCACTCTTGGCGGTGGCCGCCTGCTCGCCGCCGCCACCGCCAGCCGCCACCGCGGCACCGCCACCCCCGCCACCGGCCCCGCCGCCGAACAATTATGTCGTGTTCTTCCCGTGGAACAGCGCCACCGTGACTCCGGATGGCCAGCAGATCCTGAATGTTGCCGCATCGGCGTATAAGAGCGGGGCGCCGGCAAGCGTGCAGGTCACCGGCTATACCGACACCTCGGGCTCGGCCGGTTACAACCAACGGCTGTCCGAGCGGCGGGCGCAAAACGTCGCGGCGGCCCTGGCCCAGCTCGGCGTGCCGCCAAGCGCGATTGTGGTCAGCGGCCGTGGCGAGAACGATTTGCGGGTGCCGACACCCCCGGGGGTGCGCGAGCCGCAAAACCGCCGCGTCGAAATCCTCGAAGGCGGCGCCGCCCCGCCTCCGCCGCCACCCCCGCCGGCACCTCCGCAGAGTTGAGGCTCCTGAGCGCTAAAGGGCGCCCGTCGGGGCGCCCCTTTGTGCCTTGGCCCGCTCGGTCGCAGGCTGAACCGCAGCGTCAGATCGCTTCATAGGCCAAACGGCGGATCTTTTCGACATTGCGCCCCTCGACCCGGATCAGCCGGGTTGGGCCGTTCCGGCGTGGCGAATGAAGGTCGCCCTCATTGTAAACATAGGCCATGCCGGGCGTCAGCGAGTATTCCCGGACGAGGCGAACGCGCCCGGGCTTCGTCTCGCTCGCCGGCTCGACCAAGGACCAATCGCTCATGATCGTTTCGCCGCGCGCCTGACCATAGATCGCCCAAGTGGGCCCGTGGTCATGCGGCTTGCTTTCCTTGGCGCCTTCATAGACGTGGCCAAGAATGCAAAAGCCGAGCTCCGGATCCTCGTACAGGATCTTGCGCTCCGGCACGTCGTCGCCGAGATGGGTGGCGACAAATTCGTCGTCGCCGAGGGCGCGCTGGACCAACGCGCACACCGTTCTGCGCCCCGCCGGCCCGGAGTCGGCGCTGAGCGCGTTGTGGCAATCAGTCGAAAGCTGTTCGAGAGTATAGCCCATCAACCGACCTCCTCAGTCTGGTCCGCGTGCCGCGATTGACCACATCGAGCCTATCTCGATCCACCGCGCCGGACAAGCTCGGGGGAGGCTGATTTGACTGATGCGCGAGCGGCGCAGAGCGACTCCCGATGAACCGCGATCCCGACCCCGTGCCGCCCGGCGACAAAACTGCGGAGGCCGCGGCGTTCCCGCAGCGCTTGGCTCGCACCGTCCTGGCGGCGGCGCTGGGGTTGTTGGGCTTGTGGATTTTGCACCGGTTTCTGCCGGCGCTGATCTGGGCGGCGATTTTTGCAATCGCGCTGCGCCCGCTTTACCGCCGAGTGACGGTGCCCCGCGCCGGCCGCCATGATGCGGAAATCTTGGCGCCGCTGATCGCGACGGCGCTGGTCGGGCTGGTCTTTGTCTTGCCGCTGGTCTGGGTGGGGCTCGCCTTGCTGCGCGAATTCGGCGCCATCGCACAGTATCTTGCCGAAGCGCAGAAGAGCGGGATCCCGGTTCCCGGGTGGCTGTCCGGCCTGCCGGGTTTCGGCCACCCGCTGGCGGCATGGTGGCACGGCAATTTGACCGACCCGGTCGCGGCGCACGCGCTGCTCGAACGGTTCTATGCCGGCCTGCGCTTCGAATCGGCCCGGCAAATCGGCGGCGAGATCGTCCACAGGGTGACGCTCTTTGGCTTCATGCTCCTGACCTTGTTCTTTCTGTTTCGCGACGGCGACGCCCTCGCGGTCGAGATGGCGCGCCTCAGCGGGCGGGTGCTCGGTCCCGATGGCGAGCGCATCGGCGGCCACATGATTGCGGCGGTGCACGGCACCGTAAACGGTCTGGTGCTGGTCGGTCTGGCCGAAGGTGTGCTGCTCGGCTTTGCCTACGCCTTTGCCGGCTTGCCGCACCCGGTCTCGATCGGCGCCTTGACCGGGGTATTGGCGGTGATCCCGTTTGGCGCGCCGGTCGCGTTCGCCGGCGCCGCGCTGTATCTGATGGCGGTCGGGAGCCCGGTCGCCGCGGTCGCGATTCTCGCCTTCGGCTTTGTCGTCGTGTTTGTCGCCGACCATTTTGTGCGGCCGGTCCTGATCGGCGGCGCCATTCGCCTGCCGTTTTTGTGGGTATTGCTCGGCATTCTCGGCGGGATCGAAACCTTTGGCTTGCTCGGGCTCTTTCTCGGGCCGGTGACGATGGCGGCGCTGATGTCGCTGTGGCGCGACTGGACCGCAAATCCGGCGCAACCCTGACGACGCCGAATTCCCTTCGGCCAAAGCGTCGCAGCGCCGACGGAATAGGCGGCGCCGGCCGCAAATGCTGCTATAATTTTGTAAGCAGCACCCGTCTCGGACGGGTCGCGTCCGGTTCGGGCCGTGTCAGACATTGGAGGAGGCATGAAATACGTGTGCGATGCTCCGGCCGGTGCCACCTGGTTCCGGATCGAGACCGAGGCCGAGGCCGCGACCGAATCGGAGATCATGCGTCACGCCGTCGAGAAGTTTTTCCGCAAGGAGCAGGAAAAGGCGACCCAAAGCTTTCAACCGGTCTCCAAGGTGTTTTTCGAGCAGGAGATCGGATTGAAGGCGCACATCCAGCGCGAAATGCCGTTGTTTTTGACCCTGCGCGACGGCGAAGGCAATCCGCTCGCCACCGCCATGCTGCCGCCCGGCGGTGCCGACGACCGCAGCTTTCGCCCGATCATTGTCGGCATGGCCAATGCCGACCCCTATGTCGACCATGCCGACGCGATCCGCGCGCTCGGCCAGCATTTCGGCCTCGCCCTCGAACGCGGCCGCTGCTACCCCTACCGCCGCGATTGACCGATCCGCCGCTTCCGCTCAGTGGCGGAAGCGGCGGATGCCGGTAAACACCATGGCGATCCCGGCTGCGTCGGCGGCGGCAATAACCTCGGCGTCGCGCAACGAGCCGCCTGGCTGAACAATCGCGGTAGCGCCGGCGGCGATTGCCGCTTCGAGCCCGTCGGCAAACGGAAAAAAGGCGTCGGACGCAAGCACCGCACCCTGCGTCGGCGGTTGCGCCAAGCTCGCGGCGCGGCCCGCCTCGGCCGCCTTTTGCGCGGCAATGCGCACGCTGTCGACACGGCTCATCTGGCCGGCGCCGATGCCGACCGCAGCACCGCCGCGGGCGAAGACGACGGCATTCGATTTGACGTGCTTGACGACGCGGTCGGCGAACATCAGATCAGCGATCTCGGCCTCGCTCGGCACGCGCCGGGTGACCGTGCGCAACGTGGCGCGGCCGAGCGCCAGCCGATCGCGTTGCTGCACCAGGATGCCGCCTGTGACCGAACGGAACGACAGGCCCGGCGCGCTCGGATCGGGCACGGCGCCGGTGACCAGAAGCCGCAAACGGGTTCGGCGGGCGAGCACCGCCGCGGCCTCTTCCTCGACCGACGGCGCGATCACGACTTCGATCAGCAACCGGCCGATCCCCTCGGCGGTGTCGCGGTCGAGCGGGCGGTTGACGGCGACGATGCCGCCAAAGGCGCTTTGCGGATCGCAGGCGAGCGCCTTCTCCCACGCCTCGTGCAAGCCGGCGCCCACCGCGACACCGCACGGGTTGGCGTGCTTGACGATGGCGACGGCCGGCTCAGCAAACTCGGCGACAAGGTCGAGCGCCGCGTCGGCATCGGCATAGTTGTTGTAGGACAGCTCGCCGCCCTGCAATTGGCGCGCGGTTGCAACGCCGAGCTGCCGCTCCGCGGTGCGGTAAAAGGCGGCAGCCTGGTGCGGGTTTTCGCCATAGCGCAGCCGTTGCGCGAGCCTCCCGGTCAGAACCAGCGTTTCCGGAAAGTCTTCGCCGTCGGTCTGCGCCATCCATCGGGCAATCGCAGCGTCGTAAGCCGCAGTCAGAGCAAAGGCCTTGCGCGCGAGGCGGCGGCGCAATGCCGGGCCGACGCCGCCGTCTTGGCCCTCGATTTCGGCGAGCACCGCATCGTAATCGGCGGGGTCGGCGACGACGGTCACCCAATCATGGTTTTTGGCGGCGGCCCGGATCAGCGCGACGCCGCCGATATCGATATTCTCGAGGCATTCCTCGGCGCCGCCGCCGGAGGCGACGGTGTCGGCGAAGGGATAGAGATTGCAGACCAGCAGGTCGATCGGCGCGATGCCGCGCTCGGCCAGGGCGGCGAGGTCGTCGGGTCGACTGCGCCGCGCCAAAAGGCCGCCATGGATCGCGGGGTGCAAGGTCTTGACCCGCCCATCGAGAAATTCGGGGAACCCGGTGACCGCCGCGACCTCGGTGACCGGCAGCCCCGCCGCCGCCAGCTCGCGCGCGCTCCCGCCGGTCGAGACCAGCGTCACCCCGCGGGCCGCCAATCCCGCGGCAAAGCCCGCGAGCCCGGTCTTGTCGCTGACCGAGATCAAAGCGCGGCGAACGACAGCGGCGATCATCGCCGCGGTATAGGCCGACCGGGCGCAGGCGACAAGGCGCCGGCGATCAGATCCCCTTGGCGAGGAGGTAAAGCAGCCCGGCGACCGTGGCGCCGGCCGCCGCCAGCGAGACGGCCGGCCACCCATTTTCCGCGGTCCAGCCGAGGAGGACCAGCACGACATCGGCGGCGACAACGCGGCCGGTGACCGCGGCGTGGCTGTGCCCGCGCCGAACCGCCTGCTGATAAAAATGCTCGCGATGCGCCTGCCAGACGCGTTCGCCGCGCAGCAGCCGCCGGCCGAGCGTGATCGTCGCGTCGGCGAGAAAATAAAGCGGCAGGATCAGCGCCACCCGCCAATGGCCGCGGGTGGCGAGGTCGAGCAGCAGAAACCCCGAGAAATAGCCGAGCGCCGTGCTGCCGACATCGCCGAGAAACACCTGCGCCGGCGCCCAATTGAACGGGAGAAAGCCAAATGCCGCGCCGAGCACGACCGCGGCCAGCAACGCGATCGGCGGATCGACACCGCCGCCGGCCGCAGCAAAAAGCAGCAGGCCGCCGCCGATCGCCGCCGCCTGGCTGCCGGCGATGCCGTCGATCCCGTCCATAAAATTGAACAGGTTGAGCCACCATGCCCAAAGAAGCCCGAGCCCGGCGTAATACAGCGGGAAGAGGGCGGTCGGCGCCGGCAGCGCCAGGAGACCGATCGCGACAGCCGCGGCATGCACCAAGAGCCGCAGCGCCGGCGACAGGCTGTGCAAATCGTCGAGCCAGGACACCGCCGCCAGCAGCGTTGCACCGACGACGACCGCGGCAATCGACGGCGGCGCCCGACCGGCAAACGCGAGCCCGGCCCAGATGCAGAGCACGATAGCGACCGGCGCCAGGCCGCCGCCGCGCGGGGTCGCGGTCCGATGCGAGGAACGGGCGTTCGGGCGATCGAGCACCTTGTGCCGGCGCAGAACCGGGATCACCGCGCGGGTCGCGGCGGCGGCGGCGATTCCCGCGGCAATGGCGATCGCGGCGGCGAACGCCAGATCGGCGCGGTCGAGATGCGGGATGACGAGGGACCTAATCGGCGGCGGTCTCTCTGGGCTCGCGGCGCAAGGCCCAGCGCACCGCGCTCCCGCCGGGGGCGACAGTGCCGCTCAGCACCACTTGCTGGGTTTTGCGCGCCTCGCCCGAGCCGAGATAGACGCTCTCGCCGAGGCTCATCTCGGCGCCGGCGGCGCGCAGCCGCCACAAATTGCCGCTCGGCAGGCGCAGCAGCGCTGCCGCCGCATCCTCGGCGAGCGAAGCCTGCACCGAGGGGTGCAAGTGAAAGCGCACCGTAAAAGCGGCCCCCGGCCGACCCGCCAGCTGGTCCTCGCCGCGCAAATCCTCACCGCCGGCGGCGAGAAAAATCTGCCGCGTGTATGTGAGGCCGAAGCGCTGGCGGTAATGGTCGTGCGTCGCCGAGATCCATTGCTGGCCCTCGTGCTCGGCGCGTTCGCACAAGATCGGCCCGGCGCCGCGGTCGAAGGCGCCGTCCTCGTCGATCACGACCGAATTGGTGTCGGCTACCACCAGCACCGAATGCGCGGCGCTCGCGCGCGACACCCGGCCCCAATTCGACTTTGGCCCCCGATAGGCGCCGCAATTGACGATCAGCCGCTCGCGGCCGTGGCTCATTTCGAAGGACAAGGTGCCGGCATGGGCACGGCCGTCGAAGCCGTGCGTCGGCGGGCCGCCGGTGTCGAGAATGACGAGGCTCTGGTCGGCCTGCAGCCGGTCGAAACCGGTCGAGGGGGCATGCAGCGGCGCATTCCCTTTCGCCTCGGAGCGGGTCAGCACCAGATCGATCAGGATCCCGTCTTCTTCGAGCGAGTCGTTGAACAAGGCGAGCCGCCGGTCGCCGTGACGAAAAAGGCGCAGCATCGGCGCCATCCGTTCGATCGCATCCTGCAAGGGTGCGGGCCCGGCAATTCCGGCGGCGCGCAGCACGCCGCGGGTGTCGATCAAATCCTGCAGGACGAGCAGCTGCAGCGAGGGATTGCGTGAGCGATGGCCGCCATCCGGCAGGATTTGCGCGGCGATCTCGCGTTCGAGCGCGCGCAACGCCCGCGCAAGCCGCGGTGTCTCGCCGCCGAGCACGATGCTGCCGGCGACGAGGCCTTTCAGCGCGCGCAACCGCGCGGCGCCGGTGCATTCCCAGCCTGCGGTGCGGCCCAGATGGCGCAGCTGCGCGGCAAAGCTTTGCAGCAGCGCGCGGCGCAGGCCGGGCTCGTGGTCGCGGCCGGCAATCTCGTCGAAATAACCGATCCAGGCGAAGAGCCGCGTCGCCAGCACATCGGAGCGCCAGGCGACCGGGTGCCAGGCAGCGTTCTCGGCGAGCCAGCTGCGCACCAGCTCGCGCCCGGCCTCGCGCGCTGCATTGCCGCCGGCGGCAAGATCGGCGAGCCAGCCAAAACCGTGCCAAGCGGCGAGCCATTCAGGCCCCGCTGCGGGCGGAAACCAGCGCGGCTCCGGATTGCGCACCAGCTCGCCGGCAAGCTCGATGTCGCCCGCGGCGATCGCCGCACCGCGCTCGGCATCGCCGGTCCAGCGCTGGGCCAGCCCCTGGCCCAGATCGGCGGGCACCGGTCCGATCAGGCTGTGGCGATAAAACCGGCTGGCGGCGACCCGCCGCAGCATTCGCGGGCGCCACCCGGCCCTGTCGGACGGCGGGGCAATACCCCGTTCGCGCGCCGAATTTCGCGCCATCAGCCCGACCCCAAGCCGCGCTTTGTCCCCGCCGCGGCCCCCTCCACGTTGCAAAAGGCCCGCCTCGCCAGCGCAGCCATGCCGTTTCGTAACAAGGAAACGAGACGGCTGCAAGCTGGCGAAGGGGTGGTTCGCCCGCCTCCCCGGAGTCCCTGCTCAGCGCCGCAAACGGCGCATCGCCTGGTCGATCCCGTCGAGGGTCAGCGGAAACATGCGATCCTCGAGAATGCGCCGAATGATGCCGATGCTGGCGGTGCCGCTCCAATATTTTTCGGGCACCGGGTTGAGCCAGACCGCGCGCGGATGGCTGTCCAGCAGGCGGCGCAGCCACACCTCGCCCGGCTCGTCGTTCCAGCGCTCGACGCTGCCGCCCTCCTTTTCGATTTCGTAAGGGCTCATGCTGGCGTCGCCGACGAGCACGACGCGCCAGCTCGCGTCGTAAGTGCGCAGCAATTCGACGACCCCGGTCTGCTCGACATGGCGTCGGCGCGAATCGCGCCACACCGTGTCGTAGAGGCAGTTGTGAAAATAAAAATGGACGAGGCTTTTGAACTCGGAGCGCGCCGCCGAAAACAATTCCTCGCAGACCCGGACATGGTCTTCCATCGACCCGCCGACATCGAGAAACAGCAAGAGCTTGACGGTATTGTGCCGCTCCGGCACCAGCTTCAGGTCGAGCCAGCCGGCATTGTGCGCGGTGTGCCGCACGGTCCCGTCGAGGTCCAGTTCTTCGGCCGCCCCATCGCGCGCGAATTGGCGCAACCGGCGCAGCGCCAGCTTGATGTTGCGGGTGCCGAGCTCGACCGTGTCGTCGAGGTTGCGGTAATCGCGCCGGTCCCACACCTTGACGGCGCGGCGATGCTTGCCTTCCTGCTGGCCGATGCGCACCCCTTCGAGGTTGTAGCCGTGCGCGCCGAAAGGCGAGGTGCCGGCGGTGCCGATCCATTTGCCGCCGCCCTGATGCCGCCCTTTCTGCTCGGCCAGCCGCCGGCGCAGCGTTGCCATCAGCTGCTCCCAGCCGCCGAGCGCCTCGACCAGCCTCTTTTCCTCCTCGGTCAGCGTTCGTTCGGCCAGCTTTTTGAGCCATTCTTCGGGGATTTCGGCCTTCGGGTCGGCGAGCGTCTCGATGCCGTTAAAGCAATGCCCGAACACCCGGTCGAAGCGGTCGAGATGGCGCTCGTCCTTGACCAGCGCGGTGCGCGCGAGAAAGTAAAATTCGTCCATGGCGAAAGCCGCGACGCGCTTTTCCATCGCCTCCATCAGGGTCAGGTACTCGCGCAGGCTGACCGGCACCCGCGCCGCACGCAATTCGGCAAAAAACGAGAAAAACACGTGGCTAGATCCCGATCTTGACGGATGGAAGCATGGGCTCGGCCGGCCGGGCAATTCAAGTTTTCGGTTCACCCCGGCGGCGGAGCGGTTGACTAAGCGGCGCCGCGGTCGAGCAGGAGCGCGGCGAGCGCTTGGCGCGGATGGAGCAGATCGGCGAGGGTATAGCGGTCGAAGACGGCGAGAAAGGCGTCGGCGGCGTCCTGCACCACGCCGCGCAGCACGCACACGCTTTCGATGCGGCAATAGCCGGTATGGCGCAGGCAGCCGAGGATTTCGAGCGCGTCCTCGGTGTCGCGCACGACCGCGCCGATATTGATCTCGCCGGGTGCGCGGGTCAGCCGGACGCCGCCGTTCTTGCCGCGGACCGTGTCGAGATAGCCTTTCTGGCCGAGGCGGTTGACCACTTTCGTCAAATGGTTTTTCGAGATGCCGAAGCTTTGCGCGATATCGCCGATCGTCGTCAAACGCCCGCCGTTGAGCCCGACCTGGATCAGGACGCGGAGAGCGTAATCGGCGTGGAGGGTGAGGCGCATCGAGCGTTCCGAGCAACCGCATCTCGGCGCGGCCAACCGACGAACGCGGCGAGAAACCACAATACAGCAAGCATTGCCGCGACAATGATCAGCGCCCAGCCGGCGGTTTCCTGCTGGTCGAGCCGGTAATAGGCGCAGAGCCGCGTGGGTGCGGCTAGGTAGAGGCCGCCGACCGCACCGAGCTTGGGGATGAAATTGGCCCATAAAAAGGCGCGCCCGAGCGCCGGCATGCGGCGCCAGCCGAGCCCCAGCGGCAGCCCCGCCAGCAATGGCAGGCTCAAAAACTTGCCGAGATCGACGGCCGGGCCGGCGAGTGCGGCGTCGAGCATACGCGGCAGCATCCAGAACGAGGTGGTGCAGAGCACGAGCGCGAGGCTGGGAACGCCGAGCCAATCGGCTTCGGCAAACCAGCGCGGCTCGCTTGCCCGCAGTATCGTTGCGAGGAGCACGCCGATGCCGATCAACAGCGGAATTTGCACGACCATGTGCAGCGCCATCTCGCGCTCCAGCGCGGCGCGCACCGGCCACAACCACAGGATTGACCAAAGCGACGCTGCGGCGAGCAGCCGGGTGCGCATCGTCACGACGCGCCGAATGCCGCTGCGACCACCTGTGGCGTCGCGCCGAGGTCGAGGATGCGGGCGATCTTCCCGCGCGAATTCACTAGATAGAGGGCGCCGTTGTGCACAAAGCCGCCATTGCCGTCGGGGATCACGACGACGCCGAACCGCTGCAGCAGCAATTGGAGACCGGGCCGGTCTACCGGGGCGGCGATACGCCAGCGCGGCGGGGCGGCGTCATAGCGCTCTCCATAGAGCGCCAGCGCCTTCCGGTCGTCGCGCTCGGGGTCGAAGCTGATGCTGAGCAGGCGAAGGCCGGGTTCGGTGGCGGCAAGACGCTGGAACTCATCGCCGAGCAGCCCGCACAAGGCCGGGCAGCTCGTATAGATGAATTCGACCAGCACCGGTCCGCCGCGGTAACCGGCCAGCGAAAACCGGCGGCCGTCCTGGTCGCGGAGCGGGATGTCGGGCACCGGCTGCGGATCGTGCATGACGGCGAGCCGCCGCGCCCCCTCGCTGGTGACCACGCGAAACCCCTCGGTCCCCCAGGCGAGCGCACCGAGGCCGATCGTCAGCGAGAGCGCGAGAAATGGCAGAAAGCCGCGGGTCACGACGCCTCGTCGCGGGCATGCCAGGCGGTGCCGAGCCGGGCGAGGAACTGCACGACCAGCAGCAGCGCGCCGGCGAAGGCAAGGACCGCCCCGATCGAGCCGACCCGGTCATAGGGGAGCCAGGCGGGCAGATGGACGGCATAGCGCCGCGGCACGCTGGCGCTGCCGGCGGCGAGAAAGGCCAGGACAAAGATCGCGCCGCCGACGAGATAGAGCCAGAACCCGACGGGGCCCAGGCCGAATTCCGATTCGGTGCCGCCGATATAGGTCATAAAGCCGAGCACCATCGCGATCGCGCCGAGCAGCAGATAGGTGTGGAAGTGGCCCGGCACCCATTGCGTGTTGTGCATCACGCTATTGATCGCGATCGTGCCGTCGAGGATCGCCGGAATGACACCGATCGCCCAGCCGGCGGCGCCGACAAAGACAAGGCCGGCGGCGACGTTCCATCTGAGCCCTGAGCGGTAGACATTGGTCAGCGCGCCGAACGCGGTCACCAGCAACACCGGCAGGCCGCTGAGCCACGAGACGATCTGGCCGAGGATCAGCGCCCATGTCGGCATTGCGAAATCCATCAACAAATGGTGCGGATAGACGCTCAGCACCATCAATGTCGACAATACCCAGGCAAAATAGAAGGCGCGGTTGGTCCGCCACGCCCGATGGCTGTAGACCGGCAGGATCTCGTAGACCGCGATCACCGCCATGTAAATCGTGGCATTGATAAAAACATGGCCGAAGAAATAAATCAGGTTCTTGGCGGCGAGCGCGTTGAAGGCAAAGCTCGGCTCGTAGAGATTGACAAGCGAGATGACCAGCACCGCAGCACCGAACAGAATGCCGAGAATGTTGACGATCGCCGCCATCGTCGAGGCGGCGACCGCCGGCGGCGGCCCGTCGGCTTCACGGGCGAGGCCAAACGCCTGGCGCACGCCGAGACCGGCGCCGAGCCCGCCATAGACGGAGATGATGCCGCGGGCGATGTCGAGATGCAGCAATAGAAAGCCGACGCCGATCAGCAGCAGGCCGACCAGATAGGCGGCGGCCGCGTTGACCGACCAGACATCGCCCGAATGGGCCGGCAGCGGGTAGAGAAAGGTCCAGGCGGCGGCGAACTTGCCGATAAAGCCCGCGCCCAGGATTAGCACCGCGCCCAACAGAAACAACACCAGGTTGGCGAGAAACACGCCAGTGCTGACCGGGACGTGGCGGCGCACGAAATGCCACATCACCGCGGCACCACTCAAACCGGCGATGCCGACCATGCCGGCGCCGTGCATCGTCATCAGCATGTAAAAGACCGCCGGATCGAGACTGATCCATTGTGCCTGATCGAGGCGCATCGTCAGCCCGAACAGCATCATCAGCAGCAGGACGATGCCGCAGACGGCGAGATAAGTGAGGACGGCGCCGCGGGCTCCGATTTCGTTGCGCGCGGCAACAGCCTGAACGGTCATGGCATCCCCCTATTGCGCCGTGACGGTGATCTCGGTTTTCATATCGTGATGCGCCAGCCCGCAATATTCGAGGCACAGCACCCGGTATACGCCCGGCTCGATAAAGGTGTAGCGCAAGACGTTGGTGTAGCCGGGCATTGCCTGGGTCTGGGCGACGATGCGCATGCTCGGATCGTAAAGGCCGAAGCCGTGGTTCACGTCCTTGGTAGTGACACGGAACTCGGCGGTTTGGCCGACGACAAATTTATTCGGCGTCACCGTCCACGCCCATTGCTCGCCGACCGCGTCGGCCGGATGGATCTCGGCTGCCGGCAATGGCGCCAAGCTCGACAAATAGGGCAATTCGCCGAGCGTGCGCCAATTCGCACCGATCAGCACCAAAAGCGCCAGCGCAAAGAGCCAATGGCGCAAGCGATAGGCCGAGGCGATCGCCGGACGGTAATCGGCGAGTGCCATATCGGCCCCGGCTGCGACCCAGGCGAAGACCAGCGCCAGCGCGCCCATCAGCACGATCGACCCGCCCCAAACCACGTCCTGGATCATTAAGGTCCCCTTATAACATATATTCTAAATGCATCTTATTGGGGCATTCGCGGTGCGTCAATGCGCCTCCAAGGTCGGCGCGACCGGACCGGGCCTCGCATAGCAGAAATGCGCGCCGATTGGCGGCAGTCGTTTGCGGGTATCCCAAAAAGGCGGGACGATGACCGATGCGGACCCGAGAATCCGCAAGTCTCGGTGAGGGAAAAGCCAATGAAATACGATGTCGTGATCGTCGGCGGCGGAGCCGCCGGATCGGTATTGGCCGGCCGCTTGGCGGCGGACGGACGAAACTCGGTGCTGCTGTTGGAGGCGGGGCCCGATTACCCCGATCCGGAGCATATTCCGGACGACGTCAAATTCGGCCACACCCGCTTTGCCGAAGCGCCGGATTCGAAGCACAATTGGGCATTGCGCGGCACCATCACCGAGGAGCAGGGCCAGATCCATGTCGCGCAGGGGAAGGTGATCGGCGGCGGGTCGTCGATCAACGGCCAGGCGATGCAGCGCGGCTTTCCCGAGGATTTCGATTCCTGGGCGGCGCTCGGCAATGATTTGTGGGCATACGATAAGGTCGTGCCGTATTTCCGCAAATCGGAGCGCGACCTCGACATCCAGGACAATTATTGCCACGGCACGGATGGGCCGATGCCGGTCCGCCGCCGCCAGACTGGCCCTTGGCCCGCGATCCAGCAGGCGTTCCACAAGGCTTGCACCGATGCCGGCTTCGGCACCACCGACGACAAAAACGGCCTCTATCCGGCCGGGCTCGGCATCTCGCCGTCGAACAATATCGACGGCATCCGGATGAGCACGGCGATGACGCATCTGAACCCGGTGCGGCATCATCTGAACCTGACCGTGCGCGGCAATGTGTTCGTTCACAAGATCATCACCGACAATGGACGAGCGGTCGGCGTCGAAGCCGAAAGCGGCGGCAAGACGTTCCGCGTCGAAGCCGGTCGCGTGGTGCTAAGCGCCGGGGCGATCCGCTCGCCGCAATTGCTGATGCTCTCGGGCATCGGCCCCGCCGACCATTTGCGGCAATTCGGGATCGGCGTGGTGTGCGACCTGCCCGGCGTCGGCCGCAACCTGATGAACCATTTGAGCGCGCAGACGACCTTCAAGGTCAAAGACGACATCTCGCTCGAAACCCATCGCGACGCCCCGCATTTCTCATTGCACTACACCGCCGAGGGGTCGAGCACGGTCAACGACATGGTGTTGCGCTCGAGCACCGTGGTCGATGACCGAGAGGAGCGTGTTCCGGGTCTGCGGACCAAATATCTGGTTGGGGACGTTCCGCCGCAGCGGGCGGCGCGGATCATGTGCACGCTTGGCCTTCCCGACGGCTCGGGATATGTCGAACTGGCGTCGGCCGACCCGAATGTCCAGCCCAACTTCAATTACTGCTATCTGCAGCATCCGAACGACGCGCGCCGCGTGCGCGACGGCGTGCGGCTGGCGGCGCGGCTCTTGGAATCGGACGCGTACAAAGACGTGGCCGATTTCCGGATCCATCCGGCGACCGACATTCTGAAAAATGACGCCGCCTTGGATTTGTGGATCCGACAGACCGTGGGCACGGCACGCCACGTCTCCGGCACCTGCAAGATGGGGCCGGACAGCGACCCGATGGCAGTCGTCGATCAATATTGCCGGGTCAAGGGGATCGAAGGGCTATCGATCGCCGACGCGTCGGTCATGCCGCGCATCCCGAGATCGGGCGGCGCGCACGCCACCGTGATCATGATCGGCGAACGCGTCGCCGATTTGGTCGCCGCGGGCTGACCGCGCCGAGCCGCTGTAGGCACACCGGTGCAATCGCTTGCCGATTGCACCGGCAACGCGCAGGGAGGAAACGATGAGGATTGCCGGGCCCGCCGGGGTCTTTTTGGTTGTCATGTTGCTGGCGGCGCCGGCGGGCGCCGCGGAATTGCAGCCGGTCGCGCACCCGGAGGAGATCGGCTTTGCCGCCGACCGGCTGCAGCGGGTCACCGACGCATTCCAGGGATATGTCGATAACGGCCGGCTGCCGGGCGCGGTCGTGCTGATCGTGCGTGACGACAAAGTTGCCTATTTCCGCACTTTCGGCTGGCAGGACCGAGACCGGAAAATCGCGATGCGGCCGGATTCGATCTTTCGCATCGCCTCGATGACAAAGCCGATCGTCAGCGTGGCGGCAATGACGCTCGCCGAGGACGGCAAGCTCGACCTCGCCGCACCCGTGGCGCAATACCTGCCCGAGTTCAAGGATTTGCGGGTCGGCGTCGAGCAGCGCGATCCGAAGACCGGCGAGACGATGCTCGTCATGGAGCCGCAAAAGCGGCCGATGACGGTGCAGGATTTGCTGCGTCACACCGCCGGCCTCGTTTACGGACAGTTTGGCGACGGTCTCGTGCACCGGGCCTATCGCGCTGCCAATGTCGGCGACCGCAACGAGACCTTGGCGGAGATGGTGACGAAATTGTCGAAGCTGCCGCTGGCGCACCAGCCGGGCGAGGTCTGGGAATACAGCCGGGCGGTCGATGTGCTCGGACGGGTCATCGAGGTGGTGTCGGGCACCACGCTCGACCGCCTTGTCGAGGAGCGCGTGACCCGGCCGCTCGGCATGGGCTCGACCGGGTTTTACGTGCACGAAGCCGATCTCGGCCGGTTGGCGCAGGCGCAGACCGACCCGGCTACCGGCAAACGGCCGGTATTGCCCGAAGTAACCAAAAAGCCCCGCTTGTTTTCGGGCGGAGGCGGGATTGTCTCGACGGCCGGCGACTATTTGAAATTCTGCGAGATGCTGCTGCATCACGGCGAATGGCAGGAGGCGCGCGTCCTGGCGCCGGCGACGGTCGATTTGATGACATCGGACGCGCTGCCGCCGGGGATCGGCTATTCCCGGCGCGCGCTGACGACGACGGCGGACATCGCCCCCACCCCGGCCGAGGGGCAGGGCTTTGGGCTCGGCTTTGCCGTGCGCACCGCCACCGGTCACAACCCATTGCCGGGCAGTATCGGCACCTATTACTGGACCGGAGCTTGGGGCACGACCTTTTGGGTCGATCCCAAGGAGCATTTGATCGGGATCATGATGATCCAGGTGCCGTCCGGCCAAGGGGGCCCGTATCGCCGCGCGATGCGCTATCTGACCTATCAGGCTTTGGCCGACCACGCCGGGTGACCGCTTCCGGCACGGTCGGTAGGATGGCATCGCAAGACGAGGGAGGAATGCGATGGCAGGGCGAGAGGATGTCATCGAGGCCGATTTTGTCGTGGTCGGCGCCGGATCGGCCGGGTGTGCCATCGCCGCGCGGTTGAGCGAGGACCCCGCGACCAAGGTCGTGCTGCTCGAAGCCGGCGGCGAGGACAAGAACCGCTGGATCCACATTCCGCTCGGCTTTGGCAAGACCTTTGCCGATCCGTCGGTCAACTGGTGCTATGAAACCGAGCCCGATCCCGGGGCGGCCGACCGGCGCGTCTTCTGGCCGCGCGGCAAGGTCCTGGGCGGCTCGAGCTCGATCAACGGCATGGTCTATATCCGCGGCCAGGCCGAGGATTTCGACCATTGGCGCCAGCTCGGCAATACTGGCTGGTCGTTCGACGATGTGCTCCCGTATTTCAAGCGCTCCGAGCACCAGACCCGCGGCGCCGACGCCTGGCACGGCACCGGCGGCCCGCTCTGTGTTTCCGACGTGCCGGACCGTCACCCGATCTGCGAGGCGTTTATTGAGAGTGCGATGGGCCTCGGCCTGCCGCGCAACGACGACTTCAACGGCGCCGGGCAGGAGGGGGTCGGCTATCACCAGACGACGACCCGCAACGGCAAGCGCTGCTCGACCGCGGTCGGCTATCTGCGTCCGGCGCTGAGCCGGGCCAATTTGCAGGTGGTCACCGGTGCTTTGGCCGAAAAGATCGTCCTCGACGGGCATCGCGCGACCGGCATCGTCTTTCGTCAGGACGGCCGATTGCGCACAGCGCAAGCCAAGGCCGAGGTCATCCTTTGCGGCGGTGCGGTCAATTCGCCGCAATTGCTGATGCTGTCCGGTATCGGTCCGCAGCAGCATCTCGCCGGGCTCGGCATCCCGGTCGCGCACGACCTGCCGGGGGTCGGACAAAACTTGCAGGACCATTATTCGGCGCCGATCAAGCTGAGGTGCCGATTGCCGATCACTGTCAACGACGTGATGCAGAGCAATCTGAAAAAGGTTAAGGCCGGGCTGCAATACTATCTGTTCAAGCAAGGCCCGCTGGCGATGGGCACCTCGCCCGCCGCCCTCTTTGCCCGCACCCGGCCCGAGCTCGCCTCGCCCGACATCAAATGCTCATGCTCGCCGTTCAGCGCCGACCGGCCGCAGGACGGGCTCCATCCGTGGTCGGGCTTTACGATGATCGTCTACCAGCTCCGGCCCGAAAGCCGCGGCCGGATCGAGCTGAAGACGGCGCAGCCGGGCGATCCGCCGGCGGTCTATCCGAATTATCTGGCGACGCAAACCGACCAGCGGACCCTCGTCGACGGGCTCAAACTGCTGCGCCGGATCATCGCGGCGCCGGCGCTGCAGCCCTTTATCGAGGCCGAATTCCAGCCTGGCTCCGCGGTCGAGAGCGACGACGAGCTGCTGGATTACGCGCGCCGCCGCGGCGGCACCGTCTATCACCCGACCAGCACCTGCAAGATGGGGCTCGATCCGATGTCGGTGGTCGATCCCGAATTGCGCGTGCACGGGATTGCGGCGCTGCGCGTCGCCGACGCTTCGGTGATGCCGACCGTCATCTCCGGCAACACCAACGCGGCGACGATTATGATCGGCGAGCGCGCCGCCGACCTGGTGCGGCAACGGCTGCGCTTTGCTGCTTAGAAAACGGAGGCGATGGAGATGCGGCAAAAGCTGCGGCGGCTGATTGCGGGCGGCGGCTACACGATGGCGCCCGGCGCCTACGACACGCTGACGGCGCGGCTCGTCGAGCAGGCCGGGTTCGCGGCGGTCTATCTGACCGGCGGCGGCTATTCGCGGGCCAACGGCTACCCCGATCTCGGGCTCCTGACCCTCGGCGAGAATGTGCGGTTTATCGGGATGACGGTCGAGGCGGTCGGCATCCCGGTCATCGCCGACGCCGATACCGGTTACGGCAATGCGATCAATGTGATCCGCACGGTGCGCGAATACGAGAAAACCGGAGTCGCCGCATTCCACCTCGAAGACCAGGTCTCTCCCAAAAAATGCGGGCATTACGAGGGGAAGGAGGTGGTTCCGCTGGCCGAAATGGTCGGCAAGATCAAGGCTGCGGTCGATACCCGGCGCGATCCCGATCTCGCGATCATCGCCCGCTCGGACGCGCGCGCAGTCGAAGGGCTGCAGGCGGCGATCGATCGGGTCAACGCCTATCTCGAAGCCGGCGCCGATATCGGCTTTGTCGAGGCGCCGCAAAACGAAGAGGAATTGCGCATTGTCGCCCGCGAAGTCGCAGGACCGGCGCTGGTCAATGTGTTCGAGGGCGGCAAGACGCCGATGCTGCCGGCCTCGGCGCTCGCGGCAATGGGCTTTCGCCTCGGCATCTATCCCTCGCAAACCCATCGCGCCGCGATCCGCGCCGCCCAGCGCGTATTGGCGGCGCTGAACCAAGACGGCGACACGACCCGCGTCGAAGCCGACCTCGCCACCTTTCAAGAGCGCGAGGACGCCGTCGGCACCGCAAGCTGGCGGGCGCTGGAGGCCAGATATCTGGGGACATTGCGATAACGCGTCGGCCGCCGCGCTTGCTGAGAGCTACCCGCCGGTCGACTCCGAGCCGTGCGCCCGCAATGGCGGGTTGATCCCGCTCGCGCTTGAAGTGGGGCCTGAAGAGGTGGCTTAGTGCCGCAAAACCTGGCAGCGCAGCGAGCCTCTCGATGCACCTCCAGCCTTCCCTGCGGCAGCGCGAGCTGATCACCCTGGCCCGCGGTCTCGCCGGCGAGCGCTTCGCGCCACGCGCCGACCGGCACGACCGTGAGGCGTCGTTTCCGTTCGACGACTATGCCGATCTCAGCAGCGCGGGGCTCCTCGGCCTGTGCGTGCCCGAGCGCTATGGCGGGCTCGGGGCGGACTATGAAACCTATTGCCTGGTAGCGGAGCAGATTGCGCAGGGCAATGCCTCGACCGCGCTCACCTTCAACATGCATTGCCTGACGATGCTGATGATGGGTCCGATCGCCGACGCCATGGCGATGCCTCCCGCCGCACGCGAGCGCCACGAAACACTGCGCGCCATCAGGTTCCGCGAGGTCGTGGAAGGCGGCGCTTTCTACGGACAGCCACACAGCGAGCCGGTCGAAGAGGGCGAGACCGATACCGGTCTCGGCGTCGGCGGACGGCGCTTCGGCACCACTGGGCGCAAGGTGGATGGCGGCTATGTCGTCAACGGGCGAAAGTTTTTTGTCTCGCTGGCCGGCTGCGCCCCCTATTACGCCACCCCTGCGATCCGGCCTGGGCCGGAGCCCTGGATCGAGCGCACCCTTTACCTGCAGATCCCCAAGGACGCTCCGGGCGTGTCCTTCTCCGGCGACTGGGATCCGATGGGGATGCGCGCCACGATCAGCCGCGACATGGTGCTCGACAATGTGTTCGTCCCCGACGACGCGGAGGTGCTGCCACCCGGTCTCTTCGGAGCTATGTACAACGCTTTCCCGCATCTGTTCCTCAGCTTTTCCGCCACCTTTCTCGGGCTCATGCAAGCCGCCTACGACGGTGCTCTCGCTTACCTGACCGGCCGGATGCCGGGCGCGCCGGTGCGGCACAGCGAGATTGCGGCCAAGGGTCCGGCGATCGCCGAGATGCTGTTTGCGGTCGAATCCGCCCGCGCGCTCTACTACCGATCGATCTCGGAGGCCGCGGTCAACGCGCCGCCGGAGGCGGTCCAGCGCGCGCGGGCGGCGCATGTCGGCGTGCAGCGCGCCGTCGTCGAGGTCACCCAGGAAACGATCCGCGTCTGCGGCGGACGGGCTTTTTTGAAGCGCTATCCGCTCGAGCGCTACGCCCGCGATGCGCGGGCCGCCGCCTTGATGCGCCCATGGACCGAGGAGATCGCCACGCAGCAGGCCTGGGAAGCAGCGCTCGGCTTTAGCGGGCAGCGGGATGGTGGCGCGCTCTGACCGCGGCAACTCAATGGGCTCAACCTTTAGGAAACCTCGGATCGGCGTGGTCGTTCACCGGACCAGCCGGTAGCGCAGGACATCGGTCAGCAACGGCGGCAGATGCGAAAGCTTGATCAGCTCGTCGGTGTTGAGGGCGACGAGCATCGAACCGAGCACCGCGGTGAAGGCGCCGACGAGGACGGCGGCATTCATCACCTCGTAATCGCGGTTGATGCACTGCGACAAGAGCAGGCGGAAAACGAGCGAGAGCTGCAGGATCGGCGTCACCACCATCAGTGGTGCTACAGCAAGCGAGGCATAGACGAAGGCCTGGGAGATCGCCACCAGCACCGCTGACGAGAGAAACCACGGCATGTTTGCGCGGCGCATGCCGCTGATGTCGGTCCAGGCGCCGGGCTTGAGCAGAACGAGCGCAAAAAACAGCGTCGCCGATGCATAGGCAAAGCAGCCCGCGGCCGCGGGGCCGGCTTCCGGCGCATTCAAAAAGGCCTGGCGGGCCATCAAGGGCGAGCTGCCATAACACACCGCGGCACCCAGGGCGAAGAGGTAGCCGACTAGGACGCGCGGCTGGAAAGCAGCCTCTCGCATCGGCTTTGTTGCCGCCGGCTCGCGCTGCACGGACAGGCCCATAACGGGCGGCGCCTTTCCACGATTTTTGCCGGTTTTGCTCTGTGTGACGAAGGAACCGCCCAGCATCAGCGCCGAACCGATCCCCTGAAGCACTGTAAATTTCTCGTGCAGGGTCGCCACCGCCAGCATCATCGCAAAAGGCACCTGCAATTGGACGACCGGTGCCGCGAGATTGACGCCCATGAGCTGGTTGGATTTGTAGTTGCAGTAGCGACCGAGCACAAAATGCACGATGCCCTGGCCCGCGAGCCAGGCGAGCGCCACCGCCCGAATCGTCGCGAGTTGGCCGAGCTCGCCAAAAGCGATGGTCATGACCAGAAAAGCAAGGCCGCCGATCGGCACGGTCATCGCCATGCCTTGCAGCACGCTGCCCGTCACGACCCCTCGGCGCATCGCCACATTGTTGAGGGCAAAGGTAAAGGCGCCAAAGGCGGCGTACAGGACACCGAGCAAGCGACGTTCCTCTCCAACAGCTCTGCCGCAGATCGCCGACCGGCCGGCCGCGAGCCGGCGGCGGCCTATGGCTGCGCAGCGAATTGCCAGTCAATCCCCGCCGCGCCATTCTGGAAACAGTGGGCAGACCGCGGCAAGCGACTGCTGACTGAACCGGTTGCCTAAAGTGTCGCCCGCGGTCGGGTGAGAAAGGAGATGCCGATGCTGCCGCTCGTTCTGTCCTCCGACTCGCATGTGTTCGAGCCGCCCGATCTGTGGCAGGCCCGCATCGATCGGGTGTTCCGCGATCGCGCACCGCGGATCGAGCGGATCGATGGCGGCGACCATGTCGTCGTCGAAAAGGATCAGGTCCTCTCCGGCATCGGCCTCATTTCGAACGCCGGGGCGCGATTCGAGGCGCCGGAAACCATCTCGCCGCAAGGGCGCTTTGAGGATGTGCTCCGCGGCGGCTACGACCCGGCGCAGCACCTCGCGGACATGGCGCTCGATGGCGTGGCGGGCGAAGTCCTCTACCCGAGCCAAGGGCTCTTTTACTTCAAGATCGCGGACCCGGCGCTGATGTCGGCGATTTTTCGCGCCTACAACGATTGGCTCGCCGAGTTCTGCCGGACCGACCCCGCGCGGCTCAAAGGCATCGCGATGATCAACCTCGACGACGTCGCGGACGGGCTCCGGGAATTGGAGCGCACCGCGCGCCTCGGCCTTTCAGGGGCGATGATCACCGAATACCCGGCCGAGGACCGGCGCTACGACCAGCCCGAATACGAGAAGTTCTGGGCCGCCGCCGGTTCGCTCGACATGCCGATCTCGCTGCACACGGCCACACGCCGGCAGGGCAAGATCCGCGGCGCTGGCCCCGGAACCTTGCGCGACGCATCGAGCCGCGCGACCAAGGCGTTCTATCCGGCGCTCTCGATGTGCGACATGATCTTCTCCGGCGTCTTCGAGCGCCATCCGCGGCTGACATTGGCGATCGTCGAGTTCGAGCTGGCCTGGGCGCCGAATGTGCTCGCCGGGATGGACTACACCTATCGCGAGCGTCACGGCGAGGCGATCTACCGGTTCAAGAACGATATGATCCCCAGCGACTTCTTCCGCCGCAATGTCGTCCTGAGCTTTCAGGAGGACGCGATCGGCATCCGCCTGCGCGACATCATCGGCACCGACAACATGATGTGGGGCTCGGACTACCCGCACAGCGAATCGACCTTCCCGCAATCACGCCAGATCCTCTCCGAGATCCTGGACGGCGTCCCGGACGACGAGCAAGCCAAGATCGCCGCCCTCAACACCGCCCGCGTGTATAATTTTGACATGGCCAAGCTGACTGCCCGAGCCTGAAGCGCCAACGGATTAGCGGAACGACGCGGCGATATCAGATTGATCGGTAGTGTTCGCCCGTGCTGCGGCATAGATGCAATCATCTCGCGTCGGGCAGCATGCAGCATATAGCTGGCCCCGGGGATTTCTTGCATCTTGCCTGGCTGCGCCGTGCGCCCATCGGTCAAATGGAAGTTGTGATCTACCGCGCCATCTCGACAACCTGCCATGGCGGATGCGGGATTTCAGAGGAGGGAGGATCATGACGAGAGGCGGCCTGGCGCCTATCGCGGTGTGCGTCACGTTGTTGGCGGCGGGGGCTGGATACGCCCAATCCGACCAGGATAGGGCGGGGGCCGAATTCGTCCCGAATGTCGAGAGTGGGGCGGAGGCTGGGTTTTCCCGACCAGCCGCGGGTTGCCCGATCCTTTTCGGCCAGAGGCTGCCCGGCACCGGGCAGACGACTTCCTATGTGGCGGGCGATGACGGCGAGGTCAGGGCCGGGGCCAGCCTCAGATACCGCGACAACGGCGACGGCACGATAACCGACAAGAGCACCAGGCTGATGTGGGAGAAGAAGGACCGGGCCAGCGGTGGTCTCCACAACTGGAACAACGCCTACCCGTGGCAGGGGATGTGTTCAAACCGCGCCAGCCGAGTATGTGGCAGCGACACGGATTGTCCGAGCGGGGGAGCCTGCAAACCCGCCGGCGGCGCCCGGTATACGATCTTCCAATGGGTCGCCAAGCTCGACGCCCGGCCTTGTTTCGCCCACCACTGCGACTGGCGGATCCCGAACGTCAAGGAGCTGCAGAGCATCGTCGACTACGAGACCTATCTGCCGCCCGTCGCTGCGGCGTTCAACAACAACTGCAGACCGGACTGTATTGCGGATGGCGCCAACAAAACCAGGGAATGCAGTTGCACGCAGTCGGCCGGCCATTCGAAAGGCTATTACTGGTCGGCTTCCAGCTATGCTCCCAGTCCGATCGTCAAACCTCCCGGTTCGATGCTTGCGTGGGGTGTGCTCTTCGGCGGCGGCGACGTGCTCAGCGCCGGTAAAACCGACCACAACTACGTCCGCGCCGTGCGTTCCGGCTTTGTGCAGTCGGAAATTCGCTGACTTTCGGATTTACCGGCACGCCGCGAGCCATGAGCAAACGCCGCGGTCTGCCGAACCGCGATCACCTGCGTATCTAGAGCGCATCGGTTGAAACAAAAACCGTATTCTGCGCAACCTTTCGTCCCGGCCTTCGCAGGGAAAGCATATTTGGCCCATGCAGCAGGCGGTTCAGTCTTTGAGGTCATGCTCCAATACATAACCGTAATCGTCTCGAGGATCGAGAAGCTGCTCGCCTGGGCCCCGGAGGCGTGCCGGACGACGAACAAGACGAGATCGCCGCGCTCAATACCGCCCGCGTCTACCATTTTGATGTGGCGGGCCTGACAGTCCCTGATTGAAGCGACGATATCTCGGCAGATCGACGAGTTCGGCGTGCCGGCGCCGACTAAAATAGATGGTTGCGACACAGCCGCGCTCGATTTGCGCCGGACGGGGACTGCCGGCGGCTTCAGGCGGGGAAAGCGGCGTATCTCCGACTTGATTGGCCGCCGCAGAATTGCAAATCTTCGGCAATGACAAACCCGTCCACCGTCGCGAAGGAACCTACGCAAGAGGCGCCGGCGACGCTGGGCGACGTGCTCTATGCCAAGTCCAAGGCCCTGGTGCCGGAGCAGGACTGGGTGGCGCTCGTCCAAGCGGTTGCGGCGGGCGACCAGCCGGCGCTGCATGCGCTCTACGAGCGCGCCCATCGCATAGTCTTCACGCTGATCATGCGGATCACGGCCAACCGGGAAACCGCCGAAGAGCTCACCATCGACGTCTTTCACGACATATGGCGACGGGCGTCGCGTTACGACGCCGCAACCGGCACCGTGCTCGGCTGGATCATGAACCAGGCGCGCTCGCGGGCGATCGACCGTCTGCGCTTCGACAGCCGAAAGAAGCGCAGCCAGGGCGGCGATGTGGAGCCGCCGGCCGAGGTGGGCGCCGATCCGCGCGACCTGCTCGAGCTGCGCGAGTGGGGCGCGGCGCTGCGCAAGTCATTGACGGTGCTTACGCCGGGCGAGCGCCAGGCGATAGAAACAACATTTTTCGGCGGCCTGACGCATGCCGAAGCGGCGGCGCGGCTCAATCAGCCGCTCGGCACCATAAAGACGCGCATCCGTTCAGGATTGCACAAGCTGCGCCAGGCGCTGACCGCAGAAGCGGAGAAGTCATGAGTATGTTCGATCGGAACTGCTGCGAGCAGAGCGAGGCGACGTACGCCTACGCGCTGCAGGCCTTGCCGCCGGACGAGGTTGCCGCGGCCGAAACCCACATCGCCTCGTGCCCGGATTGCCGGCGCGATCTGAGGAACCTGCGCCCGATGGTCGATCGGTTCGTTGCCTGGCCCACCGATTTGCTGCGTCCGCCGACCTCGTTGCAGGCGCGCCTGGCGCAGCGCATCGCCCAAGAGACCGGGAAAATGGTGCCGCCGCCGGCTCGGCGCTGGTCCGAGCCGGAATGGGAAGGGGTTGCGCCCGGCATCGAATGCAAGCTCCTCGCAACCGACGTGGAACGGCATAGGGTCAGCATGCTGGTGCGCCTGGCGCCCGGCGCGAGTTACCCGGCGCATACACATGCCGGTGTCGAAGAGCTGCATCTCCTCGCCGGCGAGCTGTGGATCGACGACCGCAAGCTCCTCGCCGGCGATTACAACTATGGTGCACCCGGAGCGGGCGACGACCGCGTTTGGAGCGAGACGGGCTGCACTTGTGTTCTCGTCACCAGCAGCAAAGACGGCCTTCGCTGAGCGCATCCGGCGCATCAGGCGCCGGACGAACACGCTGGCACACCGCGGGGTCGGCATGGACGCCCGCGCATATGAAATAACCCGGGATCCCGGAAACCGAGACCGGCGGCGGCCGGTGGAGAGCGCGCCTTTTTACCCGGCCGCTATTGCCGACCAATCCAAAAGCCCGCATCTGACGTCTTAAGGGCATGCGAACTTCGCATCCCTCGGTCGGGCGAATTGAAATGAGCCCGAGCCCCAACCCGAGCCGCGACCGGAGCGGGGCAATTTGCGCCTACGCCTTGCAGGTCCTGCCGGCGAGCGAGGTCGGGGCGGCCGAAGCCGATATCGAGAGCGTCCGGAGCGAGACCGGCTGCATCGGTCTTCTTATCACCGGCGACAAAGATTCCCTGCGATGGCGATCGCCGACCTCTCCCATCTCACGCCGGCGCGGTGCACCGCCGAAGAGATTGCAGCTTCCGGCGATGGACGAGCCACACCAGGAGACGGATCGATGAAAGTGTACCGCTTCTACTTCCTCGGCAGCGACGACAAAATCAAAAAAAGCGCCGAGCTAATCGAATGTCCGACGGATGCCGCTGCTCTGGCGGAGGCGGAGCAAAAGCTCGTTACCAGCGAATATCACGCGATCGAAGTTTGGGATCGAGCGCGATGCGTCGGAAAAGTTGGGCATTTGAAAGATCGCCGCGAGGCGACGGCGCACATCGAGCAACGAGCATAATAGAACCGGTCACGCCCACAGCGCGCCCGGTGGAAAGCAAGACGCGTATTCCGATCCATAACGCAACGGATCGGGAGGTTGAGCCGGGGCGCCGGCCCGGTGGCGGTTGAAACGGCTTGGCCTTCCGACCGAAAGGATGTGCCCGCGTTGTTCCTTTGGGGTTGAGACGCCGCCTGGGAAAGCCGGGGATCTCATCCCGAGGTCCCGACCGCGGGTGCAGGCGGCTCGGGCAGCGGGATCCCGTCGTAAAGTTCCGACAGCAAAATGGTCGGCGGCACCGAATCCAGGGAGAGCGTTGAATCGAGTCCGCGCATCATCTCGGTGATCCAACGATCGCCTTATCGACGGTGCACTTCGGCAAAGCGTTTTCTGAATCGATCAGCAGGATTTCCACCACACTCGGAAGGCGGCGGTAGTCGGGGCCTTGATCTGCCGGTCGACTGCGGCGGTGCTGGGCGACAAGATCTCGACAATCAGGACGGGATTGCGGATCAGCCGGTCCTCCGCCCGAAGCGGCTCGCAGATAACGGCGAGATCGGCGACGTAAAAGGTATCGTTGCGGTCGGGCAGCGCGATGCCGGCTTCGCTGAACACTCGGCAAGGGAAACGCGCCCGCAGCGCAGAGCGGATTTCTCCGCCGAGTGTCGCAGCAAGCAGCCCGTGCCGCGGCATCGGCGGCGCCACTGCCGTGACGACGCCACCCCACAGCTCGTAGCGCCTGTCGGTGCCGTCATCCCAGGCCAGAAATTCGTCGAGGGTCATCCGCCTCGTCGCAAGTTCGGCCATAATCGACAGCTTTTTACAGTCTCGCCCGTCGCATTTATCCGAACCTGCCGGGGCAGCGAAGCCGGTTTGCCGCCGCCGGGGCGCTCGACCTGTATTGAATCATTACGCGGCGGCAGCCGCGCGACAACGGTGTGCTATCGGGCGGCGTCGCTGTGCGGTCTAATCGTCTCCGGCGTCTGCGAGTCCCGGCGGTCGTCGAGATCGAGTTGGCCCGGCTGCCGCACCGCCGTGGACCGCAACTGGAGAGAAGCATGAGCGAGACGTTGCCGACCCGGCGTCAATTCAGTGGTCTTTGCGCGGTGCTCGGCGCGGCACGGTTTTCGGCCGGGACAATGATTGCGGCGCCGTCGTGCGCATCGGCTCGTGTGGCGCCCCGCATGGTAAAGTTTCCCGGCGGAACGGTTGTCCCGGCGCTTGGCCAGGGTTCTGCGGGGCTCGCGCAGGGGAGGCATCCGGAGGCCGCCGAGACAGCAGCGCTGCGCACCGGCCTGTCGCTCGGGATGACGGTAATCGACACGGCGGAGATTTACGGCGGCGGCCGAGCCGAAGAATTGATCGGCCGGGCGATTGCCGGTCAGCGCGACCGCGTTTTTCTGGTCTCCAAAGTGTGGCCCACCCATGTGACAGGAAACGGCATCGCACGGGCTTGCGAGGCGAGCCTCGGCCGGCTCGGCACCGATCATCTCGATCTCTACCTGCTGCACTGGCCAAGCCGGGATGCCGAGCTCTCCAGCATCGTGGCCGCGTTCGAAAGTCTGCGCGCGGCGCGGAAGGTTCGGGCCTGGGGTGTCTCCAACTTCGAGGTCCGTGACATGGAAGAGCTTTTCCGTGTTCCGCACGGCGATCGTTGCGCCACCAATCAGGTCCCTTACAACCTCGGCAATCGCGGCATCGAGCGCGGCCTGCTGCCATGGTGTGAGCGGCACGGCCTGCCGGTGATGGCCTATTCGCCGCTCGGCGGCCCCGGCGCCAGCGTGCTGCGTGATCCGGCGCTGGCGCGGATCGGCGCCGCACATGGCTGCTCGCCGGCCGCTGTCGCGCTGGCCTGGACGATCCGCAGCGGCAACGTCATTGCGATCCCCGAAGCCGGCTCCATCGAGCATGTAAAGGAAAACGCCGTCGCGCTTTCACTTGCATTGACCCCGGACGAGCTGCACGCACTGGACGCAACGCATCCACCGTCCAGTCGCTAAGCTCCTGTTTCCCTCAGCCGTCCCGACTCAGCCGCGGCTAGAGGCCGCTGCACTGGGGCGTCTTCGGGTTGCGCTATCCCGTTTCGGCGCGACGCTCGTCTGCGCTATCGTCGTCGATCTTACGATTACGGAGTGAACCGCGATGGATGGGGTGCCGCTCAATTGTCTCGCCGGCGTCAAGGTGCTCGACCTGACCCAATTCGAGGCCGGACCCACCTGCACCGAAGCCTTGGCCTGGCTCGGCGCCGAGGTGGTCAAGGTCGAGAACCCGAAGGGCGGCGAGCCGGGCCGCACCTCGTTCGCCGGCCCGCCGGGCAGCCCGGATTCCTATTACTTCTTCCAGTTCGACGCCAACAAGAAGTCGGTCACCGTCAATCTCAAATCCGAGCGCGGGCTGGCGCTCGTCAAGGATCTGGCGCGGAAGGCCGATGTCATGATCGAGAACATGGCGCCCGGCACGATCGAGCGCCTCGGTCTCGGCTACGACGCGATCCGCGCGATCAACCCCGGCATCGTTTATGCCCAGGTCAAAGGTTTTGGCGAGGGCAGCCCGTACGAGAAAAACCTCGCCTTCGATATGATTGCCCAAGCCTGCGGCGGCACGATGAGCATTACCGGCGAGCCCGACGGGCCGCCGATCCGGCCGGGCCCCTCGCTCGGCGACACCGGCACCGGCATGGTCATGGCGATCAGCATCCTGGGCGCCCTCTACGAGCGCAAGACCACCGGCCGCGGCCGGCGGCTGCAGGTGGCGATGCAGGATGCGATGCTGCACTACATCCGCTTTGCGTTTCAGACCCAGGCGGTGCTCGGTCGAGCGGCACCCCGCAACAGCAACCGCAGCAACACGGCCCCGTCGGGGATCTTTCCCTGCGCGCGGGGCGGCCCCAATGACTGGATTTACGTCTTCGCCCGCCAGACGGACCACTGGCACCGGCTTTTGAAACTCCTCGGCCGCGAGGATTTGATCGGCGATCCGCGCTACGAGACGGCACCAGCCCGCGGCGAGCGCAGCGACGAAGTCAACGCGATCGTCGCCGAGTGGACCAGACTGCGCGACAAGCACGAGGCGATGCGGTTGATCGGCGCCGCCGGCGTGCCGGCCGGTGCTGTGCTCGACACGATGGAATTGCACAACGAGCCGAGCTTTGAGGCGCGCGGCATTCTGCAAACCGTGCCGCACCCGACCGGTCCCTACAAAATGCCGGCCTGGCCGGTCCGCTTCGACGGCGCCCCGCCCAAGCTCGAACCGGCGCCGCTACTGGGCCAGCATACAACCGAAATCCTCGGGAGCTGGCTCGGCATGAGCCGGAGCGATGCCGAGGCGCTGAAACAGGACGGGGTGATTTGAGAATAACGCCGGTAATCGGATTCGAAAAAGGGCGAGCTACCGGATCGCGGCGGTAACGGCGGCGCCGAGATCCTTGGTGCCGGCGTTGCCGCCGAGGTCGGGGGTGCGGGTGCCGCCTTCGGCCAAGACCTCGGCGATCGCGCGCTCGACCGCTGCGGCGGCTTCGGTTTCGCCAAAATGGGCGAGCATCATCGCCCCCGACCAGATCTGGCCGATCGGATTGGCGATGCCGCGCCCGGCGATGTCCGGGGCCGAGCCGTGCACCGGCTCGAACATCGAGGGGTATTCGCGCTCGGGGTTGATGTTGCCGGAGGGGGCGATGCCGATCGAGCCGACCACCGCCGGCCCCAAATCGCTCAAAATGTCGCCGAACAAATTCGAGCCGACGACGACATCGAACCAGTCCGGGTGGCGCACAAAATGCGCGGTCAGAATGTCGATGTGGTACTGGTCGGTCCTGACGTCGGGATAGTCCTTGGCGACCGCGGCGAAGCGCTCGTCCCAATAGGGCATGGTGTGGATGATGCCGTTCGATTTGGTGGCCGAGGTCACGTGCTTGTTGCGGACGCGGGCGAGCTCAAAGGCATAGCGCATGATCCGGTCACAGCCGCGCCGGGTGAACACGGTTTGCTGCATTGCCATCTCATATTCGCTGCCTGAATAAAGGCGGCCGCCGATCTCGGAATATTCGCCTTCGTTGTTCTCGCGCACGACATAGAAATCGATGTCGCCGGGCGCGCGGCCCTTGAGCGGCGATTCGACCCCGGCCAACAGCCGCACCGGGCGCAGATTGACATATTGATGGAAATTGCGCCGGAGCGGGATCAGAAGACCCCAGAGCGAGATGTGGTCCGGCACATCCGGCCGGCCGACCGCGCCGAGATAGACCGCGTCGTAGGGCCGCAGCTCTTCGAGCCCGTCCTCCGGCATCATCCGCCCGGTCGCGGCATAACGGTCGCAGCTCCAATCGAATTCGCTCCAGCTGAAGCCGAAGCCGTAGCGGCGCGCGGCCTGCTCCATCGCGGCGATCCCTTCGGGCATCACCTCATGCCCGATGCCGTCCCCGGCGATCACCGCCACCCGGTAGCTCTTTGCCATGCCCTGCTTCTCCCTGAGCTTGTGTGCCACGATACTCCCGCGCCTGGCCGGGCAGAGCAACCGTCGGATTTCGATCGCGACGATGCCCGGCACGCCATCCCGCTGCCCGACCGACACTCAACTGTCATGGCTTTTGGGCAGATTGCGGCGGGCGGCGGATGGCCGCGTCCATAAGGGGATGATCGATGCGACGCGAGGGATTTCTCTGTTTAACGTTGGGGCTCGTCGCGGCGGTGCCGGCGGCGCGCGCGGATGTGATGCTGATCGCCGACGGGACGCTGACGGGCAGCGCAGCCGGACCGAATGCCGACCTTTCCGGCCTGACCGGCTCGCTCGAAAACGGCGCCGCCGCCAATCTGCTCGGCGGTTTGGGCTCGGGCATCGCCTATGCGGGCGGCGACACCTTTCTGGCTCTGCCCGACCGCGGACCAAACGCAATTCCATTCAACCCTGCGATTGACGATACCGCGTCGTATATCGACCGGTTTCACACCGTGACGATGAACCTGATGCCCGCCGCTCCGGGCGCGCCGCTACCCTTCACCCTGACGCCAACACTGACGGCGACGACGCTGTTGTCGAGCGCCACACCGCTCGTCTACGGCAATGCCGACGGGCCGGGCGCGCTGCCGCAGAACACGCCCAACCAGTTCTTTTTCACCGGCCGTTCGGACAATTTCGATCCGAACCAGAATTCGGGCAACCCGGCCGACGCGCGTCTCGACCCCGAATCGATCCGCGTTTCGAATGACCGAAAGTCGGTGTTCATTTCCGATGAATACGGTCCCTATGTTTATCAGTTCGATCGGGCGACCGGCCAGCGCCTGAAAAGCTTTGCGTTGCCGGGCAATCTTTATGTTTCGAACCTGTCGCCGGTCGGCGACAACGAGATCAGCGGCAACACTTCCGGGCGGGTCGCCAACAAGGGAATGGAGGGGCTGGCGATCACCCCCGACGGCAAGACGCTGGTCGGCATCATGCAGGCACCGCTGATCCAGGATGCGGCCGATCCGGCGACGCAGAACCTGCTGCGCATCGTCACGGTCGACATCGCCACCGGAGCCACTCACGAATACGGCTATGAATTGACCGCCGGCACCGGCGCCAGCGACATCGTCGCGATCAACGACCATCAATTCCTGGTCGACGAGCGTGACGGCAAGGGACTCGGCGACGGCAGCAAGGCCAAGGTCAAGCAGATGTTCGAGATCGACATCGCCGGTGCCACCGACATCACCAACCTGACCGGCGCCGCGGCGGCTGCCGCCGCGGTCAAGAAGACCCTGTTTCTCGACGTGGTCGCGCAGCTCAACGCCAACGGCATCCCCAGCGACCAGATCCCGTCCAAGATCGAAGGCATCGCCTTTGGTCCCGACGTGACGCTCGACGGAATGACCGAGCACACATTGTTTGTGTCTAACGACAATGATTTCGACGTCGATACTTCCGGCCCGAACCAGTTCTTCGTCTTCGGGTTCGGTGATGCGGACCTGCCGGGCCTTGCGCAGCAGCTATTCGTTCCCGAGCCGGCCTCGCTGCTGCTGCTCGGCATCGGCGTTCTCGGCATGGGCGTGATCCGCCGCTGCCGTGCTGCCTAGCGCACCGGGCACGGCCTGACCTTTCGGGTGCCTCGGCAAAACCGGCCGACCGGTCGCGCCGGCGAATGCCGAGGCCCCTTATTCGATGACCTCGTCCGCCTCGCTCAGCAGCAGACCCGCCGGGTCGTCATTCGCCTCTCCCGTTGCGGCCGCCGCGACGGTTATTTGTTCGTGTTCCAGATGTCGGTCGCGAGCAGCCACTTGCCGCCGATCTTGCGCCACAGGACGGCGTATTTGCTGACGACTTGCTGCGGCGGCTGGGCTTTGGTCTCGAGCGTCACGGTGCCGATCTCGCGCGCCGCCCGCCGCCCGAGCGGCAGCACGTCGAGGGTGACGAGCTTGGCGTCGCCGACCTGGGTCGCCGCCTTTTGCCAGAACGCCTCGATCGCCGCCCGGCCGTGGACCATGTCGCCGCCCGGCGGCAGCACATAGGCATCTTCGGCATACATCGCCGCCACTGTGGCCGCGTCGCCTTTGTTGAAGGCGGCGGTCCATTTGTCGTTGAGCTGTTGGATCGTCGCCTTGCTCTGGGCCAATGCCGGGCAGGCGAACAGGGCGAGGCACAACACCAAGAGGGTGAAACGCGCCATGGCCGTCCCCTTTGTCAGATTTCGATCGTGCCGGTCAGGTAAAGCGCGGCGCGGCCGGCGATCGTCACGCGATCGCCATCGAGGGCGCAGGAAAGCCGGCCGCCGCGGCGCGAGAGTTGCCGCGCTTCGAGCCGCGTCTTGCCGAGGCGCCCGGCCCAGTAGGGGACCAGCGCGCAATGTGACGAGCCGGTGACCGGGTCCTCGTCCACGCCTTGCGCCGGCGCGAAAAAGCGTGAAACGAAATCGATCTCGCCGGCTCCGGGCGCGGTGGCGATGACGGCAAACCGGTCGAGCTGGGCGAGCGCGGCAAAATCGGGAGCCAGCGCCGCCACCCTCTCCATATCGTCATAGACGGCGACATAATCGCGGGCGGCGAGCACCGCCGCGGGCCGCTGCCCGAGGGCGGCGCTCAGGCCCGGCGGCTCGTCGCAAGGAGTGGGCGGCCAGGCCGGAAAATCGAGCGCGAGCAACGCGCCCGCGCGGGTGACCACGAGCTCGCCCGCCTTTTGGGTGCGAAAGACGACGCGCTCGCGCCCTGGCGTCAGAAAATTGAACAGCACATAGGCCGAGGCGAGTGTGGCATGGCCACACAGATCGACCTCGGTTGTCGGCGTGAACCAGCGCAGCCCCCAGCGCTCGCCCTCGGCGACGAAAAACGCGGTTTCCGGCAGGTTGTTCTCGGCCGCGATCGCCTGCATGACCTCGTCCGAGAGCCAGCTTTCGAGCGGACACACCGCCGCCGGGTTGCCGGCGAACGGCCGATCGGCAAAGGCATCGACCTGGTACAGCGGAATGCGCATCGCCGCCCTCGTTCGCAACAAGCCTCGATCTCGCGGGTTTTAGCAGAGCCGCGGCAAAAGAGGCGAGCGCCCTTTGCCCGCGGTTCGTTGCGCCCTCGAGAGCCGCGATTTGGGCCCGGCCGAGCTTGCGGGGGCTTCGCATCGGGGCCATTCTCAGACGGAACAGCCGGAGGAGTTGGATCATGACAGCGGCAGCTTTGCCTCGCGAATCCGGGTTTAAGACCAACCCCGATTACAAGATCACGTTCGAAGCCTCGCCACGCCGGGTGCGGGTGACGTTTGGAGGCGCAACGATTGCCGACAGCACCGATACGCATCTGTTGTTCGAAACACGGCACCTGCCGGTCTACTACTTCCCGCGCGCCGATGTGCGCATGGATTTGTTGACGCCGACCGACCACCACACCTTTTGCCCGTACAAGGGTCAGGCGTCGTATTGGACGATCACGGCCGGCGGGCGCGTGGCCGAGAACGCGGTCTGGGGCTATCCCGTGCCTTACGAGGAGGTGGCGGCGATCAAGGATTACGTCGCCTTTTATTGGGACCGGGTCGATCACTGGTACGAGGAGGACGAGGAAATTTTTGTCCACCCGCGCGACCCCTATAAACGCGTCGATGTGGTGCAATCCTCGCGCCCGGTCGAAGTGATCCTCGGCGGCGAGACCGTCGCCGAAACCCGGCGCGCGCGCTTTCTGTTCGAAACACGATTGCCGACCCGCTACTACATCCCGCCCGAGGATGTGCGTTTGGATCTCCTCGTGCCGAGCGCCAAAAAGACCCGCTGCCCATACAAGGGCGAGGCGCGCTACTGGTCGGCCAAAATCGGCGACCGGGTCTTTGAAGACATCGTGTGGAGCTATCCCGAGCCGATCGCCGAATGCCCAAAAATCAAGGACTATTTGTGCTTTTTCAACGAGCAGGTGGACGAGATTCGGGTCGCCGGGCAAGCGGTGCCGCGGCCGGTAACCCCTTGGTCGAAGGACTGGAAGGAGAAGGCGGCGAGCGTCCCCGACCCGCGCGGCCCGGTCGTGCGGCCTTGATCTGAGCAACCCGCCCCCTCCCATTCCTTCCCCCGCCTGCGGGGACGGGTTAGGGCTGCCTTGAGGTCGCCCGGTGCGCGCGTGCCCCATTCCCTCCCCCGCTTGCGGGAGAGGGAATGGGTGGGGGGCGGCCGAAGGCGCGGATGAAAGCATCGACGGCGCCGTCGATGACGGCGCGCAGGCTCGGCTGATCGGTCCGGGCGTCGAGCCGCAACAGGTGGCGCAATTGGGTTTCGCCGCGCACCAGCCCGACAAATTGCTCGGCGGCGAGGCGCGTATCCACCAGGTCGAGCGAGCCCGCCGCCGCGGCGCCGCGCAAAAACGCCTCGATCTGCGCGAGATTGCGCTCGGGGCCGGCACGCCAGAACACGTCGCCCAAGGCCGGAAAGCGTGGCACTTCGGCCAGGATGATGCGGTGGAGAGCGATCGCGTCGGGCGACAGCAAGAGGTCGAGAAAGCGCCGGGCCAGCACCGTCAGCGAGGCGCGCGCATCACAAGGATCGAGCTCGTGCGCCGAAAACCCCGCAAAACGCTGCTCGCACTCGCGCCCGATGACCGCGCCGAACAGCTCCTCCTTGCCGGCGAAATGGGCGTAGACCGTGGCTTTCGACACACCCGCCTCCCGCGCGATCGTGTCCATGCTGACCGCGCCAAAGCCGCTCGCCAAAAAGGTCCGCTTGGCTGCGGCGAGGATGCTCTCGGCCTTGCCGCTCGACGCTGCTTCGTTGCGCTCGCTCACCTCGCTCGGTCCTCGGCCGGCGCTGCCCAGGATTGTGCGAGCCCCGACTTGACAACGATAGGAGAAGCGGTAGGTTTGGCGCAACCCCTAAACTGAACGGTTCAGTTCAGAAAAAATGCCTAAAAAGCTCATTGTCGCCGTGTTGGTGCTGGTCCTGGCGTTGGGCGGGAGCGGCGGCTGGTATTGGTGGACCGCCTGGCGCTTTCTGCAATCGACCGACGACGCCTATGTCGCGAGCGACGTGTCGGTGATCAGCCCCAAGGTCGAGGGCTATATCAAGGAGGTGCGGGTCGGCGACAACCAGGCGGTCAAAAAGGGCGCGGTGCTGTTCGTCATCGACGACAGCGACTTTGCCGCCAAGGTGGCGCAGGCTGAAGCCGCGGTCGCGACCGAGGAGGCGGCGGTCGCAACCTATAAAAGCCGGCTGCAATTGCAGCAGGCGATGATCGCGCAGGCGCAGGCGAGCGTGCAATCGGCCGATGCCGATTTGACTCG
This sequence comes from Allostellaceae bacterium, assembly GCA_036404275.1. Classification (GTDB taxonomy): domain Bacteria; phylum Pseudomonadota; class Alphaproteobacteria; order ATCC43930; family CGMCC-115725; genus AP-15. The sequence goes on from DASXAM010000088.1 coordinate 59,298, forward strand.
CACGCAACAGGACTACAAGCGCTATGCGGCGCTGTTGTCGACCGATTTCGCCAGCCGGCAGCGCTTCGAGCAGGCCCAGGCGGATGCGCGCAAAGCCGCCGCCGAAGCGGCCAAGAACCACGCGGCGCTGGGGGCGGCGGAAAGCCAGCTCGGGGTCCTGCAATCGCAGCGGCAGGAGGAGGCGGCCAAATTGCAGCAGGCGCGGGCCAACCTGCGGCTGGCGCAAAACGACCTCGCCAACACGCTGATCCGGGCACCGGTTTCGGGCATCGCCGGCAACCGCGCCGGCCAGGTCGGGCAATATGTCAAGCCCGGCACCGAGCTGCTCTCGCTGGTGCCGCTGCCGCGCGTCTATGTCACCGCCAATTTCAAGGAAACCCAATTGACGCGGATGCGGCCGGGGCAGCGCGCCGAAATTTCGGTCGACGCCTATCCCGAGCATACGATCGAGGGCAAGATCGACAGCTTTGCCCCAGCCAGCGGCGCCGAGTTCAGCCTGCTGCCGCCCGACAACGCGACCGGCAACTTTACCAAGATCGTGCAGCGCGTGCCGGTCAGGATCGCGCTCCCCAAGAACGGGCCGCTGGCGCGGCTGCTGCGGCCGGGGCTGTCGGTCACCGTCACCGTCGATACCCGCGACGAAGGCGAAGCGGTGGCCGGCGACGGCATTGTCGGCGCCGCCGAGGCAAAGCCCGCCGCTCCCGCCGCCGCCGGCGGCATCAGGTGAGCTGGGCGCTTTCGCCGCTGCGCCGCGCCGGGGTGCGGCGCGCCCCCTTGGCGCTTGCCCCCGCCGCACCGCGGCCGAAGCCCGCGGCACCGCCCGCCGCCGCCGGGGCGCCGGGCGCCGGCGAGCCGACGCTGCGCGACTGGGTCGGCGTCCTCGCGATGGTCTTCGGCCTCTTTATGGCGATCATGGACGTACAGATCGTCACCAGCTCCTTGACCCAGATCCAGGGTGGGCTGTCGGCGAGCCCCGACGAGATCAGCTGGGTCCAGACCGCCTATCTGATCGCCGACGTGGTCATGGTGCCGCTCTCCGGCACCTTGTCGCGGCTCTTCTCGACGCGGCTGCTTTTTGTCGGCGCCGCCCTCGGATTTACCGCGGCGAGCGCGCTCTGCGCGACGGCGACGAGCCTCGGCCAGATGATCCTTTACCGCGCCATGCAGGGGTTCAGCGGGGGTGCGATCACACCGAGCGTCTTTCCGGTCGTTTACACCAAGTTCCGCGGACCGCAGCTCGCGACGGTCATGGTGCTGATCTCTTTAATCCTGAACCTGTCTTCGACGCTGGGGCCGACGATCGGCGGGTTTTTGACCGACACGTTCTCCTGGCACTGGCTCTTTCTCGTCAACATCGTGCCGGGCATCGGCGTCGTCATCGCGGTGTGGCTCACGATCGACATCGACAAGCCGGAGCTCACTCTGCTGCGCTGCTTCGACCATATCGGGCTTGTCCTGATGGCGCTCTTTCTCGGCTGCCTCGAATATGCGCTCGAGGAAGGCCCGCGCTGGGATTGGCTGCACGACAACACGATCTTTCTCGCGGTCGTCGTCTCCAGCGTTGCCGCGGTGCTGTTCTTTTTCCGGGTGCTGACCTATCGCCAGCCGATCGTCGATCTGCGCGCGTTTCTGAACCGCAATTTTGCGATCGGCTCGTTCTACACCTTTGTCGTCGGCACCGGGCTTTACGGCGCCACCTATCTGGTGCCGCTGTTTTTGGCGCAGGTCCGCGGCTTCAACGCGATGCAGATCGGCGAGACGGTGGTGGTGACGGGCCTTGCGCAGATGGTGCTGTCGCCGTTCACGACCTACGTCGCGCGCAACCTCGATTTGCGCATTATGCTGGCGATCGGCATGGGCACGTTCGCGGTGGCGATGTACCTGACCGCCGGGCTGACCAACCAGGCGAGCTTTGGCGAGCTCTTGGTGCCGCAGGCGTTGCGCGGGTTTGCGCTGATGTTCTGCTATCTGCCGGCCAATCTGCTGGCGCTCGGCACCACCCCGCCCGACAAACTGAAAAACGCCGCCGGGCTCTACAATCTGACCCGCGATCTGGGTGGCGCCATCGCCCTCGCGGTGCTCGGCACCGTGCTCAGCGTCCGGCTGCAGTTCCATTGGAACCGGCTGATCGAGGACATCAACCTGGCGCGGCCGGCGGTGCAGCATTTTCTCGACATGCAAACGGGCCGCCTCGGCGATTTGTTGACGGGCGACGCGCACCGCGCTGCGGTCAAATTGCTCGCCGGCATCGTCCAGCGCGAGGCGCTGGTGATGAGCTTCAACGACGCCCTGATGCTGTTGGGCGCAGGCTTTGCCGCGGCGCTTCTGTTGATGCCCTTTGTCAAGAGCCCGCGCACCGTCCTCAGCGCCGACCGCCACTGATCCGGAGGCCCGCCGATAAACGCTGTCCGATCGGCCGCCGCTCGCTATGCTACGCGGCCGGCAGGCGGCGATAGAGGGAGGTGCCGGTGGCGGGGGTGCTCGACGGGATCAGGGTTCTCGATTTCGGGCGGTATATCGCGGGTCCGTTTTGCGCCGCGCTGCTCGGCGATCTCGGCGCCGAGGTGATCCGCATCGAGCGCTTGGGCGGCGGCGAGGACCGGCCGTTTATCCCGGTTGGCGCCGGGCCCGAGGGCGGCGGTGCAATGTTTCTGGCGATGAACCGCAACAAGCTCGGCATGACCCTCGACCCGGCCCAGCCGAAGGGCCGCGAGATCGTGCGCCGGCTGGTCGCCACCGCCGATGTCGTCGTCGCCAATCTGCCGCCCGCGGTGCTGCGCGCGCTGGCGCTCGACCTCGACAGCCTGCGCCGCGTCAAGCCCGACATCATCCTGACCACGGTCACCGGCTTTGGCGCCGGCGGCCCGCTGTCGCACAAGCACGGCTTCGACGGCATCGGTCAGGCGATGAGCGGCGCGGTTTATTTGTCCGGCACCCCCGACCAGCCGATCGCGATCAAATTGCCGTGGGTCGATTTCGGCACCGCCTGCCTCTCCGCCTTTGGCACCTTGGCGGCGCTCTATGAGCGCGGCAAGACCGGCCGGGGTCAGAAAGTGGAGGGTGCCCTGTTGCGCACCGCGGTCGCCTTTGCCAATGCAACCCTGATCGAGCAGGCGCTGACCGGTGTCGACCGGGTGGCGACGCTGAACCGCGGCTTCAACGCCGCACCGGCCGACATCTGTCGCTGCAAGGACGGCTGGATCGTCACCACCGTGATCGGTCCGGCGATGTTCCGCCGCTGGGCGCGAATGCTGGGTGAGGAACATTGGCTTTCCGACCCGCGCTTTGCCGACGACCAGGCGCGCGCCGATAATGGCGACATTATCGCCGCCAGGATGAACGAATGGTGCAGCGAGCGCAGCTGCGCCGAGGCGCTCGCCGAGCTCGAAGCCGCCAATATCGTCGCCGGCCAGGTCTATTCGCCGCAGCAGGCACTCGACGATCCGCATATCCGAGCCGCCGGTCTGCTCGAAGAAAAGCCGCATCCCGCGCTCGCCGGCAACTACCCGCTGGCGCCGACCCCGATCGAGCTCTCCGAAACCCCCGGCGCCTACCGCCGCCCGGCGCCGCTCCTCGGCGAGCACACCGAGGAGATCCTGTTGCACCTCGGCTATGCTGCCGCCGAAATCGCGGCCTTGCGCGCCGAACGGGTGATTTGATGAGCAAAGCCTTCGTCAAAGAAACCGAGGACAAGACCGATCTTCCCGACGAAAGGTCGCCGATCCCGGCCGGGGTAAAGAATTACATGACCCCGGCCGGTCATCGGAGGTTGCGCGACGAGCTGCAGCAGCTGTTGCGGGTCGAGCGCCCGCAGGTGGTGGAGACCGTCGCCTGGGCCGCCGGCAATGGCGACCGCTCGGAAAACGGTGACTACATCTACGGCAAGCGTCGCCTGCGCGAGATCGACCGGCGCATCCGCTTTCTGTCGAAACGGCTGGAGACCGCCGAGGTGGTCGACCCGGCGCAGCAGAAGCGGCGCGACCAGGTGTTTTTCGGAGCCACCGTCACCTATGCCGCCGAGGACCGGACCGAAACCACGGTCACGATCGTCGGGATCGACGAAGCCGATTTCGCCCGCGGCCAAGTGAGCTGGGTGTCGCCGATCGCCCGAGCCCTGCTAAAGGCGCATGAAGGCGATACCGTCGAGCTGCGCGCGCCGGCCGGTATCGAGCAGATCGAGGTGCTCCATATCCACTACCTCGCCGCCGATGCGGAGGCGGGCTGACTAAATCAATCTCTCGGCCGGTCCTCTTCGCCGATCAGTGTCAGGATGAGAGAGCGGCGGTGCGACGAGGCGCGGTGCTCGAGGAGAAAGATCCCCTGCCAGGTGCCGAGCTGCATCCGGCCGTCGGCAACCGGGACCGTCAGCTGGGTCTGAGTCAAGGCACTCTTGATGTGGGCCGGCATGTCGTCGGGCCCTTCGTCGTTGTGCCGGTAGAGCCGCATGTCCTCCGGCACGATCCGGCGCAGAAACTCGTCGAGGTCGCGCCGCACCTCGGGCGAAGCGTTTTCCTGGATCAACAGCGAAGCCGAAGTGTGCGGGATGTAAACGCTCAGCAGGCCGCGACCCTCTCGCCCGCGACCCAGCCGGCGATGTCGGCGGTGATCTCCCTGATCTCGCGCGGCTCGGTGTCGATCGACAAGCGGGTGTGGGCGATGCGCATCCCGGCAATATGGCGTGCCGCGGCGCCGATTTCAGCGCGCGCATTCGGCGCGGTGCGCAGCGACGAATTCGGCCATGCCGGCAAAACGGAAATCCCAATGCACGCCCTCGGGCGGTGGCGGCGTCGCCCCAGAACCCGCGGCGGCCCCGCGCCGGTCGATCCAGGCGGAGCGGAGCCCGAGCGCATTGGCCGGCGCGTGGTCGTGAAAGAGGCTTTGCGCGGTGTGCAGAATATCGGCTTCGCCATAGCCGGCCGATTTGAGCCGGTCGAGCATATGGTGGAAATTGCGCAGATCGGGCTTGTAGGAGCCGATCTCCTCGGCGGTATAGACCGCGTCGAAGACGGCGCCGAGCTTTTTGGCGCTGCGGGCAAAGTTCGCCCGGTCGACATTCGACAGGATGACGAGCTTGTAAAACCGTTTCAGATAGGCGAGTGCCGCCGCGGAATCGGCAAAGGCCGGCCAGTCGCCAACCGAGCCGCCAAAGGCGCGGTGCTCCGCCTCGCTGGCGGCCACACCCCACTCGGCGGCGAGCCGGCGGTGCACACGGGCCAGCAGCTCGGAATAGACGAGGCCCGGCGTTTCGGCTTCCTGCGCGCCCTCGTGCCGGGCAAAGCTCGCCAGAATTTCGTCGGGCGGGCGCTCGACCGGGTCTTTTTTCCGCAACGGCATCAGCGCCTGCAAGATGCCGGTTTCCCAATCGATCAGCGTGCCGTAGCAATCGAAGGTCAGAACCTTGAAATCGATCAGGCGCATGGGCGGTCTCCGCGGCTGCGAAAGGCCCCCACCCTAACCCTCCCCCGCCTGCGGGGGAGGGTTAGGGAGGGGTTGAGCGGTCGCACCGAAGGGGAGATCTGTCTGGTGGCGGCCACTAGCTCAGACGATGAGGAAGAGATGACGAGTTTGCCGGCCGAAGTCGATGTCGCGGTGATCGGGGCCGGTGCCGCCGGGATCGGCGCGGCGCGCCGGCTTGTGGCGGCGGGCGGCGTGTCGGTCCTGGTGCTGGAAGCGCGCGATCGGGTCGGCGGCCGCATCCACACCATTGCCCCGGCCGGGTTCGCGCTTGACCGAGGCGCCGAATGGCTGCATTCGGCCGACCGCAACCCGTTGTCGCCGATCGCCCAGCGGCTCGGCTTTTCGGTTCACCGCAGGCCGCCGGAATGGACCTCGCGCCTGACCCGCAGCGGCGAGACGGCCGCGGCCGCGGCCGATTGGCTCGCCACCCGCGAGGCGCAGGCACAAGCGCGCCGCAAGGCCGCCGCCGAGCCGGGCGACCGGCCGCTCTCCGCCGTGCTGCCGGCGGGCGGGCGCTGGAACGAGCTCCTCGACGCCACCAGCTGCTGGGCCAACGGCGCCGAGCTCGACCGCGTCTCGGTCAAGGACTACGTCACCTATGACGACCACAGCACCAACATCAACTGGCGGCTCGGCGAGGGCTACGGCCGGCTGTTCGAAAAGCTGGCCGAGGGGTTGCCGGTGGCGCTCGAGACGCCGGTGACGCGCATCGACCATGGCGGGCGCGGGATCGGTCTCGACACCCAGCGGGGCAGGGTGCGGGCGGCGCGGGTCGTCGTCGCGGTGCCAGCCTCGATCATCGCCGAAGAGGCGATCCGTTTCGATCCGCCATTGCCGGACAAGCTGGCGGCCGCCGCGGGACTGCCGCTCGGGACCGACGACAAGCTCTTTATCGGGCTCGAAGGCGCGCTGCCGGAGCTCGGCCATGACGGGTTTCTCGTCGGTTCGACGACCCGCCGCGAAACCATGAGCTACCAGCTCCGGCCGCTCGGCCGCCCGGCGATCTATTGCTTTTTCGGCGGCCGCTTTGCCGCCTCGCTCGAGCGCGGGGGCGAGGCGGCGATGTTCGCCTTTGCCGCTGACGAGCTGGCGAATTTGCTCGGCACCGGCATCCGCCACCATCTGGCGCCGCTGGCCTCGACCGCGTGGCGGCTCGATCCCTGGGCGCGCGGCTCCTATTCCTATGCGATGCCGGGCCATGCCGGGGACCGCGCGCGGCTCGCCGCACCGGTCGATGACCGCCTGTTCTTTGCCGGCGAAGCTACCTCGCCGCACTTCTTTTCGACCGCCCACGGCGCCTGGATCAGCGGCATTGCCGCTGCCGACGCCGCGCTCACGAGCCTGGGGCGAGCCGCGGCCGCTCGTTGAGACCGAGCACGCGGATCCCGGCCTCGTCGAGCCGGATCGTGCTGATCGAGCCCATCGCGACCTCGAGCCGCGAATAAAGATCGAGCGGCATGCCGAGCGCAAAGAGAAGCGCGGCGCGGATTACATCGCCGTGGCTGACGACGACCACGGTTTCGCCCGGATGGTCCCGCTGCAGCTCGAACAGCGCGGCGACAATACGGTGGTGCACCTGGCGCCAGCTTTCGCCGCCTGGAATGGTTGCGATGCTGCGGCAGACATTCCACGCGTGAAAGCGCTCGTCCTTGCGGATCACATCGGCGGTCAGCCCGGTCCATTCGCCGAAATCGAGCTCGATCACATCGTCGCGATAGCGGACCGGCAGGCTGAGCCGGTCGGCGAGAATCTCGGCGGTTTCCTGCGTGCGCTGCAGCGGGCTCGAATAAAGCGCGGCGATCTCTTCCTCGCCGAGGCGGGCGGCAACCGCGGCGATTTCGGCGCGGCCTCGGGCCGAGAGCCCAACCCCGGGCAGCCGCCCGTTGACCCGGCCGGAAACCGAGGGCTCGCCATGCCGCACCAGATGCAGGATCGTCACGCCATATCCCCTTGAACCGTCGTCTCGCCCGGACGATCGTAGCGCCGGTTCCGGTATTGGCAATCGTCGGCGGCGCCGATGCAACGCCGCAGGTCGAAGGCGGTCGAGCCGGGAGGACGGCGATGGCGAGGAGCGGGCGATGCACCTGACGCAAAATTGGCAAGTCGAGAAGCCGGCGGCGGTGTCGCGCGGCGGCATCGTCGCGTCGCAGAACCGCAGCGCCGCCGAAATCGGCGCCGAAATTCTGGCCACCGGCGGGACCGCGGTCGATGCCGTCGTGGCCGCCGCGTTGGCGCTGGCGGCGGTCGAGCCGTGGAACACCGGGCTCGGCGGGATCGGCTTTATAGTTGTCCATCCGGCCGGCGCCGAGCGCGCCGAAATTGTCGATTTCGGCCCGGTGGCGCCCGGCGCGCTCGATCCTGCGGCCTATCCGCTGACCGGCGAGATGCGCACCGAGCTTTTTACCTGGCCGCAGGTCGTAGGCGATCGCAACGTCCACGGCCCCGCCGCTTTCGTGATCCCGAGCGCGGTGCGCGGCTATGCCCTCGCTGTCGAGCGCTTTGGCCGGCTGCCATGGCGCGATCTGGTCATGCCGGCGGTGGCATTGGCGCGTCAGGGGCTGCCGGTCGATTGGTTCACCACGGTCAAGGTCGCGAACGCCGCCGCCGAGCTGCGCCTCTATGACGAGAGCCGGCGCGTGTGGCTGCCGGACGGCCTGCCGCCGGTATGCCCGCCCGACCGCGACACGATGAACCTGCCGCTCGGCCGCCTCGCCGACACGCTCGATCGCCTCGCCGCGGCCGGGCCCGACGATTTCTACAATGGCGATATCGCCCGCTCGATTGTCGCGGACACCGCGGCCGGCGGCGGCGTGCTGTCGGCTGCGGACCTGGCGGGCTGCCGCGCGCGGATCGTGCCGCCGCTCGCCATTCCGTATCGCGGCGCGGTGCTTCAGACGGCACCCGGGCTCACCGCCGGACCGACCCTCGCGCATGTCGTGGCGCAGCTCGCCGGCCGGCAGTTCGGCGACCGGCCCGACGCCGACTATTTCGAGGCGCTCGCCGAGGCCCTGCGCCTGGCCTATGTCGAGCGGCTGGCACATGCCGGCGATGCCGAGGCGGTCAAGGCCACCTCGACGACGCATATCACTGCCACCGACCGCGAAGGCGGCATCGCCGCCTTGACCTCGACGCTGTTGTCGAGCTTTGGCAGCCGCTATGTGCTGCCCGGCACCGGCATCGTCATGAACAACGGGATCATGTGGTTCGACCCGCGGCCCGGCCGGCCCAATTCGATGGGCCCCGGCAAGCGGGCATTGACCAATATGTGCCCGGTCGTGGCGATGCGGGACGGGCGGCCTTGGTTCGGGCTCGGCGCTTCGGGCGGCCGGCGGATCGTCGGCGCGGTCCTGCAAATGGCGAGCTTTGTCATCGACTTTGGCATGGATGCCGAGGCGGCCGCGCATCATCCGCGCATCGACGTCAGCGGCGCTGAGGGCCGGATCGGCATCGACCGCCGATATCCGCCGGAAGTCGCCGAGCGGCTGATGCGGCATCCGGGCGCGATGCTGGTCGAGCACACCGCCTTCCCGGCGCGCTTTGCCTGTCCGAACCTGGTGCTGCGCGGCGCCGATGGGCGCAACACCGGCATCACCGACGTGATGTCACCGTGGTCGGGTGCAGTCGCCGAGCCCGAGTGGGCGTGAAATACAGGATGTCTCGATCTGTCGCGCCGGCGTATTCGCTCTGCTGCTGCTGGCGGCGCCGCTCGCCGGCCATGCTCTCGACACGCAATCCGGCAAATGGACCGCGACCAATCCGCCGATCAACCTCGTCCATATCGATTTTGGGGAGATCAACCGGCATGGCGAAGCGGTCGGCTATCATCACCGGCCGAATGGTGTCGATCC
>DASXAM010000089.1:0-7878 GCA_036404275.1 Allostellaceae bacterium
GTCGCCAGGCCGAAGAACAACGGCAGCAGCGCGCCGCAGATCGACATCGGCACGCTGACCAGGATCACCAGCGGGTCGCGCAGGCTTTCGAATTGCGCGGCCAGGACAAGGAAAATGATGATCAGCGCAAAGACGAAGGTGATCGCGAGCTGGTTCCCCTCCTTTACGTAGAGGCGGGTGTCGGACAGGTAATCGTGGCTGAAGCCGAGCGGCAGGCCTTTAACCTGCTGCTCGAGAAAATCGACCGCCTGGCCGGTCGTGACGCCGGGCATCGGCACCGCCTGAAAGGTCGCCGAGTTCAACTGGTTGTACTGGGTCAGCGCGTTGGGCTCGGTCTCGAGTTTGAGCGAGACGAGGTTCGACAACGGCACCGGCTGTCCTGCGGCGCTCTTGACGTAGTATTGCGCCAAGGTCTCGGGTGTCAGCCGGTTGGTCCGCGGCACCTGCGGGATCACCTCGTAGGAGCGGCCGGCGAGGTTGAACCGGTTGACGTAGTTCTCGCCGACGAGCAACGCCAGGGTGTTGCCGATCGACTGCATCGTGACGCCGAGCTCGTTCGCCTTGGAGCGGTCGATCTGGACTTTTATGACCGGCTGGTTGAAATCGAGATCGCTGTCGACAACGATAAAGAGGCCGCTTTTGCGCGCGGCCGCTTTAATCTTTTCCATCGCCTTGTAGATCGTCTCGAAGTCGCCCGGCGAGTAGATCACCATCTGGATCGGCAGGCCGCCGATCGTCGCCGGCAACGGCGGCAGCGAAAAGACAAAGGCGCTCAGCCCCTCGACCACGCTGACCTTGCGCTGCATCAGCGGCTTCAATTGCTGGGCGGTGCGGGTCCGCTCATCCCACGGCTTCAAGATGACGCCGGCGATCCCCTGGTTGGGCCCGAACCGACCGTTGACGATAAAGCGCAGATAAGTCTCGGGGAACGAGGTGAATGCCTTGTCGAGCTCGCCGTTGTAAGATTCGGCATAATCCAGATTCGAATATTGCGGCGCCTTGGTCAGCGCAAACAGCACACCTTGGTCCTCTTCGGGAGCCAGCTCGGCTTTGGTGTGCAAATACATAAAGGCGATGCTGGCAAAAACGGCACAGGCGAAGAGCGCGGTCACCGGACGGTAGTCGAGCGAGCGCTCGAGCTTTCGGCCGTACCAATCGGCAAGCCCGTGAAAGACGCGGTCGACGATCCGGACAAACCGCCCGTGCAGCATCTCGCGCGACAGCAAAAGCGAGCACATCATCGGCGACAAGGTCACCGCGACGACGCCCGAGATGATGACCGCACCGGCGAGCGTAAACGCGAATTCGCGGAAGAGCGCCCCGGTCACCCCGCCCAAAAAGCCGATCGGCGCATAGACGGCCGCCAAGGTCAGCGTCATCGAGATGACCGGACTTGCGATCTCGCGCGCGCCGATCAAGGCCGCCTGCGCCGGGGTGCGGCCCTCTTCGATATGGCGGTAGACGTTCTCGACGACGACGATCGCGTCATCGACGACGAGCCCGATCGCCAGCACCATCGCGAGCAAGGTCAACAGGTTAAGGCTGAACCCGAAGGCCGCCATCAGCGTCCCGGCGCCGACCAGGGAGAGCGGGATCGTGACGATCGGGATCGCCACCGCGCGCAAGCTGCCGAGAAAGAGAAAGATCACCAGGACGACGATGACGACCGCCGCTCCGAGAGAGAACTGCACCTCGTCGATCGAGGCCTGGATAAATTTCGTAGAGTCGTAGGCGACTTGCATCGTCACCGAAGGCGGCAGGTTGCGCTGGATTTCGGGCAGGATGCCGCGCACTCCCTTGACGATGGTCAGCGGGTTGCCGGTCGGCGTCGCCTGAATGCCGATAAAGACCGCATGCTGGCCGTTCATCATGACGCTCGAGGTCCAGCTCTGCGCGGCCAAATCGATCGTGGCGATGTCCTCCATGCGCACGACCGCGCCATTCTGCGATTTGACGACCATGCGCTTGAACTGGCCGACATCGTCGAGCCCGGTATTGGCGCTGACATTGGTGACGGTGAAATAGCCTTTCACCTGGCCCGGAGCGGATTGATAGTTGTTCGCCTGGATCGCGGCCGCGACGTCGTTGGCGGAAATGCCGCGCGCCGCCATCCTGAGCGGGTCGAGCCATAGCCGCATAGCAAAGATCTGGCCGCCCAGAATATCGGCCGAGGCCACGCCCGGCACGGTGACGAGCAAGGGCTGCACCACTCGCGTCAGGTAATCGGAGACCGCGGCGCTCGACAATTCCTTACTCGAAAAGCCGATATACATGACCGCCGTGGTCTGGCCGGTGGCCTTGACGATGATCGGGTCCTGCGCTTGGGTCGGGATCAGATATTTTACCTGCTGCACCTTGGCCATGACCTCGGTCAAGGCCTGGTCCGGATCGAAGTCGAGCCGGATATAGGCGGTGATCGTGCTCGTCCCCTGGATCGAGTTCGAGGTCAGGTAATCGATCCCTTCGGCGGTCGCGATCGCCTGCGCCAGCGGCTGGGTGATGAACCCCTGTATCAGATCGGGCGAGGCGCCGGGATAGATCGTCGTCACCGTGATCGTCGTGTTCGACAATTTCGGGTATTGCCGGATCGGCAGCCCCATCATCGCCCGCAGTCCGAGCAGCAGGATCAACAGGCTGACGACCAGCGCCAGCACCGGGCGACGCACAAACAGATCGGTGAACGACATCGCGGCGTGCCTGCTTTAGCGGCGGCTCAATGCAAAGTCGGGTTTTGCGGCGGCTGCGGCGGCGGACGGCCGCTGATCGCGAGCACGGCGCCGTTCTGCACCTTGACCTGGCCGGCGGCGACGACACGCTCGCCGGGCTTCAGCCCGTTGAGGATCGCCACCTTGCCGTCCCAGCGATCGCCGGTCTTGACCGGGGTGCGCACCGCTTCGAGGACCGGCTTGCCGTCGGCGCCCTTGCCTTTCGCCTTGATGACAAAGACGCTGTCGCCATAGAGCGTGTACTCGACCGCGGTCGCCGGCAAGACCATCGTGTCGGGCTGCGGCGGCAACACCACAGCAGCATTGACGAACATCCCCGGCAACAGCGCGTTGTCGGGGTTCGGCATCGTCGCCTGGACCTGGATCGTGCGCGTGTCCGAGCTCACTTGCGGCTCGATCGTCGTCAGCTTGGCCTTGAAGATACGCCCCGGATAGGCGTCTGAGGTGACGTTGACCTCCTGCCCGACCTTGATTTGCGGCCGCATCTGCGACGGCAACGTGAAATTGACGTAGAGCATCGAAAGGTCGGTCAAGGTCACGATCGGAGCGCCCGGGTTCAGATATTGCCCGAGATTGATCTGGCGCATGCCGAGCCGGCCGTCGAACGGCGCGCGAATCAGCTTTTGCGCGATGACGGCTTTGGTCTTGGCGATCTGCGCATTGGCCTGGTCGAGCTGGCTGCGGTTCTGGTCCACCGTCTCTTGCGGTGTGAACTGGCGTTTGACCAGTGTCTGCGACCGCGCCAGCGTAATTTCGGCCAAGCGTGCCTGCGCCTCGTAATTGGCGAGGTCACCCAGATCGGGGGCGTCGTTCAATTGCACCAGAGGGTCGCCGGCTTTTACCGCCTGGCCCGGCTGAAAATAGATCTTGGTGACGCGGCCGCCGACCTCGGGGTTGATCGTGACCTGATGCACTGCGACGAGCGAGCCGATGCCCGGCGCAAAACGCGGCAGCGCAGTGGTCTCGACCGTGGCCGCGCTGACCGCGACCGGCGGCGGCTTGTTGTGCGCGAAAAAATCGGCGATCGCGTGCTCGCGAAACCGGTTGAAGCCGTAAAGCCCGCCGAGGACCAGCGCCAGCAATAGCGCGACGATGACAAACCATCGCACCGTCTTTGGCCGCCCCGGCTCGGCGCGCCCACCACCGTCGCCGTGCCGCGCCCGGTGGGGGGTCAGCATCTCCGCCCGGATATCGGGCGCCTGATCGCCGTCCATCGGCAAACTCCCTCGGGTTACGCGGGAATGGGCTCGACCGAATGATCTGCGCTGTCGAACGCGGCGGCGATTGCCCGATCGGTCATGCCGATGCCGCGCAAAATAAAGCGGCTCGCCTCTTCGACGAGGGCGGCCGTCGTCCCCGGATAAGCGATGCAGGCGCGGCCCGGCAGAAAGACAAATGCCATCATCGCGGCGATGTGCTGGCCGAACCAGAAGCGATTGGCCGAAGCGATCGCGGCGCCGACGAGGTCGCCGGCCGCGGCGGCGGCTTCGAGCGAGGCGGCGAACAGCGGATGGACCCGCTCGAACACGTGCTCGAACAATTCGCGCGCATATTCGCCGTCGTCGAGAAAGCTGTGCAGGACGAGGCGCAGCCTGGTCTCGCACTCGGCCCGCTCGACCATGCCGCCGAGCACGAAATACCCGACCATGAACTGGACCATATGGACGAGCGTGGCGCTCGACGGCTCCAAGGTCGCGAGCTTTTCGAGCGCCGGGTCGCCTTCGCAGCCGAGCGCCAATATCTCGCCGTAGAGGTGCTTTTTGCTCGGAAAATGCCGGAACAGCAGCGCCTCGGAAATCCCCGCCGCCTCGGCCAATTCCTTGGTCGTGGTCCCGGCAAAGCCCTTCTTTGCAAATAACGGCACCGCCGCCTGCACGATCGCCTTGCGCCGCTCGTCGCTATCCAGTCGCACCGCCGCCATAACGGCCGCGCAAGTAAGCACTTACTAACCACGTGTCAAGCATCAACTGCAGAGCCTGCCGCGCTTCGCCGCAGCGGATCGCAAAAGGGCATGACTGGCGGCAAGCGAGCCCACGTCCCGGCCACCCACGATCGTATCGGCTCATGCCGCTCTTTTGCGAAATCCGGTTTATGGCGCGGTGATCGCGAAGAATGTCCGCGCCAAGTCAGCGGTCTTTGCCTCCACGGCGGCGCGGTCGACCCCAGGTGGATCGTTGCAGACTTGAGGCAGGTCGGTGCGGCCGGCTTCCAGGCACAATCCCGTGAACACCATATGACCGGTCGGCGCCGGGAATATCGTCAACTGGGCGTGCGGGATTTTCGCGGCGAATAACTCGGCGTTCCTCTTGACCGGCACAATTTCGTCGGCGTCGCCAGCGACGATCGCGACCGGAATGTCGATATGGGCAAGGCTATCCGGGAGGAACGCGTCAGCCAGGCCAGGCGCCATTGCGAACACGGCGCGCACGCGAGAATCGCGATAGGAACGCACCTCCTCGCTGGCCGCGCGGTATCCCAAATCGCTTTTTGTCATGGCGCCGACTCGGGCGGCAAGATCGGGAAATTCCGGCGGTGCTGCACACTGTCGGTCGGTTTGCGGCGCAGCGCAGGCGGCGCGGAAATGCGCCCGAGAGCTGACGCCTCCGGCAAGCTCAATGACCGAGTAGCCGCCAGCCGAGTGGCCCGCGGCGCCGATCCGCCGCGCATCGATACGCGGGCCGAATATCGGGTCTTTGAGCATCTCGTCGATGACCACGGAAAGGTCGCGCGCCCGGAGCCACCATAATGTGGCGCCTGGCACCGTGTTGCCGTCGATCGCGTTATTGCCGGGGTGATTGACCGCCGCGGTGATAAAGCCGCGCGCGGCCAGCGCCCTGCCGAGCCAAGCCATATTCGCGGCTGTCGCCCCAAAGCCATGAGACAGAACGATCAGCGGAAATTTTTCCGGCGTCGCCACGATTGGAGCATCGACGGCCACCGGGCCGATGTCGAAATAAGCCCTACCCGGCGGGCCGACCGGCTTCGGCTTTTCCTGTGCCTCGGCCGCGGCCGGATACCAAATCAGTGTTGCCAGCGCGTGCTTTGGGTCCTGGCGCCAGTCGTAGGGCTCCGCCGGCACAAAGGCCCGCCGCGCTATCCCGACCTTGAACGGCGGCGATGTCTCCGGCTCCGCTGCTTGCGCCCCGCCGAACCACAACAACGCTGCCAAGACGGCCACATACCGCATCGCTCTCCTCCTACACGCGTTTGGCCGGAAGCTGCGGTTGCCGAGCCTTGTGGCGATGCCGGCTGCAGCCGCCTGCACCGACTCCCATTCGAATTCCACGCCGTCATATGAGCGGCGCCGAGCGCATGCCAATCACCGCTCGCGTTGCACCGCGGCGCGTTCGAGATTGAGCGCGAGCAGGCGGGCGAGCATCAGCCCGGGCTTCAGCCTGTCGGGTTCGTTGCAGGCCCATTTGAGCCAGCGCAGTTAGATGGCTGCCGGAAGATGAGGCGGCCGCGTTGCAGGCGGCGTTCCACCGCGAGCTCGACCGGCTTTATCCAGCTTCGGCGCCGGAGACCGGCTTAGCTTCTCGAACATTTTCGGCTTATTGATCGAAAAGGAATTGCGCCCATCTGACCGACCGATCGCTTCGGTCAGGAGACCTCTTTTTTGCCTGCCTTGAAGGCTGTCGCACGAGTTGTTCGGCTCGCGCCGCGTGTGGTGGCGGCGCAATCTCGGCGCGAGCTTGGCTGCAAATCTGCTGTATCATCAGCCATAGACGAACTGCGCGCACAACCCTCGATTGCCGTCAGCGGGGTCATCGGCGGCGCAGGGCTAAGCCACTTCGGATGCGGGAGCGCCGGGGTTCGGCATGGCGGCGGAGTCGAGATCGACGGTGAGCGGCTTCGCCAGTCCTGCGACCCGGATTTGGCAATTTTGATGGAGCTGCACCAACGCAGCGGCTGGAAAACCCGACCCGATCCCCGGATTAACCTCCGGATAGGGAGGGCCCGCTACTGGATGCGGTGCCGTCGTTGTGACCTTGACCGCCCATATGCGGGCCGTCGCCTGCTGCGCATTGATCGGGGCGGCCAACAGATGAGAGCAGTATACACCGGGAAAGAATCCGGCACCCTGCACCGCGTCGCACCAACTATTTACGTAGTCCGCTTGAATTGGTTGCAGCGGGGGACCGTTTTCCAGGTCGAGGTAGACACAGGAACCGGGGGCAAAACCTTCGCTCTCCATTTGGCGAGCGGCATCGTTGCCGTCGATCGTGCCTTTTTCGCGGGAAGGATGATGGCTGCCCGGTCCTTCTACCTGCTCGCCGACATAAATCGGCGCAATGCCGAAGCCCAAGCTTTGCACAAAGCTGCGTTTTCCGAGCCAAGACGGGTCGCTGTGGCTGGGCGCCGGGAAATAATAGCCGCAGAACACCAAATTTGTCGTGTTTTTCAAGGTCGTCATGATCATGTCGCCGGGGTAGCCCGAGCGATCGAAGCCGGCAAAAGCCATCTTATCCTCCCAGTGCTGGACATTTCCGAGTGTCATCGGCACCCGCCGATCCTCCGTCGCCAGTGGGGCATCCGAAACCGCGGCGCCGACATCCCGTCCCTCACACGGGCGCATCGGCGTTATGACGCTCCTTTGGTTTCGTCGCCGACAGGGACGGCGGGGGATATCGTATAATTGCTCAAAATTTTGCACCCGAATGTGAACGGCTTCACACATGCCTTGCTGCGGCACCGGACGCCATGCCGGATGGGCGAGCAAAGCGGCGCGACGAGGATGCGTCGCGGTTGTCGCCCGGGCGGCGTCGGCGCATCATGATCGTACCCGACCGATCCCGAGGGACTCTGCCGATGAGCCTTTCGACCCAAAGCCCCGCAACGAACCTGCCGCCCGAGCAGCAGCGCGAGATGCTGCGCAAGATGCTGACGATCCGGCGGTTCGAGGAGCGCGCTTCGGACGACTACCGCGCCGGCAAGATCTACGGCGTCGTGCACTGCTATATCGGCGAGGAGGCGGTGGCGGTCGGCGTCTGCTCGGCGCTCGGTGAAGGCGACCGGATCATCTCGACGCATCGCGGCCACGGCCATTGCATCGCCAAGGGTGCCGATTTGAACCGGATGATGGCCGAGCTTTACGGGCGCCAGACCGGCTATTGCAAAGGCAAGGGCGGCTCGATGCACATCGCCGATTTCG
>DASXAM010000090.1:0-40938 GCA_036404275.1 Allostellaceae bacterium
TCGGTAAAGCCGTCCGAGTGCATAAAGACGAGCAGGCCGAGCTCTTCGCAGCGAGCGAAGATCTTGCGAAAGCGCTCGGCCGATAAATCCTCGCCGGCGACATGGGTCATAATCTCGATGCCGCGAAAACCCAATGATTTATGCAAACGGTCAAGCTCGGCGACCGCCAATTCCGGCGCCTGAAACGGAACGGTGCCGAGACCGAGAAAGCGGTCGGGATATTTGCCGCAGATCTCGGCGATAAAATCGTTGATCGCACGCGACGCAGCCAAGCCGAGATCGGGGTCGGCGCCGTAATAGGTCTGGCGCGGCGCCGGCGAGATCGCCTGGATGTCGATCCCCATCCGATCCATATCGGCAATCCGGCGTTCCGGCGACGCGCCCTGCTCGGTGGTGCGCTCGCCATTGGCGCGGTTGATCGCCCGGCTCTGCTCGCTTGCCTGGGTTTCGAGAAACCAGCACGACACCTCGCCATGGCCCTCGACCATCTGCGCCGCGGCGGCGCAGCGCACATGGCAATGGATGTCGATCGTGAACCATTTGCCGCGGGCATGAACCGGCCCCGGAAACCGGCCCGGGATCGGCGCGCCCTCCGGCAGGCATTTGAACAGCATTCCATTCTCCTGGGTCATCGCGGGCGACGAAGGTGCCCGCCAGTCCACGGCGGGACTAATAGGCGTAGTCGGCAAAGACCGGGTCGATGGCGCCGTGCCAGCGGCTGCGGAAATCTTCGAGCAATTCCTCGGCCGGGGTGCGGCCCGAGCCGGCGATCGCAAAGAGCGGGTCGAGGAAATGCGTCTCGTCGTCGCCCATCGCGCTGCGCCGGGCGCGGCGGTGCAGCCCCTCGCGCGCGATGTCGAGCATTTCCAGCGCCACCTCGCGCAAAGTGCGGCTTCGCATCGGAGTTGCCAGCGCCAGCCGCGGCACGTCGCGGCGCATCGCCTCGCGTTCCGCCTCGCTCCAGTCGGAAACCAGATCCCAGGCGGCGTCGAGCGCCGTCTGATCGTAGAAGATGCCGACCCACAGGGCCGGGAGCGCGCAGAGCCGCCGCCACGGGCCGCCATCGGCGCCGCGCATCTCGAGAAAGGTCTTGAGGCGGACCTCGGGAAAAGCGGTGGTCAGATGGTCGGTCCAGTCGCCGAGGCGCGGGATTTCGCCCGGCAAGGCCGGCAGCCGCCCGGCGAGAAAATCCCGGAACGACTGGCCGCTTGCATCTATATAACGGCCGTCGCGATAAACGAAATACATCGGAACGTCGAGCATGTAATCGACATAGCGCTCGAAGCCGAAGCCCGGCTCGAACACAAAGGGCAGGGTGCCGCAGCGGTCGGGGTCGGTGTCGGTCCAGACCTGGCTGCGCTCGCTGAGCCGCCCCGACGGCTTGCCCTCGACAAAGGGCGAGTTGGCGAAGAGCGCCACCGCCACCGGCTGCAACGCCAGGCTGACCCGGAACTTTTTGACCATGTCGGCTTCGGAGCCGTAGTCGAGGTTGGTCTGCACGGTGCAGGTGCGCAGCATCATGTCGAGGCCGAGCCGGCCCTTTTTCGGCATGTAATCGCGCATGATGCGGTAGCGCGCCTTCGGCATCCACGAGATGTCCTCGCGGCGCCATTTCGGGTCGAAGCCGAGCCCGATCATGCCGAGACCCAATTCGTCGCACACCTCGCGCACCTGGCGCAGATGCTCGTGCACCTCGTCGCAAGTCTGGTGCACGGTTTCGAGCGGCGCGCCGGACAGTTCGAACTGGCCGCCGGGCTCGAGGGTGATCGAACATCGCGCATCGTTCGACAGCGCGATCGTGTTGCCGTCCTCGATCACCGGCTCCCAGCCGAACCGCGTCATGCCGTGCAGCAGGGCCGCGATCCCATCCGGCCCGTCATAAGGGACGCGGCGCAAATCGGCGCGGCGAAAGACAAATTTCTCGTGCTCGGTGCCGACCCGCCACGCCTCGGGCGGCTTCGACCCGGCTTCGAGATACTCGACGAGCTGCTGCCGGTCGGTGATCGGCTCCCCGGGCGTGCTCGGCGTGGTCGTCATTCTCGGCGTAACTCCCAGAAAGCGGGCCGGGGACGGCGCGGTGCTCAGCGGGCCGGGGTGGCCGCCCAATCGCCGGCATTCGCCTGAAGCACCGCCAAAGCGGCGAGTGCCGCGGTGTCGGCGCGCAGGATTCTGGGTCCGAGCCCGACACGAGTAACAAAGGTGAGTTCGTTCAGAGAATCAAGCTCCGTTTCGGTGAACCCGCCCTCGGGTCCGGTCAGCAGCGCCAGCGGTCCGGGGCTGAGCCGCGCCGCCGCCGCGGCCATCGGCTCGCCTGCGCCGGTCTCGTCGCAGACGATGAGCCGCCGTGCGCCGGGCCAATCGGCGAGGACGGCGACGAGTGGCCGGAGAGGATGGAGCTCCGGCACCGACAACCGCTCGCTCTGCTCCGCCGCAGCAATCGCATGCGCGCGCAAGCGATCGAGATTGAGCCGCTCGCTTTGGCTCCGCTGCGTCCACACCGGCAGCAGCGCCGCGACGCCGAGCTCGGTCGCCTTCTCGACGAGCCAATCGACCCGCGCCCGTTTGATCGGCGCAAACAACAGCCACAAATCCGCCTCGGAAGCAGCCGGCCGCAGCCGCCGCTCGGTGGCGAGCACGACCCGGTTTCGGTCGATCGCGGCGATCCGGCACAGCCACTCGCCATCGGCCGCATTAAACGCCGCCACCGGCGCCCCCGGCCCGAGCCGCAGCACCGTGCGCAGTCGATGCGCCGGCCCGTCCGCCAATTCGAGATTGGCGCCGGCGCCGAGCGGCTCGGCCATGAAAAGGCGTGTCGCGACGCGCTCCGCCATCGGCATCTCCCGTCGCGGCGCCGCGGCTTGAGCGCGCCACGCCGCACCGCCAAGATTAGGCCATGTCGGCGAAAAGCAAGCTCGGCGATCCCGCTCCCACGATGCCGCCGGTAACGGATGCGAGCGACATTCGCCCCGACGATTGGGTCGCCCGATATTTGCCGCGGGCCGCGCAGCCCTATGCCCGGCTCGCCCGGCTCGACCGGCTGATCGGCACCTGGCTGCTGCTGTTTCCGGCGTGGTGGGGGTTGGCGCTCGCGGCACCCGGTTGGCCCGATCTGCGGCTGACGGCCCTCTTCGCGCTGGGCGCGGTCGTCATGCGCGGCGCCGGCTGCACCTGGAACGACATCGCCGACCGCAATTACGACGCGCAGGTCGCGCGCACCCGGCTGCGCCCGCTGCCGAGCGGGGCGGCGACGGTGACGCAGGCCGCGGTTTTTCTGCTGCTCCAGTTGGCAATCGGCGCGGGGGTGCTGCTGAGCCTCGACCGCGCCGCCATTATCCTCGGCATCGCGGTGCTCGGGCTGATCGCCAGTTATCCGTTTATGAAGCGCATCACCTATTGGCCGCAGCTTTTTCTCGGCCTCAACTTCAATTGGGGGGCACTCGTCGGTTGGGCCGCGGTCACCGGCAGCCTCGCTTGGCCGGCGCTGCTGCTTTACCTCGGCGGCATCTTCTGGACGCTCGGCTACGACACGATCTATGCCCACCAGGACAAGGAGGACGACGCGCTGATCGGCGTCAAATCCTCGGCACTGGCGCTCGGTCCGCGCACCCGGCCTTGGCTGTTCGTATTTTACGGCATGGCGGTGCTGCTATGGGCGGCGGCCGGCCACAGCGCCGGGCTCGGCACGGCATTCGGGGTGGGGTCGGCCGTCGCGGCTGTGCAGCTCGCCTGGCAGGCGGCCCGCGTCGATATCGACGAGCCCGCCGATTGCCTCGTCAAATTCCGCTCGAACCGCTGGGTCGGCTGGCTCTTGCTGGCCGCGATCGTCGCCGGGCATTTTGCTTGATGAACCCGCCCCTCTTTGTCCGCCGCAACACGGTGATCGCCACCCCGCCTCTGGTGCCGGAAATCCGCCTCCACCTCGCCACCGAAATCACCCCGCTTTGGCAAGCGACCGAGGAAGTGCTGGCGCAACACGACGTGCCGCCGCCGTTCTGGGCCTTTGCTTGGCCCGGCGGCCAAGCGCTCGCCCGCTATCTTCTCGATCACCCGGAAACCGTCGCGGGCCGCAGGCTGCTCGATTTCGGCGCGGGCTCCGGCCTCGTCGCGATCGCCGCCGTCAAGGCGGGCGCCCGCCCGGCGCTGGCCGCCGAGATCGACCCCTTCGCCGTCGCCGCGATCGGCGCCAATGCCGCCCTCAACAAAGTCGAAATCGAGACGACCGCCGCCGACCTCGTCGGCACGGCCGACCCGCAGTGGCAAATCGTCACCGCCGGCGATGTCTGCTATGACCGCGAAATGTCCGCCCGCGTCGTCCCGTGGCTGCGCACCCTCGCCGCCAGCGGCGTCCTCGTCCTCCTCGCCGACCCCGACCGCGCCTATCTGCCGTCCGCCGGCCTCGCCCGACGCGCCCGCTACCGCGTGCCGACAAGCCGCGAGATCGAAGACCGCGACTGGCGGTGCACGACGGTGTGGCAGGTGCTAGAAAGCTAGAGCGGCACGCTCGTTGCGCCATTGAGCCGCCCAAAGGGGGCGCACCTGCGAGAGGGGCAAGGCATGGCTTACGGTCTGCCTGAAATCATTTGCGCATCACCGGCGAGCAATGGTGCGGCCATGTCGACGCTTACCGGCCGTCTCGGGGGGCGACGGTGAGCCGGATCGCGCAACGGTTTGCCGCGTTGCGCGCGGCGCGGCGGGCGGGGCTGGCCACCTACCTGACCGCCGGCGATCCCGATCCGGCAACCTCGGCGATGCTTTTTGCTGGACTTGCCGAGGCCGGGGCCGATTTGATCGAGATCGGGATGCCGTTCTCCGATCCGATGGCGGACGGGCCGCTGATCCAGGCGGCCGGGCAGCGTGCGCTGAAGGCCGGGATGTCGTTGCGCGGCACCTTGGCGCTGGTGCGCGACCTGCGGCGCGCCGACAACGCCACGCCGATTGTGCTGATGGGCTACTACAACCCGATCTACCGCTGGGGCGCGGAGAAGTTCGCGGGCGATGCGGCGGCGGCCGGGGTGGACGGCCTGATCATTGTCGATCTGCCGCCCGAGGAGGACGACGAGCTTGCTCGACCGGCACAGGCCGCCGGTCTCGATCTGATCCGGCTGGCGACGCCGACCAGCGACGAAAACCGCCTGCCCCGTATCGTCGAGGGTGCCGGCGGCTTTATCTATTACGCCGCGATCGCCGGGATCACCGGCACTCGCTCGCCCGATACTGCCGAGCTTGCCGTCGCGGTGGCGCGGCTGCGCCGCTTTACGCCGCTGCCGGTCGCGGTCGGCTTCGGCATCAAGACGCCGGCGCAGGCGGCCGCGGCCGCGCAAGTCGCCGACGCCATCGCGGTCGGCTCCGCCCTGGTCCAGCGGGTGGCGCAAAACCTCGGGCCCGACGGCCGCTCCGGGCCCGGTCTCGTCCCGGCGATGCTCGATGATGTCCGCGCGCTCGCCGAGGGAGTGCGCAGTGCCCGAATTTGACGCTTTCACCCCGCGGGCCGTACCGGGCCGCCAAAGCCGGATTCGCAAGGACGATGTCGGGACGGATTAACGACGAATTTACTAAAATTAACCAACAATGTCCAGAACCGTTCAACTCTTCGGTGGTAAAAGGGTCGCGCGGCCGGCCTGACGCGCCGGTCCCTGTTTCGAGTGGCTCGGCGCGTCGCAGCGGCCGCCAAGAGAGGCGAGGTCCGTTTGAAAGCGTAGGGTCATGGGTCGAGTCGAACATTTGATGGGCTGCGGGGGACGTGCTTGCGCCGTCCGGCGCGGCGGCTTTTGATGGGGATGGGCCATGGTCGAGCTGCCGCCCCCCAATGTCGTGCGGTGGACGATTCGCCGCAAAGCCGCAGTGGTCATTTCCGTCATCGCTGGCACGATGACGCGCGAGGAGGCGTGTCGGCGCTATCAGCTGACCGAAGAGGAACTCCTCGCCTGGCAGCGCGCCTTTGAGGCGCACGGCCTGCCCGGCTTGCGCTCCACTCGGCTGCAGCAATACCGCAATCCGCGTCGCACCTAGGCCGACCGGGCCCGATCGGCCGGGCGGCGGTTAACCGATTCCACACCGGCAGTCGTCATTGTTCTTCCGGCTGCGCCGCGCCGATAGGCTGCCCGCAGCGGCACGGCGGGGGGATGACGGTTCCGAGACCCGATTACGATCGACGCTCCGGTCGGGACCCGAAAACGGTCCCGGCCACCGCTGCCGGCGTCGTCTGGCCCGGCCTCTGCCGGGCGCTCGTTTTCCTTGGGATCGGCGCGGCGCTGCTGGCCTTGCTGTTCGAGTGCCGGGGCTACCTACTGAGCGGCCTCTACCTCGACCACATCGAGGGCAATGTGGTGATCGCCGGCTGGCAATATTTGCAGGGCGGCGCGCTCTATGGGCTCGATGCCGGCATCCCGCGTCTCGCCACCTATTACGGGCCGCTGGCCTATCTCGCCCCGCTGCCGCCGCTGCTGCTGCTTGGGCCGAGCGTCGCCGCGAGCAAGCTGACTTCAGTTCTGGCGCTGGCCGCGACAATTGCGGCGATGGGATTTCATTTCTTTAGGCAGCGGCCGCGCGAGGCGGCGGCGCCGGCCTTCCTGATCCTCGTCGCCGGCCTGCTGCTGTTCAGCCCGGTCAGCTTTTGGGTGCGATCCGATCCGCTCGAGACGCTGCTCGTGGCACTCGCGGTCGCCGCCGCCTCGAGCCGCAAGCGAGGCTGGCGGGTCGGCGCCTGCATCGGGCTCGCGGTCAATCTGAAGCTGCACGCGTTTGCGTATTTTCTACCGCTGCTCGTCGATTTGTGTTGCCGGGATGGCCGGCGTGCGCTGCTGGTCGCCGCATCACTTGCGGGTCTCACCTTTATTCTCCCGTTTTTTGCGCCCGGGATCGATTTTGGCGACTATATCCAGTCGCTCGCCGCCCAGGTTGGCGGGCGCACGCCATCGCCGGGGCTGCTCGCTGCAGTCGTCCCGCTGCTCCTATTGCTGCTCATCCCGATCGCGGTCCCGCTGGCGGCGTGGGAACAGCCGCGCGAGGCAAGGATTTACGGGCTGGCGGCGCTGGCGACCGCGGCGCTGCTGTTGTATCCGGCGACGTTTCCAGGGGCCGGCCCCTACCATTTTCTGCCGCTGGTGCCGGTGCTCGCCGATGTGCGCAGCCGCCTGCGATCGGCCGGCCCGGCGGATTTGTTGCCCGTCGCCATCGTGGTGTTGGGCTGCGTCACGGCGCATCGCGTGCTGCATGATTTGGCGGTGAACCGCAACGCGGCCGCGGTCAGCGCCGCGGCGCTGCGGCTGGTGCGAGACAGTCCAGTTCGACCAGTCGAGATCGGCTATGGCGACAGCCTGCCGAGCTACGAGGCCGCGCAATTGAGCCGGACCGTGCTGGTCCTCAACGCCTATCCGGTCTCGTTCGATGCTCAGGTCTTGATGGAGCTCAAAGAGATCGGCATCGACGGCTCGGCTCGCTGGGTCCCCGAGCTGACCCGATGCCGCGTGCGCCGCTGGCTGGTGCCAAAGGGCGAAGCGCCGTTTGCCCTAAGAAGCTTCTTCTACGACGGCCGCATGTTGTTCGACGACAAATTTCGCCGGGCGTTTCTCGCCAACTACAAGCGCGTCGACAGCACCGGGCCTTTCGATGTGTGGGACTGCGCGCATCCGAGCTAGGGTGCGGCGCGGATTTCGGCGATGTCCTGGGCGAAGATCATCTCTTCGCTGCCGATGCGGGCGGGGTCGGCGGGCGAGGAAAGATAGCGGGCAAAGACCCATACCCCGTCGAGCGGGTTCGAGACCACCTCGACGACCGCGCCATCGACCAGTACGATCTGCATGCCGGGGGTCAATTCCCGCGTGTTGACGAGCTCGCTCATTCCGCGGCCCTGGCCATGCCGTCGTCGCCGCGGCGCCAAGTCGCCAGCGCGTCCCAGCTTTCGGCCGCCATGAACTCGGCCCAGCGGCGATAGAGATTGCGCAGATTGTGTTCGCTCGATTTGGCCTCGGTGATGTCCATGACCGTGCCCGGCACGCGCAGGCCCTGATATTCGTAATTCTCGATCTCGTATCCCTGCCCTTGCTCGTAGCTGTAGGGGTGGCGCCGCGCGATGACGCCGCGACTCGCGGCATGCGCGTAGTTCCAGTTTTCCATGTCGTCCTGCTCGGTCATCCCCGCCGGACCCGAATAGCGGATGTAATAATCGCGCAGAAAATCCTTGACCTCCTGCGGCGCCGCCTTGTCGACGAAATACCAGCGCCAGCATTCGGTCTGGTGCGCGCCGCGCGGGTGCCACACCGCTATCGTGCGCGGCTGGCGCGGATGCAGCGCGGTATTCGGAAAGAGCTCGCCCGGACTGCCGATGACCCGGCCCCATTCGCCATGCTTTTGTCGCCGCCTGGCCTCGCATTGGCGGAAGTAGTCGGAGACGACGGGCGAATGCGCATAGGCCGGCGGGGTCGCTTCCCCTTGCGGCAGCACATAAACCCCGGTCTGGTGGCCGCGCTCGTAAAACGACACCTGGAGCCGTCGCGCCATCAGCCGCTCCCGCATGTCGCGCCGCCCACTGCCCGATGGGCCGATGCCAACCAGATCGACCGAGCGATGGCTGATATTGTGGTAGCTGTCGCCGCAGAAATTTTCCGCCGGAAATTTCCAGTTGCACGGGATCAGCCATTTCTGCACCCCGCCCAGCACCTCGACCTCGCCCTCGCCATCCCAGCTGTCCAAGGTCAGATCGAGATAGCGGGCAAACTCGCCGAGATATTCCTCGAACGGAGGTGCCGCCGGGTCCCAGGTGGCAAACACCGCCCCCTTGTAATTCGAGAGCTGCGCCACCTCGACAAGGCCCCATTGCGCACGGTCGAGCTCGCCGTGATAGGCCTCGCGAAAATAGGGGACGCCGACGAGCTTGCCGTCGGTCGCGTAGCTCCAGCCGTGATAGGGGCAAGTAAAGACCGGCGTGTTGCCCTCATCATAACGGCACACCTTCATGCCGCGATGCCGGCACGAATTGAGAAAGACGCGGAGTGCGCCGACGCGGTCGCGGCACAGGATCACACTCTCCTCGCCCATGCCCGAGACAAAGAAATCGCCCGGCTTCGGCACCTGGCTTTCATGCCCGACAAACAGCCAGGCGCGGGCAAAAAGCCGCTCCTGCTCCTCGGCATAAATCGCGTCGCTGACAAAGATCTCGCGGCTGACCTGGCCATGTGCCAGATCGACCAGCTCCTTGCGATATCCTGATCCCGCTCCTGCCGCAGCCATTGCCGCCTCCCGCGCTGTAGGCTGATGTTATGGCCGGCGCGCTCGCGATGCCAGAAGCTCGCTGAGTTGATCATTTGAGGTGCACGTGTGCCGGTCTTTATCTACTGGCCGTATCGTCTTGCGGGCGCCACCCACCCCTGCACGCAACGTTAACCATGATTGACATAACGTACACCACCATGCTTCTCCTCTCCGAAGACCCTGAAAGGAGCCTCTGATGGCGCGCGCCCTTCGCTCCCCGTTGATGTCGGTCTTTCTGCTGCTGGCTCTATTCTGGCCGTTGCCGGGGCGGGCGACCCCGATCGGGGCCTCGATCGCTTTAACGAACGTGCTGCTCGACTACCAGCCCGTCGCCAGCGATTTGTCGGCCCAGGCCGCTGCCATAGGCGGGCTGCCCGCCCTGCCGTTGCTGCACAATGGGATTTACAAGGATACTGCGGCCGGCGACTTCGCTGTGACGGTAAACCTGCCGCCACTCGACCAGCCGCATCTCTGGCGCATCAGCGACGACATCACCATCAACGGCCGGCACGCCTTCGGCGGGCAGGACATCGTTGGCCCGATCAGCATAAACGAGGCGATCGACGAGGCGCTGGGGCGTCTGTCCCCCTTTGTGCAGGGCGTCGTCAAAGCCATCGCCAACCAACTCCTAACGCAACCGCAGCATAATGGGTTGGGCCTGCTCGACTGGTCTTACAATCGTAATCCAGCCAACGATTTGACAGGCACCTTCGCCATCGGATCGACGCTCGACCTGCCAAAGCTCCTGATCGGCGAGTCGCTCATCCCCGGGAAGTTCACGTTCAGCCTGTCGGCCTCCGCCTTCGCGATCGATGTCCCCGAGCCGGTTGCGCTGCTGATCTTCGCCCCCGCGGTGCTTCTCCTCCTGGCACTGCGCCGGCGCAATGCCCACCACATTGCAAACACGCTCTGAACTCATTTCGGCTCTGTCGCGACGGAGGGAGCATGCATGCGCGAGATTGCCAAAGCCGCCGTGCCGCTGTTGCTCGGCGCCGGCGCTGTCCTTGCCGCGCCGCGTGCAGCGTTCGCCATCATTTCGGGCGGCGATGTCCCGGCGAGCCTTGCGTTTCTCGCGGAGTGCAAGCAGTTTGCCAATAACGACGAGGACGTAAAGCGATGCATCACCGCCGCGGCGATATTGGATCCCTCGGCGGTCGGGGTCGAAAGAATCACCTTCTCGATCCAGACCGATCCGCTTATTTACAAGTTTGATCCTGACCACAGTGGCCCGCTGGGGATATTCTCCGTCGGTGGAGATACGCCACCGCCATCTCCCGGCGTTGGCACACGTCCGTTGCAATTGCTGCCCGACACGGGTTTCACGCCCGGTGCACCTCTGCCCGGATCGACACTCACTTACACAGACGTCAACGGCCTTGTTACCGTAGACTACCAACTCGCGAGCCCCATCACGGCGAACACTAACGTAAATTTCTTTCGGCTCGATTTCGATTTTGTTGATCCACCGATTATCAATTTTGCGGAAAGCAGCGTGACCTACATGACGTCCGGGCCCGGCGGCGACTTCACGCAAGCAAGCTTTGCCTGCCAGACCGTCCAGGCGAACGGGACCTGCGGCAGCGATACGCCGAGCACCGGCGCCACATTCAATCTCAGCCTCGTGCCCGAACCGTCTGGCCTGGCGCCGATCGTTTCGGGGATCGGCGGTCTGTGGGCCATGTGGCGTCGGCGAACGAGAGCAATATTGGTGGATTGCTATCGCTAGGCGGCCGGGCGTCGGAGCGCCGCGTTTCGTTCGGCGCGCGTCTGCGGCTGCAGATCAGGCCTTTTGCGTCGAGGCCTGGTAGATCTCGTCGATCGATTGCGCCAGCGCTGCCGCGAATTCGGCGTCGCTCATCGCGACCCGCAAATCCTGGGCCAGCGCGCGCGAGAAGCTGGCGATCATGCCGTGGTTGGCGGCGAGCTTTTGGCAGGCGTCGGCGCGGGTGTAGCCGCCGGAGAGGGCCACGACGCGGGCGACGCGCGGGTGGTTGATCAGCGGGGCGTAGAGATCGGCGACGTCGGGCAGGGTCACCTTGAACATCACCTGGCGGCCCGCCGGCAACGCGTCGGTCAACTTTTTCAATTCGTCGAGCAGGATCGCCTCGGCGCCCTTTTTGTCGGGGCTCTTGATCGACACCTCGGGTTCGAGGATCGGCATCAGCCCGTGCCGGGCGATGCGGTCGCCCTCGGCGAATTGCTGGGCGGCGATCGCGGCGATGCCGTCCCGGTTGGCGAGGTTGATGACCGAGCGCATCTTGGTGCCAAAGACCCCAAGCCTGACCGCGCGCTCGCACAATTCGTCGAGCTGCGGCATCGGCCGCATCAGCTGGACGCCGTTCTTTTCCGCTTCGAGACCCTTGTCGACCTTGACAAACGGCACGACACCCCGGTCTTCCCACAAATAGGACGGGGTCGGCTTGCCGCGCACCTCGCCGTCCATCGTGCCTTCGAACAGGATTGCGCCAATGACCTTGTCGCCGGTAAAGGCGGGTGCCGTCATGATGCGCACCCGGAACTCGTGGATCAGCCGGAACATCTTGTCCTGGTCGTCCTGGTAGGCGCTGTCGGGGATGCCGTAGAGGCGCAACGCCCCCGGGCTCGACCCGCCGCTCTGGTCGAGCGCGGCGATAAAGCCGCCCTTTTTCGACATCTGCGCCAGCATCTTGTCATTGGCCATGACCGTTCCTCCGTCAGACCGGCATGTTTGCTCGGGCGGATATTGCCACGGTCTGCGCGATTCTGGCAATCGTCAGCCGCGTTCCGCCGCCTCGTCGGCGCTTCCGGTCGCGCGCCGTGGATCCTCGGCCTGGTAAGGTGTGGCGGCGCGACCCTGCTGCGAGCGCAGCTCATGGCCCGCCATGGCTTCGAGGATGCGGGCGGCGACCGGGAAGCCTTCCCGGCCCCAGCCCTGGGCCTGGGCGCGGTGCAGAATGTCGTGGGCGAGGAGGCCGAGGTTCGCCGGGGCGGCGGCGTCGCGCGCGAGCTCGCAGGCGAGCGCCAAATCCTTGGCGACGATGTCGAGCGTGCCGCCGGCGGTAAAGGTGCCGTTCAAGACCGAGCGCGGGATGTTGTCGAAGGTGCGGCTGGCGCCGGCGCTGAACGGCACGATTTGCGCCAAGACCCCCGGATCGACCCCGGCCTTGGCGCCGATCAGCAAGCCTTCGAGTGCTGCAATGAAATTGGTGTAGCCGAGATATTGCGTGACCAGCTTGGCGATGCAGCCGGCACCGCTGGCACCGACATAAAAAATGTTGCGGGCGATCGCAGCAAAGAGCGGCCGGCATTGCTCGAACACCGCTTCCTCGCCGCCGACCATGACCGTCATCCCCGGCGGGCGGCCGCTGACCGGCGCGTCGAGCATCGCCACCCCGCGCGCGCGGCAGGCCTCAGCAACGCGGCGCGCCACTTTGGGCGCATTCGTCGTCAGATCGATATAAGAGCAGCCCGGACGCAGCCCGGCGAGGAGGCCGGTCTCGGGATCGAGCACCGCCGGCTCCATCTCGGCCGGACCGGGGAGCGAGGTGAAAACGATGTCGCTCGCCGCGGCGACGGCGCGCGGATCGGCCGCGACTGCGGCCCCCCGGAGGGCGAGCGCTTCCGTCGCCGCGGGCCGGATGTCGCAAATCGTCAGGCTGTGCCCGGCATCGACGAGACAGCCCGCGATCGGCGTCCCCATCGTGCCGGTGCCGACAAACCCCAGCCGCATCACATGGCCTTTTTCGCCACTTGCGACAGACTACCGCGCCGCCGACATCGGCACAACCATTGGTACATCGCAAACTGGCGACGAGGCTCCGTCCTACACCACTCGGCGGACACCACCGGCGATCTCGTAATAGATTTTGTAAGGATGCCGTGACAGCGTCAGCTCTCGTGGCTGGCCCCAGAAAAGGAAACCGGTCAAGTCACCCGATCTGGCGCTCGATTTGCAGCTTCAGAGATTGAGCAGCCGCGGGTGTTCTCCTTTCAAGATACCCGTAGACTTCCTCGAGATCAGCACGACCGCGAAGGGTGTAGCGAATTTTCATTCATTGCCAGGCCTCGCCAACTTCGCCATGTCCTCATCGGGGACAAACTGGCCGCGCTTCGCTTGTGCTCGACCTTCCCGGACAGCCGCCCGGGTCTCGTCGTCGAGATACACGGGCTCAGCCGGCTTCGAGGCGAAGACGAGCAGAATCTCGGCTGCCTCGTCCTGCTCGGCTTCCACCAGTTCGCGAATTCTCTCGATCGCATTATCGAGCAACTTCGTCACGGCGAAATCCTGCAAGCCCGGCAAGATCGGAATAGTGATACACGGGTTGCGCCGATCTTGCGAGCGGGCCGGCCGTTTTGAGGAGGAAGAGCATGCAATTCGGGTTCAACCTGCCGATCAGCGGTCCGCTTGCGGAGCCGGCAACCGTGGCGCGGATCGCGCAGGAAGGCGAGGCGATGGGCTACGACTACCTGACCTTGACCGACCACATCGTGCTGCCGAACCGGAAAGTCCCGGGCTATCCTTATTCCGAGAGCGGCGAATTTTTTGGCGAAGGGCCGGAGCGGCGCCACGACCAGCTCAGCGCCGCCGCCTTTGTCGCGGCCAAGACGCGGACGATCCGGCTGGTGTTGGCGGTCATGGTGGTGCCGTACCGCCCGGCGGTGCTCGCCGCCAAGATGTTGGCGACGATCGACGTGCTCTCGGGCGGGCGGCTGACCGTCGGCATCGGCGCCGGCTGGCTCGAAGCCGAGTTCGACGTGGTGGCGCCGACCCCGTTTGCCGTGCGCGGCCGGGTCACCGACGAATATATCCGCGCCTTCCGCACCTTGTGGACCGGGCCCGCGCCGCGTTTCGCCGGCGAATGGGTCGCCTTTCAAGACGTGCTGTTCGAGCCCAAGCCGGTGCAGCAGCCGCATCCGCCGATTTGGGTCGGCGGCGAAAGCGGGCCAGCCTTGCGCCGTGCGGCGCGGCTCGGCGACGCCTGGTATCCGATCGGCAGCAACAACCGCCACCTCCTCGACACGCTGCCGCGCTATCGCGCCGGCGTCGCGCGGCTTCGCCGGTTTGCGGCCGAGGCCGGGCGCGATCCCGCCGCCATCGCGCTGACCTATCGCATCAAACGCTACGGCGACGCGGTGCCGCCGACGGCCTCGGACGGCGAGCGCCGGCTCTTTTCCGGCACTGCCGCCGATATCGTCGCCGACCTGCGGGCGCTGCGCGACCTCGGCGTCGCCGCCGTCGATATCGATTTCGAGCGTCCCGACGCCGATGCCTCGCTCGCCGAAATGCGCCGCTTTCAGGACGATGTGATCGCGCCGCTCGGCTGAGCGCGCGGCACTGCCGAGCCCCGGCTCACTCCGGCGGGTTGCGTTCGCCGGCAGCGACGATTTCGGCGCGGGCGAGGGCGTCGGCGCGCTCGTTTTCGGGGTGGCCAGCATGACCGCGCACCCAGACCCAATCGACCATGTGCGGCGCCGCCGCCGCTTCGAGCCGCTGCCACAGATCGACATTTTTGACCGGCTTTTTATCGGAGGTGCGCCAGCCGCGCGCCTTCCAGCCATGGATCCACCTGGTGATGCCGTCGCGCAGGTATTGGCTGTCGCTGTACAGCCGGACCCGGCAGCCGCGCTTCAGGGCTTCGAGCCCTGCGATCGCCGCCGTCATTTCCATGCGGTTGTTGGTCGTGGCCGGGTCGGACCCGCTCAGCTCCTTTTCGACCCCGCGCCAGCGCAGGATCGCCGCCCAGCCGCCCGGCCCCGGATTGCCGCTGCAGGCGCCGTCGGTAAAGATCTCGACTTCGCCCGCGGTGTCGTCAGGCATCGAGACCGTATTCGGCGATGTCGGCGATACCGCGGTGAAAGCGCAGCCGGCGCAGATATTCGAGCGGGTCCTTGGGCCGCACCAACGCGCCCTGCGGCTGGTTCAGCCAATCGAACAGGCGGGTCAGCAGAAAGCGCAAGGCGCCGCCGCGGGCGAGGAGCGGGAACGCCAGGATTTCCTCCGAGGACAAGGGCCGCTCTTGGCGGTAGCCGTCGAGCAGCAGCCGCGCCTTGGTCACGTTGAGGCTGCCGTCCGCCTCGAAACACCAGGCGTTGAGGCAGATCGCCAGATCGTAGGCGAGAAAATCGGTGCAGGCGAAATAGAAGTCGATCAGGCCCGACACCTCCCGCTCGCGAAAAAATACATTGTCGGGAAACAAATCGGCATGGATCACCCCTTGGGGCAGGGCTTTCGGCCACGCCGCTGCGCATTCGGCCAATTCGGCGCCGATTTCCTCGGCGAGGCCCGGCTGCACTTCGGCGGCGCGCGCACGACAGGCCTCAAACAGATGGCGCCAGCCGCCGACCGAGAGGTCGTTTCTGCGCGTCATCGCAAACGACGTGCCGGCGAGATGCAATGCCGCCAAGGCCCGGCCGACTGGAGCGCAATGATAAGGCTGGACCCGGCGCGGCCACATGCCGGCGAGAAAGGTCACGATGGCGGCGGGCCGGCCGCACAATTCGCGCAACGCGACCCCGTCGCGCGCCTTGACCGGGGTCGGACAGGCAACGCCGCGTGCGGCCAGATGCTCCATCAGCGCGATAAAGAACGGCAAATCCGCCGGCGCCACCCGCTTTTCATAAAGGGTCAGAATGAAATTCCCGCGCTCGGTGGTGACGAGGTAGTTCGAGTTCTCGACCCCCTCGGCGATGCCCTTGCAGGCCAGCACCTCGCCGATGTCGTAATGCCCGACGAAGGCGCGCAACTCGTCGTCGGCAACGTCGGTATAGACCGCCATCGAGAGGTTATTTCGGCGAGATCACCATGGTCATCTGCCGGCCTTCCATGCGCGGCATCTGCTCGACCTTGGCGATGTCCTGCAGATGGTCGCGGACCCGGACCAGCACATCCATGCCCAATTCCTGATGCGCCAATTCGCGCCCGCGGAACCGCATGGTCACCTTGACCTTGTCGCCTTCCTCGATGAACTTGGTCATGCTGCGCATCTTGACGTCATAGTCGTGGTCGTCGATGCTCGGCCGCAGCTTGATTTCCTTGACCTCGATGATTTTTTGCTTCTTTCGGGCTTCGTTCTTCTTTTTTTGCTCTTCGTATTTGAATTTGCCGAAATCCAATATCTTGCAGACCGGCGGATCGGCATTGGGCGCGATCTCGACGAGATCGAGCCCGGCCTCCGCGGCCTGGGCGAGCGCATCGTTGCGCCCGACGATCCCCACCATATTGCCGCGCTCGTCGACGAGCCGCACGCGCGGGACGCCAATTTCCTCATTGATGCGCGGCCCTTCGCGGGTGGGGGTGAAGTTCAGGGGCGGTCTGGCGATTGGGCACTCTCCTGTGGCTGGTTACGACGCGTCTTCCGGAAAACGACGATGCAGTTAGCCTGGGCCAGGCACCGACGCCTCTTCGACAAATCTAGCAACCGCATCCCCGAGCGCAAGCACTTCCTGTGCCTTCCCGCCCAATCGGCGCACTGCGACCGAACCCGTCTCGGCCTCGCGATGGCCGACGACCAGCATAATGGGAATCTTGGCGAGGCTGTGCTCGCGCACCTTGTAGCCGATCTTCTCGTTGCCCGTGTCGATCTGGACGCGCAGGCCGCCGTCGCGGCATTGGCGCGCGACTTCCTCGGCATAGGCCGCGGCGTCGGAGGTGATCGAGGCGACGACGATTTGCACCGGCGCCAGCCACAGCGGAAAACGACCCGCGTAATGCTCGATCAGCATTCCGATAAAGCGCTCCATCGAACCCAGGATCGCGCGGTGCAGCATGACCGGGACATGACGTCCGCCATCCTCGCCGACATAGGAGGCGCCGAGCCGCTCCGGCATCATGAAATCGAGCTGCAAGGTGCCGCATTGCCAATCGCGGCCGAGCGCGTCTCGCAGCACGAATTCGAGCTTTGGCCCGTAAAAGGCGCCTTCGCCCGGGTTCAGCTGATAGTCGAGCCCGGCCGCCGTTACGGCGTCGCGCAGTGCCGCTTCGGCGCGGTCCCAGACTTCGTCCGAGCCGGTGCGCGCCGGCGGCCGGTCGGCGAATTTGATCTCGACCTCGTCAAACCCGAAATCGCGGTAGATCGACAACAGCAGCCGGCAAAAGGCGATCGCTTCCGGCGTCACCTGCTCTTCGGTGCAAAAGATGTGTGCGTCGTCCTGGGTAAAGGCGCGCACCCGCATGATGCCATGAAGCGCGCCCGAGGGCTCGTTGCGGTGGCAGCTGCCGAATTCGGCCAGCCGCATCGGCAGGTCGCGATAGCTTCTGAGCCGGTCGCGAAAGATCAGCACATGGCCCGGACAGTTCATCGGCTTGACCGCGAGCACGCGCTCGTCGCGGCTTTCGGCGATAAACATGTTGTCGCGAAAATTCTCCCAATGCCCGGATTTTTCCCACAGGCTGCGGTCGAGAAGCTGCGGCCCCTTGACTTCGAGATAGCCGGCGGCGTCGAGCCGGCCGCGCATATAGTCTTCGATGACGCGAAACAGCGTCCAGCCCTTCGGGTGCCAAAAGACGCTGCCGACCGCCTCCTCGCCCAGGTGAAAGAGGTCGAGCTCGCGGCCGAGCCGGCGGTGGTCGCGGCGCTCGGCCTCTTCGAGGCGAAACAGGTATTGGTCGAGCTCTTTTTGCGACGCCCAGGCGGTGCCGTAGATCCGCTGCAATTGCGCGTTCCGCGCGTCGCCGCGCCAATACGCGCCGGCCACGTTCATCAATTTGAACGCCTGGCCAAGCCGGCCGGTCGAGGGCAGATGCGGCCCGGTGCACAGATCGACAAAACCGCCCTGGCGATAGAGGCTGATCTCCTCCTCGGCCGGGATCTCGCCGATATATTCGGCCTTGTAGCGCTCGCCGATGCCGGCGAAAAATTTGACCGCCGCGTCGCGGTCCCAGATTTCGCGGGTGATCTTTTCGTCGCGGCGCACGATCTCGCGCATCCGCGCCTCGATCTTTTCGAGGTCGTCCGGGGTGAACGGCTCGGCGCGGGCAAAATCGTAGTAGAAGCCGGTTTCGGTCGCCGGACCGAAGGTGACCTCGGTCTCGGGGTAAAGCTCCTTGACCGCCTCGGCCATGACATGGGCAGCGTCGTGGCGCAGGATTTCGAGCCCCTGCGGCATTTGCGGCGTGACGATCGCGACCGCGGCATCGTGGTCGATGCGGGCTGCGAGGTCGCGCGCGCGCCCGTCGACCGTGACGGCGATCGCCGCCTTGGCCAGGCCCGGACCGATCGCCGCGGCGATCTCGGCGCCGGTGACAGGGCCCGGGAATTCGCGCCGCGTCCCGTCCGGCAGGGTCACCGCGACAGGCGCTGGGCACGGCGGCTCCGGGACGCAGGAAGGCTGCGGCTGGATCATCCCGTTCTCGCGCGAGACAAAAGAGCAGGCTTCTAGCGCACCGGCGGAGCGTCGCCAACCTTTTTGCGGTCAAATCACAATTGCGTGTCATTCGCATTGCAAATGCGAGTGAGTCGCATTAGCGTGCCAGCCGAAACGAGCGGAGCACGCAACGATGCAACACGGGAACCTCGGCCGTGCACAGACAGCGCTATCCGGTTATGTCCCATGGCTGACCGCCTCTTGCCTGCGGCGCTGCCTTTTCGCGGCCGGCGCCGGCATGCTGAGCGGGTTCCCGGCGGATCTCGCGGAGGCGGCGCCGCCGCCCCTGGCGATCCCCGAGGCGAGCGAAACGACACCGCAAGGACCGGGCGAGGGCGGCCCGTTCGGCTTTATGACCGGCATGGCGAAAAGCGACTTTCTGCTCGGCGATATGTGGGATCTGCGGTCCGGGCTCAGCCGGTACGGGATTTCGTTCGCGCTGTCGGAGACGAGCGAAGTGCTCGGCAATCTGACCGGCGGCATCCATACCGGCTTTGATTACGATGGCCTGACCCAGGCGGCCTTGCAGCTCGATACCCAGCAGGCCTTCGGCTGGTATGGCGGCACCTTCAATATCAGCGCTCTGCAAATTCACGGCCGCAATCTCAGCACCGACAATTTGCTGACCTTGCAGACCGCGAGCGGGATCGAGGCGGACCGGGCGACCCGCCTTTGGGAATTGTGGTACCAGCAGAAATTCCTCGACGAGGACCGGCTCGATGTGCGCCTCGGCCAAATGAGCCTCGACCAGGAATTCATCGTCAGCCAGCAGGCGCTGCTGTTTGTCAACACGTCCTTCGGCTGGCCGCTGGTCCCGTCGATCGATCTTCCCGGAGGCGGCCCGGCCTATCCATTGTCCGCATTGGGCGTTCGGCTGCGCGCCCGGCCGACCAATGCGCTGACCGCGCTGATCGCGGTCACCAACGGCAATCCGGCGCCGAACAATTTGGGCGACCCGCAGGTGACAAACCCGTCGGGCACGAGCTTTCCGCTAAACGGTGGCGCGCTGGTGATCGGCGAGCTGCAATACGTCTATCCGGCGCTCGGCGCGATGGTCGCCCCGAACCAGCAGGAGGTGCATCAAGGCACCTACAAAATCGGCTTCTGGTACAACAGCGAGAACTTCGACGATCTGCAATTCGACAACACCGGTCTGTCGCTCGCCAACCCGCTGAGCACCGGCATTCCGCAGACGCATCACGGCAATTACAGTCTTTACGGGGTTGTGGACCAGCAGGTGTGGACCTCGCCCGGCGGCAGCAACCTGAATGCGTTTACCCGCCTGATGGGAACGCCGCAAGGCGACCGCAATTTTGTCGTCTTCAGCCTCAACGCCGGGCTGACCCTGCAAGGCCCGCTCCCCGGCCGCGACAGCGACGTGCTCGGGTTCGGCATGGGCTACGGCAAGGTCAGCGGCTCGGCTGCCGCGCTCGACCGGCAGACGGCTTTCTTCACCGGCGCCTTTGTCCCGGCGCAGACCGGCGAGACCTTTATCGAGCTGACCTATCAATATCAGCTGATCCCGTCGGTCCATCTCCAACCCGATCTGCAATACGTCTTCAACCCCGGGGCCGGCATTGCCAACCCGAATGTTCCGAACCAATCGGTCAAGAATGAGCTGGTGCTCGGCCTCCGCGTCAATATCGCGTTCTGACCGGAGGCGGCTGCGGTGGTCTGTCGCTTGACGCTGAGCCGGTCGCAGCATAGTAAGAACGCGACTTATTCGCATCTCCATGCGGAAAGGATGCACCACCCGTGAACAAGCGCATCTGGGGTCTTTCGGACGGGAAGCTGCTACCGCTCGCGGTGCTGCTCGGTGCGACGGTAGTCGCCACCGGAGGGGCGCAGGCCGCCGAGACGCCCGGCCTCCTCGGCACGATCCACCGCCACGTCACCCGGACCACCACGGTCCCGGATAATGGCGACCTCAATCCTTATGCCGTCGTCGTCGCCCCGGTCTCCGCGGGGAAAATCCAAAAGGACGAGGTGCTGGTCGATAACTTCAACGACGTGTCCAATCTGCAGGGCAAGGGCACGACGATCGTCAGCTACAATCCGGCGACCAAGAAAACGGCGCTCTTTGCCAAATTGCCGCGCAATTTGGCGCAGTGCCCGGGCGGTGTCGGCCTGACCACAGCGATGACGATGCTGAAGACGGGTTGGGTCATCGTCGGCAGCACCCCCAGCACCGACGGCACGACCAAGACCAAGGGGGCCGGCTGCCTATTGGTGCTCAACGCAATGGGCCAGCTCGCCGCGGTATGGACCGGCCCCGACATCAACGGTCCGTGGGGCAATATCGCGACGGTTGACAACGGTTCGAGCGCCACACTCTTTGTCAGCATGGCCGGGTTCGACGTTCCCGGACCGGAGGTGCGCGGCGCCAATGGCGATTCCGTGGTCGTCAAGAAGGCAAAGGTCGTGCGCTTCGAGCTCTCGGTCCCCGCTGGGCAAACACCGCAGATCGTGCGCCGCACGGTTATCGCCGACGGGTTCGGCCAGCAGGCGGACAAGGATGTCTTTCTGATCGGCCCGACCGGGCTGGCGCTCGCGCCCGACAACACGCTCTACGTATCGGATGCGATCGACAACCGGATCGCCGCCATTCCCGAGGCGGCAACGCGCATGACGAGCGCCGGCACCGGCCGCACGGTTTCCAAGGACGGGCTGATGAAGCGGCCGCTCGCGCTGGTCATCACCGCCGACGGCAATTTGCTGACCTGCAATGCCCAAAATGGCCAGGTCGTCGAGATCGACCCGCGGAGCGGGCGGCAGCTCTATGCGCAATGGGTCGATACCAACCAGGCGCAATCGCCGCCCGGCAGCGGCGACCTCTTCGGCCTTGCGCTGACCCCCGACGGCAAAGGCTTTTATTACGTCGAGGACGATATGAACACATTGGTCGAGGCGGTGCGGTGAGCCAAATCCGCCCGAGCCGGCGGGGACTGGTCAAGGCTGCGGCCGGGCTCGCGGCGGCGGCCGGCTCGGGGCTCGGGCTCGGCGGCGCCGCTCGCGCCGGCGAAACCGGGCAAAGTCCCAGCCATGCGACCGAACCGTTCTGGGGACTGCATCAGGGCGGGATCACGACGCGCGCGCAGAGCCACAGCTATTTTGCCGCGCTCGACCTGACGACGGCAAAGCGCGACGACGTCGTCAAATTGCTGCGCGCCTGGACCGCCGCCGCCGCCCGGATGGCGGCCGGCCAGGCGGCCGCACCTCTCGGCCAGAACCTGACGATCCCCGGTCCCGACAGCGGCGAGGCGCTCGATCTTCCGCCGGCGCGCCTGACCCTGACCTTCGGCTTCGGCGCCGTGCTTTTTGTCAAGGACGGCAAGGACCGTTATGGGCTGGCCGCGAGCCGACCTGCGGCGCTGGTCGACCTGCCCCGGTTCAACGGCGACCAGCTGGTCGCCACCAATACCGGCGGCGACCTTTCGGTCCAGGCCTGCGCCGAGGACCCGCAGGTCGCCTTTCACGCGGTGCGCCAGCTGGTCCGCCTCGCCTATGGTGTGGCCGAGCTGCGCTGGGCCCAGGCCGGCTTTCTCCCCGGCTATCCGGCCACAGAGACGCCGCGCAATTTGATGGGGTTCAAGGACGGCACCAGCAACCCCTCGGTCGACGACCCGCAGGCCATGGCGAAGGTTGTTTGGGTTGGCGAGGAGGGACCGGCCTGGATGCAGGGCGGCAGCTATGTCGTCGCCCGGCGGATCCGCATGGCGATCGAGCATTGGGACCGGATGAAGGTCGATTTTCAGGAGCAGACCTTTGGCCGGCACAAATATTCGGGGGCACCTCTCGGCGGCAAGGACGAGCACGATCCGCTCGACCTCGACGCCGCCGACAAGGACGGCAACCCGGTCATCCCGGAAAGCGCGCATGTCCGCCTCGCCGCGGCGGCGACCAATGACGGAACGCAAATCCTACGCCGGGGCTATTCCTATAATGATGGCGTGAATTTCACCGCCGAGCGCTGGCCGCCCTGGCGCCAGGGCATGGAATACGACGCCGGCCTGTTTTTTGTCTGCTATCAGCGCGACCCGCGCACCAGCTTTATCAAAATCTTCGACCGGATGTCGAAATACGACATGCTGAACCAGTTCGTCACCCATACCGGCGGCGGCCTGTTCGCCTGCCCGGGCGGCGCGGCGCCGGGCGAATTCATCGGCCAGCGCCTGTTCGAGACGGCCTAGCCGCCGCCTCGGCCGATTGTCGCCAAATTTGCCGCGACGCCGGAAGCGTCCGGTTATCCGGGATAGGCGACGAGGAGCTGGGTCTGCTCTCCCAAACCCTCGACCGAGAGCCGCATCCGGTCGCCGGCGCGCAGAAATTTCGGCGGCTTGAACCCCATGCCGACACCCGACGGGGTTCCGGTCGGGATCACGTCGCCGGGCAGCAGGGTCATAAACTGGCTGACATAGCTGACGATCTCATCGACGCCAAAGATCAGGTCGGCGGTGTTGCTGTTCTGCCGCCGCTCGCCATTGACCTCGGTCCACAGAGCGAGCTTGCCGGGATCGGGAATTTCGTCGGCGGTGACGAGCCAGGGCCCGATCGGGCAGAAGGTGTCGGCGCTCTTGCCCTTGGTCCACTGCCCGAGCCGCTCGATCTGATATTCACGCTCGGAGACGTCGTTGACGACGCAATAGCCGGCGACGTGCTTGCGCGCATCGGCCTGGGAGACATTGCGGGCGAGGCTGCCGATAACGATGCCGAGCTCGACCTCGTAATCGGTTTTTTGCGAGCCCTTCGGGATGATCACATCGTCGTTCGGGCCGCAGATCGATGACGGCGCCTTCATAAAAAAGATCGGCTCGGACGGGATGGCGGCCCCCGCCTCCTGCGCATGCAGACGGTAGTTGAGGCCGATCGCGACGATCTTCGAGATATTGCCGACGCAGGGGCCGAGCCGCGGCGTGCCGGAAACGAGCGGCAGGCTTGTCGGGTCGAGCCGGCGCAGCCGGTCGAGCGAAGCGGGCGCCAGCGCCGCGCCGTCGATGTCGCCGACCGTGCCGGAGAGGTCGCGGATCTGGCCGTCGCGGTCGAGCAGGCCGGGCTTTTCCCGCCCCGCCGGTCCATGGCGCAAAAGCTTCATCGGAATTGCCTCGCGTTTTGGGTCAAAGGGTAAAGCCGCCGTCGATCACATGGATCGCTCCGGTGGTGAACGAGGATTCGTCGGAGGCGAGATAGACGGCGAGTGCGGCCACCTCCTCGGCCGTGCCGAGCCGGCCCAAGGGCTGGCGTTCGACAAAGGCGCGCCGCGCCGCCTCGCTGCCGCCGACGATCCGCACACCCTGCGCCGCGATCCGGTCTTCCAATGACGGCGTCTCGATCGTGCCGGGGCAGATCGCGTTGCAGCGAATGCCCTGGGTCACAAAATCGGCCGCCACCGATTTGGTCAAACCGATCACCGCGGCCTTGGTGGCGCCGTAGACGCAGCGGTTTGGCGCCCCTTTGACCGACGAGACGGTGGACGCCATGTTGATGATCGAGGCGCCGCCGCGCTCCAGCATCTTCGGCAAAAAGGCGCGGATCATCATAAACATCGAGCGGACATTGATCGCAAAGGACGCGTCCCACTCGATCGGCAGCGCATCGAGAACGGTCCCGTGATGGACAAAGCCGGCGCAATTGAACAGCACGTCGAGCGGCCCGAGCTCGGCGGCCAGCGCGGTGATCGCGTCATCCTCGGTCACGTCGAGCCGGCGGGTCGCGATCAATTGGTCGGCGAGCGCGGCGAGCTTGTCCTCGGCGATATCCGTCGCCAGGACACTCGCCCCCTCGGCGGCAAAGGCCAAAGCCGCCGCCCGGCCGATCCCTTGACCGGCCGCCGTCACCAATGCCCGTTTGCCCGCAAGCCGCCCCGCCATCCCGGCAAAGTGCCACGGTGAGTGGCGCATTGCAAATCGGGCGCCGCGAACGAGCCCTAAAACACGAGCGTGGTGCGCAAGGTGAACACGGCGATGGGCCCGGAATGCGGGGTCAGCGCCGGGTCGAAGTAATATTGAATGTCCGGTGTGACCCGCAGGCCCTTGAAGATCGTGTAGTCGTAGCAGATTTCGGATATCCATTCCGCCGGCCGCGCCGGGGCGGCAACGGCCGCCAAGTTCGTCTTGTCCCAGACGAGGCCAAAACCGACCCGGTCCAGCGGATCGCGCCGAAACGGATCGTTGCGGACGACGCCCCAGGCAACCGAGCCAGCGATCACGCTGCTGCGACCGCTCACCGTGTTGGCGCGCAAAAACAGGCCCCAGTCGTGATCGACATTCTGCACCGCGCTGAACGACAGACCGCGCGACGCCGTCGTCTCGAGGCTCGGCAAGGCCGGCTGCGAATACCAAAGAAGACCATAGACGCCGCCGGCAAGGACATTCGGGCTCCACCGGGCGGCTCCGAAATAGGCTTCCTTGCCACTGGCCAGGCCGCGCGTCATGAAGCTCGACCCGGAAAAATTGGCCGCTCCTTGAAAGCCGCCCGCCAGCACCAGCCCCCGCCCCGCCCCGGTGCTTCGGCTTGGAGATAGGCGGCCGAGGTCGCCGCTGACATAGGTCGAAGTCGCGTTTTGCGCCAATGCGTAATTGATGAAGTTGCCGGCATATTCGTTGCCGTCATAGGCGCTGAACGA
Organism: Allostellaceae bacterium; assembly: GCA_036404275.1. Taxonomy (GTDB): domain Bacteria; phylum Pseudomonadota; class Alphaproteobacteria; order ATCC43930; family CGMCC-115725; genus AP-15. Next base: position 25,214 of record DASXAM010000090.1, read on the forward strand.
ATATTGGCCGAAGGTGGCCGAAAGCCAGCGCCAGTCGTCGGGCAAGGTGTGGGTATAAGTCAGCACCGCATAGTCGGTGGCATTGGGCCCCCAATCGCTGGGCGGCGTCAGCAGTCCGGCGCGCTCTTGAAAGACGGTCGTGTTAGGTCCGGCCCAGAATTGATTTTGCTGAGCCCAGAACGTCACCTTGCCCGAGCCGATGCCGGAATCGGCAAAAGGCTGCCAAGAGAGGCCGGGCGACCAGATAAAATCGAGACCGCCAAAGCCGCCGCGTGGCGACGCCCATTGTGGCAGCAGCGAGAGCTCGACCGAATACTCGATATGGTATTGCTGTTGCAGCTGCTCTTTCCAGCCGAGATAACGGTCGTAGAGAGGATCGAGCAGCGGCGAAACGTCCGGCTCGCCCTCGAGCTGCGCTGCTGGCGGCGGCGGCGTGGGTGACGGCGCAAAGTGAACGAGCGCCTGCGCCTGCGCCGGTGAGATGTCGGCCAAAAGCGCCGCCCCGCAGAAAACGGCAAAGACCGTCCCTGTCGGGCGGATATACCGGCATGCGCCCGGCCTCATGCGCAGCATCCTGGGACGGCTACGGACGGATGCTGAGCAATGCCGCGGAGGTAATCCGACAAACCGAGCCGTCGCTTTTCGCAACGATCGTTTCCAGCAAAGCCGGCAATCGGTTCGACGCGGCGGCGATCATTGAAAGACCGGGGCCGCTGACCCGCATATCGAGGATGGCGGTCCCGCCTTTGCCGAGCGGCCGGCTTTCTGCGCCGCCACTTCATTGCCCTTGACCAGCAGCCGGGCGCGGTAGGTGGCGTCGCGGGCTTCTTCCACCTCGACGGATGCCGTGACGCTGCCGTTCGGCATAACCGCGAGCTCGGTCCAGCCGCCGCCTCGCCGACAGGCCGTTCGCGGCGCCGGATCGAAATGCGGCAGGTCGATGGGATCGCGGCGCCTCGCAAAGTCGAGCGCCTCGGCCAGGTTCTTCGCCGCCCGGTCGCGCAATCGCAGCGGTTCGAGGCCCCAGCGCCAGGCGATCATCTTGAGGATCGAGCAATGCTGTAGGGCCCGGCCTGCTCTATCTTGCGCGGCGCAAACGGGCCCATGGCGATCGCCGGCACGCGAAACCCGAGACGTTTCAAATCCGGTCCTTGCAGCAGGGTGTCGTCCTCGCAGGACGGCGGCGGCACGTGGTCGAAAAACCCGCCATGCTCGTCGAAGTTCAGCACGAACACCATGCGGTCCCATTGCGGGCCCGCCTTCAGCGCATCATGGACCTGCGCTACAAAACCCTCCGCCGCCAGGACGTTCCCCCAAGGGTGATAGTCGTTCGAGGTGCCCATGTCTTCGGCAAGATCGCTGTAGTCGGGATCGATGAAGACGACGTTGGCCAGCCGGCCGTCGCGCGCATCGCTCCAGAGGCGGTCGATCGGATAGGAAATGTCGTCGTATCTCCGGCTGGCGAAGAGCTTGGTGATCGGCGCCGCGTGGTAGTAATAGCCGGCGCTCAAGCCGGCTTCGCGGATGCGGTCGAAGATCGCGGTGTCTATTTTGACCGGCCGCGGCTCATCGTCGGCGGGATAGTCGCAGCTCTCCATCAATTGCGCCGTCGCGGTGAGCTGATAGAGACGGTTTTCCCAGGTCGGTCCCATCATCGAGCAGAAATAGTTGTCGAAGGTCGTGTAGCCTTTGGCCAGCGCGTGCAGGATCGGCAGGTCACCTTCCCGGTAATAACCGATCGGAAAGAGGTCGCCGCTCTTGGCGGAGGGCGTCTTCAGAAAACCGTCGCAGCGCCCGTCGGCATATTGGTCCCTGATCCCCTGCCAGGTGTGGTCCGGATCGAGGTAGCCGCAGCCCTGAAAGTCCGGGGCCAGCGGCCAGGTCGCGTGCAAGGCCTCGTCCTTGTCCCGATAGGCGAGCCCTTGCTGGTGTCCGTTCGCTCCGGGGAGCCAGCCGAGAAGATGGTCGAAGGAACGGTTCTCCATCATCAGCACGACGACGGTGTCGAACGGCGCTTTCGCCGGCTCGGGCAGCGGCGACCGCGCGTCGCGCGGCGCGGCTTCGCCGGTCCCGACAAGACCGGAGCCGGCTCCCAGGGCCAGCGCCGTGGCACCCAACGGCAAGCGCAGAAACCGCCGGCGCGCCAGCGTCGGCGATGGGCTCAGCCCGGTCGTGCCGCCGCCGAGGCGCTGGGACGGGCGATCCGATCCCTCACCGGCCCGGCCGCGGCCACTACGCATGGATGTGGGCAGGCCGCATCGATATCCTCCCAGCCCGAGCTTATTGAGCCGACTATCGCGGGCGATTACATGCAAATCAATTCGCGTTGAGGATCCGCTCGACCTGTTCTGTTGCGATCGGCGGCAGCGGGTGCGACATTCCGACCGGCGCAGGACGAAGGAGGGAGGAAATGGACACGATCGAAACGACGCGGCCGGCACCGGCCGGATTGTTGCGGCAGCTGCCGTCGCGGCTGCACCACAACGCCTATGTGGTGAAAGACCATGAGGCGAACCGGCGGTTTTTCGAGGATTTGCTCGGTATTCCGCTGGTCGCGACCTGGTGCGAAAAAAGCTTCAGCGCCGACCTCGGAAGAGAGGTCGAGTTCTGCCACACCTTCTTCGGCATGGCGGATGGCGGTGCGCTCGCCTTTTTTCAATTCGCCGATCCCGAGATGTACGCGCTGACCCAGGCCGAACGGCCGGCCAAGGTCGGGCGCCATTACCACATTTCGTTCAAGGCCGAGCCGGAAACCTATGACGAGCTGAAGCAACGGCTCGAACGCGCCGGCGAGCCGTACCGCGAGACCAACCACGGCTATTGCAAATCGATCTATGTCAGCTCGCCCGACGGGCTGATCGTCGAATTCACCCAGGACCCCGAGGATGTCGCCGAGATCGACGCGCTGCGCCGCGCCGACGCGCACAGCGAATTGGCCCGCTGGCTCGGCGGCGACCGCCGCACCAACAACGACCTGCGCGGCCGCAAAATCTGAGCTGGCACCGGCTGTCCCAGGCATTGCGACGCATCGAGACGGGAGGGGAACATGCCGAAGATTATGGCCGAGCGGTTGGGCGAGATCGGGCGGGCGTTGTTTATTGCGGCGGGGACGCCACCGGGCGAGGCCGAGCTCGTCATGCGCCATATCGTCAGCGCCAACCTAGCCGGCCATGATTCGCACGGGGTGATCCAGATCCCGACCTATATCGACCGGATCAAGCGCGGCCACATCGTGCCGGGGGCGCCGTGGACGATCGTCCAGGAATCGCCGGCCACGACCGTCGTCGACGGGCATTGGGGGTTCGGCTATGTCGCCAACGAACGGGCGATGCGGCTGACCATCGAAAAGGCCAAGACCACCAATGTCGCCGCCGCGACGGTCTTCCGCCAAGGCCATATCGGCAGGGTCGCGTCGTACACCTTGATGGCGGCGCAGGCCGGCATGATCGGGCTCTGCACCGCCGATTCCGGACGCTCGCCGAAGGCGGTGGCGCCGTTTGGCGGGCGCGAGGCGCGGCTCGGCACCAACCCGATCTCGATGGCGATCCCGTCCGATCTCGCCGGGCCGCTCTATCTCGATATGGCGACCTCGGCCGCGGCCGCCGGCAAGATCGCGCTCGCCGTCGCCCGCAACGAGCCGGTGCCCGACAATTGGGTCATCGGCAAGGACGGGCGGATGACCAACGACCCCGCGCAGCTGCGCCAGGGTGGCGCGTTGCTGCCGTTGGGCGGGCCTGAGGGCGGCTATAAGGGCACCGGGCTCGCCATCATGGTCGAGATCCTGTGCGGGCTCCTGACCGGGCTCGGCTTTGGCGTCGAGCCGACCGGCCGGCACAATGACGGCTGCTTTATGGCGGTGTTCAACGTCGCCGCGTTCCGCCCGCTCGCCGAGTTCAAGAAGGATGTCGGCGAGTTCGTCGCCTATCTGAAGGCCACACCACCGGCCGAGGGGTCTTCGGGCGTGCTCTATCCCGGCGAGATCGAGCACCGGCGCGAGCAGGACCGGCGGGCGAACGGCATCGAGGTCGAGGACGCGACCTGGTACAAATTGCGCAGCCTCGCCGAAGATTACGGTGTCTCCGACCAGCTCGAATTTACCGAGGTCGAGTAAGCGAGCCGATTTTGGGCTGATCAAAAGAAGGGGTCGGCTTCGACCTCGCCGGAACCCTTCCTGCGCCCACACCCTTCGAGACGGCCCTTCGGGCCTCCTCAGGGTGAGGCAAGTATTTGAATAAAAGCCTTATCCTGAGGAGCGCTCCGCGGGAGCGCGTCTCGAAGGATGTGGAACCACACCCACTGGAATTTTCCGCAGCCGGCTAGAAACCCGCCGCCGGGTTGCTGCAACCGGCAGCTTCGGCACGGGGGACGGCCGCTCTTGACCTTCCAGCGCTGGTAATCCTTATCTGAGTTGCCGGCAATCTGGAAAGGGAGCGGCAAGGGTGACGATCGGGCTGATCGCGGTCACCGACCCGGTCCGGTCGTCGGCGGCCGAAGCGGTGCGCGCCTTGCACGCGACCGGCCTCAAGACGGTGCTGCTGACCGGCGACAACCGCCGCGCGGCGGCCGCCGTTGCCGCCGAACTCGGTGCGGCGATGGCGTTCTCGTCGGTCAGCGTCGTCGCGAACGCGCTGCTGCTGCGCCGCTGGCGGCCGCAAACCCCGGGGAGCGGGCGGATGAGCATGACGATCGGCGAAGTGTCGGCGAAATCGGGGGTGCCGGCCAAGACGATCCGCTATTACGAGGAAACCGGTCTGATCGGTGCAGCCGAGCGGCGGTCGAACCGTTATCGAAACTATAGCGAAGGCGATGTCGCGCTGCTGCGCTTTGTCGGCCGCGCCCGTCGGCTCGGCTTTTCGCTCGCCGCTGTGAAAAGCCTTGTTGCGCTCTATCGGGACCGGTCGCGCACCAGCCGCGAGGTCAAGGCCATCGCGCAGCATCTCGCCCTGTCAAACGCAAGATCCGCGAGCTTCAATCGGTGCGCGACGCGCTCGCCGATCTGGTCGATCAGTGCAGCGGCGACCACCACCCCGACTGCCCAATCATCGACGAATTGAGTGGCGAGACCGAAGAGGGAAACTCGGTGCAATAGTGCGGCCGCCAATCGCCTTTACGTCGATTTCCAATTGTCCCCGGCTTCACACAAGCGTATTCTCGGCAAAAATTGGGCAAACGTAGCAGAATATTAACGTCAAGCTCGCCGGCCTCGGCAACGAAGCAGCCGAATGGCGATGCCGAGACCAAGGGGAAATCGATGACCAGGTGGATTGCCGGCTTGCTCGCGGCGATGCTCTGCGTTTTTGGCATCGCCAAAGCCGAGGCACAGTCGGTTCCGCTCGAGCCGCTGACCATTCCGTGCACCGGTGGCAACGTCCCAAGCCAGTCGATCATGGTCCCGACGCCGGCGCCGCAGCCCAATCTGCTAGTCAAGGGCAAATGCACCGTCGTGCCGGGCAAGAAATACTTTTACGGCAATGTCAATATCGTCAATGGCGGGGAACTGCTGTTCGAGGAGAATGGGGCCACGCCGATCAACTTCTGGACCAGCTCGATCATCATCGAGAATGGCGGCGCGATGGTCGCCGGCACGCCGCAGCAGCCTTTCGGCACGAATGGCGGTCAGCTGACGATCTACATTTACGGCGCGGCCTCGCCCTCGGCGATCGACGCGAACGGCAACCCGGTCCCGGTCGCTCAGCAAGGCCAGGGCACCTTGTGCCGCAGCCCGATCGTGGGCGGGACCAACGCGCCCTGCGGCATCCCGCAGCGGGTCTGGAACAACAACGGCGTGGCGCAGATGGCCGGCTGCGTCGGATCGTCTTCGACGGGTTTCTGCCTCCCCGGTCTGCCCGTCGCGGTGAAAGACTTTTTTTATCAATATGGACCGCTCTACGGCGACGCCAAGCCGGTCGCGAGTGGCCGCGACAAAGGCAAGGTCGGCTATTTCGGCTACAAGGTGCTGGCGGTTTCGTTCGGCGGCACGCTGACACTGTACGGCTATAAAGGGGCGAGCTACGACGCCGCCACCGACGATGACCACACCGATTCCGGGGTCAGCTGGGTCCGCCTCGCCGGCTCGATCAAGGCCGGCGCCACCTCGCTGACGCTCGACACGGCCCCCGGCAAGCGCTGGCACGCCGGCGACGAGGTCGTCGTCACGACCACCGATTATCTGCCCGGCCATTCCGAGCGGCTGCTGATCGACCCCGGCTATGGCGGCGCCGCCAAAGTGCCGGTGCGCAACCCCAACCGGTCGATGATCGGCACACAGTGGGCCCATAATGGCACGCGCTTTGCGCTCTCAACCCGGATCGCCGCGGCCAATGGCCGGATGACGCTCGACCCGCAGCTGGTCCAGAACGGCGCCGAGACGCGCGCGGCGGTGGCGTTATTGAGCCGCAGCATCCGGATCGTTTCGGCCGGCGATATGGCGTCCGAAACCTTTGGCGATATGCCGAACACTTATTCGTTCGGCGCGCACATGATCGTGCGCCAGGGGTTTGCGGAGGTACAAATCCAGGGGGTCGAGTTCAAGCAGATGGGGCAGGGCGGCCGGCTCGGCCACTATCCGGTGCATTTCCACATGACGCGCAAGACCCCGCCCAACACCTTTGTCAAGGATTCCTCGGTCAACGAATCGATGACGCGCTGGTATGTGCTGCACTCGACTTCGGGCGTCACGCTCGCGCGCAATGTCGGCTGGAAGTCGATCGGTCACGGCTACTATCTCGAAGACGGGACCGAGACCGACAACAATTTCTATTCGAATATTGGCATCTTTGCCCGTGGGGCGATCAAGAACGGCCAGAACCCGCGCAACGTGCCCGGCATCCTCGCCGACAACCAGGGGCCGTTCCCGCCGCCCAACGTCTCGAACCAGGCCTTCCCCTACCGCTCCGACATCGAGCACCCGACGGTGTTCTGGATCACCAACGGTTGGAACGATTTTATCGGCAATATGGCGGCAGGAGCCGGCACCTGCGGCGCCTGCTACTGGTTCGTGCCGTCGGAAAACAGCGACATGCCCGACGTGCCGACCGGCAGTCCGCATATGAGCTGGTCGGGATACGCCGCACTGCAAAAAAACTCGGCCTTTGCCGGGGCGACGCCGCTCAAATCCTTCTACAAGAATTACTGCACGACGGCGATGCATTCGTTCCAGACCACACCCGATGCGCCGGGGTGCAATGGGGTGATCGCGGCCGACGCGCCGATCCCGCCCCCGCCCAACCTGGTGGTGCAGGCCGTCCAAAGCATCTCGCCCAAGCCGCTGCGCCACACGGTGATCCCGCCGCAGCCCAACCCGCCCTTTACCGCGCCCGACAACGGGAAAGACCCTTATTACCCGCATGTCCTCGCCGGCCTGCGGCATGCGACGCGGTGCCCGCCGGCGGCGACCCAGATCCCGAACCAGCCAACGCGATATGACTGCACCGAGCAGCAGACGCCGCCGGCGCAGAACATCGAGCCCTGCGGCATCGATGCCAACGGCAACCCGTTGCACGATTGCGCGGTGACCGTGCTCGACCACTACACCTCGGCCTTCAACTGGGCCAACGGCAATGTTTCGGCGGTATGGCTGCGGCCGCAATGGTATCTGCTCGACAACAGCGTCCTGTCGGATGTGCAAAACGGCGCGCTGACCTTTATCACCGGCGGCGACTACACCCATTCCTCGATCATTCCGGGCTATTGGGCGGTCGCCCGGAACACGGTCTTTATCGGCGAGACGCAGAAAAACAACCCGCTCGCCTCGAACGCCGGACCCTTCAACAAGGGGATCCCCGGCTCGCTCGCCTGCGACAACGGGCCGAGCCCCGGCGGCTACTGTCTCAACGCCAAAGAAGGGGTCAGCTTTCCGCTGGTCAATTTTTTTGTCAACCAGCGCATGTTCAACATCTACGACGGCCCGGCCTATCAGGATTCGAATATTTACCTCGACATCACGACCACCCCGTGCCAGGGCGACAATTGCATCTACGGCGCGAACACTCAGGGCGTGAGAAAAGGACCACCCAGCAACCCCTGCTATCTGCCGAATGCGGCGATTGCCTGGAAGCAGCCGAACGGGTTCTTTTATCCGCCGGCGTTTCATTCGGTGAACCTGTTCTTCGACAACGTCGATATCCGCCATTATGTGATAGACCCGCTGTTCAAGGCCCCGGACGGGGTCACGCCGGACCAGAATTTCGGCCAGGGCGGGACTTATCAGAGCGACCTCAAAGGCAACACCGTGAACGGCGTCGAGACCTTGCAAGGGATCGAGGACGCCTATTGCGGGCCGCAGGGCGCCACCGGCGTCGGCAACATCTCGGTCTTTTTCAACGGCTTTACCGGGATCGACCGGCAGACCGAATTGAACGATGACGACGGCTCGCTGACCGGCCTCAGCAACTCGCTGCTCGCATCGATCCGCCCGAATCCGCCAAACCCGCTGAAACAGACGATCTCGGTCAACGACGACGATTTCTTTACCGCGCCCGTCGAGACGCCGGAGTGTGAATCCAATCTCGGTGTCAGCCCGCCAACGGCGGTCCCGCCGGCAAACACCTGCAGCGCGCCCGCCGTCAGCGCCCCGGCGGTGACGGCAAAGACCAGCCCCTATGATTATGTCGCCACCGTCGTATGGCACCCCAAGAGCGACGGCGTCTGGGACAGCGACTGCAGCAACGAGACCTGCTACGGGGTGCCGCTCTACCGTCAGCTGCTGACCGGCACGGAAGGCAGCGACGAGAAAAGCTCGACCAAGGAATGGGCGCACTGGCTCCACAACGGCTGCAACACCAACCCAGAGACGCCGCAATGCCGCTGGCCGTTTATCCGCATGGCCGGGGCCGACATCGCGCAACGCAACACGCTCACCGTCAACAACGGCACCTATTACCTCGAAACCACGGTGCCGCTCGCGACGCAGAAAAGCGAGGACCTGAACCGCAGCGGACCCAAGAGCGAGTCCAGCCTGACCAACTTCTTCAATGTGTTCGAGAATGGTCAGACCTATTACGTGTTTTTCCTCTATGCGAAAGAGACGACCAGGCAAACCTATCAGATTTACGTTGGCAATAATTTCGTCGATCAGAACGACCTTCAAGCAATCCACATGAAGATCCCCAACAAAAATCTCGTTCCGGTGCCGATTACGACGCGCCCGGCTTGGCTGCAGACCAAGCCGTTCGGCACCGACGGCAAAGGTGTGCTGACCGTCACCGTCGATTTCAACGGGTTGACGGAGCTCGATCCGACCCCGGCCAACGGGATCTGCCAGCCCCAGACCTTTTGCAGCGCCAATTCGAAAGCCGAGGGCGGGTGTGGCTGCGCGCTGAAATCGGACGATCCGCTCGTCAAGGCAGATCCGGGACTGATGAAGGAATGCACCAAGGTCTGCGGCACCTGGGCGGTCAAGGATCTCGACTGCCCCAAGGTCGGCTGCCTCGGCTTCGCCTTTACCCTGCACGGCTTTGTCGCCGATGGTGTGTTGACCCACCGGCCCACGCCGCAACCGTTTCCGACTACCAACGACCCGAACCATCTGCCAAGCTGGGCAACCAAGTTCCTGCGCACCGCGACACAACCCGATCACGCGACCGGAGGAAGCTGCTTTTATGGCACACTGCCGGGAACCAACTGCACGGTGCCGTAGCCGTGCGGGGTGAAGCGGAATTCCTGTGATGCCGGACGGGCCGCCTTTGGCCGCCGCGGCGGGCATCGAGAGCGTGCTCGCCCGAAGTGGATCGATCTCTGCGGCCGCGCTCGAGCGGGCGCGGCGGCTGGAGGCGGAGAGCGGCGAGCGGATCGACCATATTGCCGCCAAGCTCGGTCTCGTCTCCGAGCGCGATTTGGCTCAGATCTATGCCGAATTGATCGGGTCGCCAGTGGTCGAGCCGACGGCATTTCCGGCCGAGCCGGTCGCAGCCGATCGCCTCCGCCGCACCTTTCTGAGGCATGCGCGGGTGATACCGCTGGCCGAGGAGGGGGCCGATCTGCACGTCGCCATGGCCGATCCGCTCGACGACAAGGTGGCCAGGGCGCTCGAATTCGCCCTTGGCAAAAGGGTCCGCCGGCGGGTTGCGCTGCCGGCCGATATCGAGGCGGCCTACGAGCGGCTTTACGGCGACGGCCGTTCGACGATCGAAGGGATTTACGACGCAGCCGGCGAGCGCGAGGACGAAGACCGTGATGCCGACCTCGAGCGGCTAAAAGATCTGGCGAGCGAGGCGCCGGTGATCCGCCTCGTCAACGCGCTCGTCACCCGCGCTGTCGAGTTGAACGCATCCGACATCCATCTTGAATGCGGCGAGAGCCGGCTGCGGCTGCGCTATCGCATCGACGGGGTGCTGCGCGATTTCGACCCACCGCCGGCGCGGCTCAAGAGCGCGGTCATTTCGCGCCTCAAGATCATGGCCAAGCTCAACATTGCCGAGCGCCGACTGGCTCAGGACGGGCGCATCCGTCTCGCAATCCGCGGCAAGGAAATCGATTTTCGCGTCTCGACGACGCCTGCGATCCATGGCGAGAGCGTGGTGTTGCGCATTCTCGACCGCGGTTCCTTGGCGCTCGATTTCGAAGCGCTCGGCTTCGACGAGGATTTACTGCGCCCGTTTCTCGATATCCTCTCCCGACCGCACGGCATCGTGCTGGTCACCGGCCCGACCGGCAGCGGCAAGACGACCACGCTCTATACGGCGCTGACCACGCTCAATTTGCCCGACCGCAAGATCCTGACGGTCGAAGATCCGATCGAATACGTGCTAGAAGGCATAAACCAGGTCCAGGTCAAGCCGCAAATCGGCCTGACGTTTGCCAACGCGCTGCGCAGCTTTTTGCGGCAAGACCCCGACATCATGATGATCGGAGAGATCCGCGATCTGGAGACGGCGCAGATCGCGGTGCAGGCCGCGCTCACGGGCCATCTGGTGCTGTCGACGGTGCACACCAACGACGCCGCGAGCGCGATGACGCGGCTTCTCGACATGGGAATCGAGGATTACCTGTTGACTTCGACCATCAATGGCGTGCTGGCGCAGCGCTTGGTGCGCCAATTGTGTTCCGTCTGCCGCCGACCGTACCGGGCGACGGGTGCGTTGTGCGAGCGCCTCGGGCTTGGTTCGGACGAGGCAACATTGTATTCGCCGCAGGGCTGCGAGAATTGCGGCGGGAGCGGCTATCGCGGCCGCACGATGATCCTCGAACTGCTGCCGATGACCGACCTGATCCGACCGCTGGTGCTGCGCCACGCCGAAGCCCGCGAAATCGCGGCCGAGGCGATACGCGGCGGCATGCAAACTATGTATGCGCACGGGCTGCACAAAGCACTGCGTGGCATTACGACGATGGAGGAGGTGATCCGCGTTACCCACGATTTGTAAAAATCTTGGCCCGGAGCAGCAATGTCCGGATGTTAAGAACATGGCGCGTTTCGAATACAGCGCGTTGACTGTCGCGGGGGATGTGGTCGCGGGCGAGCTCGACGGCCCCGACGCTGCCGCCGTCATCGAGCGCCTGCACGAGCAGGCGCTGCTGCCGATCCATGCGATCGAAAAGCGTCCCGGCGCCCCCAGCCCGCTAGGATTTCGCTGGCGCGCGGCGCGGAGCTTCCCGGGACGCGACCTCGCTTTGTTCAGCCAGCAATTGGCGCGGCTCCTCAAAGCCAATCTGCCGCTCGACCGCGCCCTCGAAATCCTGACCGATCTCGCCGCCGGCGAGCGCTCGGGCGCAATCATCCGCCGCACCTTGGAGCAGGTGCGCGACGGCGCCGGCCTCGCCGAAGCGATGGCGGCGCAGGAGCGGGCGTTCCCGCGCGCCTATGTCAGCATGGTCCGTGCCGGCGAGGCCGGGGGCGCTTTGCAGGCGGTGCTGTCCCGCCTCGCCGATTTTCTGGTGCGCACCGAAGCGATCCGGCAAAGAATCCTCTCCGCGCTGATCTATCCGGCGGTGCTGGTCGTCGTCGCCTCGGTTTCGATCGCGCTCGTCCTGACCGTGGTTTTGCCGCAATTCGCCCCGGTGTTTCGCGAAACCGGCGCCAGCTTGCCGCTCAGCACCGAGATCTTGATGTCCACCGGCGACTGGCTGTCGCAATGGTGGTGGGTCCTGCTCCTCGCCGTGCTGCTTGTGGGTTTCGGCGGTAGGCTCCTGCTGCAACGGCCGGCGGTCGCGATGCGGCGCGACCGGCTGGCGCTGACCCTGCCGCTCATGCGCGAGCTCATCACCAAGTTCGAGATCGGCCGCTTCAGCCGCACCCTGGGGGTATTGCTCGCCAACGGTGTGGCCGCGCCGCGCGCGCTGGCGCTCTGCGCCGGGGTCGCCGGCAACCGGGTCGTCGTCGCCGCGGTGGAAACCGTCGCGACTCGATTCAAGGAGGGCGAAAGCCTGTCGGCGGCGCTGTCCCGAACCAGTCGCTTTCCGAGCCTCTGCATCCAACTCGTCCGGATCGGCGAGGAGACCGGGCGGCTTGAGGAAATGTGTCAGGAGATTGCCGACATCTACGACCAGGAGGTCGAACGCGCGCTCGACCGCCTGCTGGCCCTTCTGGTGCCGGCCATCACGATCTTTATGGGCGGCGCCATCGCGCTGATCATTGCCGCGGTCATGATGGCGATGATCAGCATCAACAATTTGGCGATCTGAGCGCCATGACTGCCAGTCCGCAGTTAGCGACGGCGCGCCGTCGGGGAGAGCACGGCTTTAGCCTGGTCGAGCTGATGGTCGTGCTGACCATCATCGCGCTGGCGACGGCCGCAGCGCCGATGATCTTCGCCGGCCTCCCGGAAGTTAGGCTGCGCGCAGCGGCCGCGGACATGGCTGCGACTTTGCGGGGATTGCACCAGCAGGCGATCCGTCGCGGCGAGACGACCGAGCTGGTGCTCGACCTGCGCGCTCGCAGCTACTCAATGTCGGGCGACCCAGCGCCGCACCCTTTGCCTGCGGTGGTCGCCACGCTCGGCTTCGAATCGCCCTCATTGTGGCATCCGGACGGGTCGCCGACGGTCCGGTTCTTTCCCGACGGTAGCGCCACCGGAGGGACGATCCATTTCGCAAACGGCGCGCGCAGCACCACCGTCATGGTCGATTGGCTGACCGGCCGAGTGCGGCGTCATGACTAGCCGGGGCGGCCTCCCACCCCAAGAAACCGAGAAGGTGGCGTCGGCCGGGTTCACGCTGGTCGAAATCCTGGTGGCGCTGGCGATCGTGGCATTGACCTTCGGCTTTGCGCTGCAGGCGTTTTCCGGCGCGTTTAACTGGGTCGATCGCAATCGGAAAACCGCGCACGCGCTGGTGCTCGCGCAATCGACCTTGGCGCGGGTCGGGCGCGACATCGCCGTTATCGACGGCGTGATGAGCGGAACCGACAACGACGGCTATTCCTGGCGGGTCGACACTATCCCCTATGGCGATACGCGCAACGTGCCGGCGGGCCGGCTGATTGGCCATCGGGTCGAGGTCACCGTCGCCTGGACCGAATGGCAGCGGCGGCGACAGGTGCAGCTGACGACGCTCCGGCTCGCGCCCAAGGGAGCAGGGTCGTGACCGGCCGGCGGCACGCCGGCGAAGCCGGCTTCACCTTAGTCGAGTTGCTGGTCGCGGTCACGCTGCTGACGCTGCTGATGGCGCTCTTGTTCGGCGGATTGCGGCTCGCCGGCCGAGCTTGGGCCAAGGTCGATTACCAGACCGATGCCGACGCCGATTTTTGGGCTGCCCGAGTGCTGCTGCGACGGGCAATCGCGTCCGCCTACCCGGCATTCGCCGCCGCCGATTTGAGCGACCGCACGATCGTCTTTGACGGCAGTGGCGACGCGCTCGCGCTGGTGGCGCCGCTGCCCGCGGCGATCGCCGCGGGGGTCGAGGCCCGGCAACGGTTTTTTGTCGAGGCGGAGGGTCCGTCGCACGCGTTTTTCATGGGCTGGCGGCTCGACCTTCCCTCAGCCGACGGCGAAACATCGCTGCCGGAGAACCGGGTAAGGCTGCTGGGCCATGTGAGCGCCGTCCGCTTCGACTACTTCGGCGCGCCGGAACCGGCCCTCGGTCCTCAATGGCAGAAAAGCTGGTCGGGCTACGCCCACCTGCCGGACCTTGTTCGCGTGCATTTCGAGCGCGATGCCGCGACCGGCCCGGCCTGGCCCGATTTGCTGGTCGCGCCGAGGACGACGATGAACACCGCGTGCATTTATGATGCGGTCGCAATCGGCTGCCGGAGGGTCCGATGACGGCGGCAATACTCGCTCGTCCCACAAATGCGTTGGGCCAGCTGATCCGGCGCGCCCTTGGCTGGTGGTTTGCCGAGCTGGCGCAGCTGTCGCCGCCCTGGCTGTTGCGGCTGCTCGGCAAGCCCGGCGATCCGAGCTCGGTCCTGCAGCTCGGCGGCAGTGAAATCACCTTGTTTCTGGCGGATCGGCGGCGCCAGGTGCCGATCGTCGTCCCGCTGGCCGGGTTTGGCGACCATGAACGGCGCATGCGTATCCAGGCGCTGCTGCGCAGCCATCGGGCGAGCGACGCGGTGGCGGTCAGGCTCGATCGCGCGCTGATCTTCGAGACCGAGATCGAGCTGCCATTATCGGCGGAAGCGTCGCTCGGACCGATCCTCCAGCATCAAATCGAGCGCCTGGTGCCGCTAAGCGCCGCGGAAGCGTGCTTCGCCTATCGGATCGCCGCCCGCTCCCCGTTTGCCAACACGTTCAAGGTCCAGCTGACCATCGCCAAAATCGGGACCATCGAGCGAGCCCTCGCCGCCGCGCGGGCGGACGGTTTGAGCCCGCGGCTGGTGGTGGCGCCGCCGGCGGTAAGCGCGGCAAGTGGCGGCTCCGCAGCCCCTGCCATTCTCTGGCAGGCGCAGAGCGGTGCCGGCGAAACCGTCGGCCGCCGCCGTCTGCGTCACGGGCTGGCGATTGCAGCGGTGCTGTTGTCGCTCATTGCCTACGGTCTCTACGTGCATCGTCTCGACCAGATTCGAAGCGATCTGCGTGCACGCGTCGGTCGCGACCGGCCGGTTGCGGCATCGGTCCAGCGGCTGGCGCAGCAGATCGGCCAAACCGCCGACGAGCTTGCCTTTTTTCGTGATCGTCGGCAGGACCCGCCGCCATTGGCGGTGCTCGACGCATTGACCGCGCTCGTGCCGCTCGACAGCTGGGTCAGGCAGCTGGTCGTCCGCGGACGGACGGTCGAGATCAGCGGGTTCTCGCCGCGGGCGACCGACCTCGTCGCCCGGGCCGAACGATCGACGATGTTCGCAAACCCGCAATTCCGCTCGCCGATCACGCTCGCGCCGGACGGCAAGAGCGAGCGTTTCGATCTGGCGCTCGACATCAGGCGGGGAGAAGCGCGGTGAGCTTTACCCTCTCGCCGCTGCTGCGGCGGATTTTGGCGCTGGGCATCCTGGCAGTTGTCGTCGTTCTCGCTTGGTCGCTCGCGGTTTGGCCGCTGCTCGAGCTATCGCTCGACCGGCGCGCCGATATCGACGCCCTGGCGGCGCAGGCCGGCCACTTCGAAGCGATGATTGCGCGCAAGCCGGCGCTCGAGCGAAAGGCCCATGCATTGCGGCAAGATGTATCGGCCGCCGGCGGCTTCTGGAACGGGCCGAGCGGGGCGGCGGTCGCCGCGGTCATCCAGGACCGGCTGCGCGAGGCGGTCACCGCCGGCGGCGGCCGGGTCAAGAGCACATCGTTCGACCGCGAGGCGAACGAACGCGGCTTTCGTAAGATTGTGGTCCAATTCAGCATCGAGGGAACGCTCGACAC
>DASXAM010000091.1:0-4087 GCA_036404275.1 Allostellaceae bacterium
CACCGCTTCCGGCAACAGTGTCTTTGCCTCGTCAAGAAACCGCGGCAGATCGGACATGCTTCGAGCTCCGTCAATTCAGGCCGAGCCGGGCGGAGGCGAGGCGGGCGCCCTCGGCCAGGGATTTGAGCTTGGCCCAGACGACGTCCTCGGCGACGCGGCCCATCCCGGCCGAGGTGTCGAAGCCGCAATCGGTGCCCGCGAGGACGCGCTTCGGGTCGCCGACCACTTGCGCCACCCGCTCGATGCGGTCGGCAACCGCCTCGGGATGCTCGACAAAATTGGTCAGGCTGTCGATGACGCCGGCGACGAGCAGCTGGTCGTCGGCCAAGGGCTGCTGTTCGAAAACCTTGTATTCGTGCGCGTGGCGCGGGTTGGCGAAGGGCAGAAAAAAGGCGCCGACCTTGGCCTCTTTCAGGATCGGCAGGATGTCGGCGAGCGGCACGTCGCAATCATGCGGCCCCTCGTAATTGCCCCAGCAGACATGGAGCCGCACCTGCTCGCGCGGGATGTTTTCGAGCGCCACATTGATCGTCGAGACGACGCGCTCGACAAAGCCGAGAAAATCACCGAGCGGCCGGTCTTGATAGGAGAGATGGCGTTCGAGCGCGAGGTCCGGGCAATCGAGCTGGAGCAGAAAGCCGGCCTTGACGATCGCCTCGTATTCCTCGCGCAACGCCGTGCCGAGCGCGGCGAGATAGGATGCCTCGCTGTCGTAATATTCGTTTTTCATGGCCCCGGCGATGATGCCGGGCGAAGGGGCGGTCACGAACGGCTCGACGAAATGCGTTCCGGTCTCGTCGAGGGCGGTGCGGAACTCGGCACATTCCGCTTCGACCGCATTGCGGCCGAGATAGCGGATCTCACCGATCGCCTTTGGCGGCCCCATATTGCTGACCGCCTGGCGGGCGGCGAGCTGCTCTTCCATGATCCGGCGAAAGACCGGGTAGCGCGCCGCGTCGGCGCGGGTCCGGCGCTGCCACGAGCCGCCAAACCCGCTCATCCGGTGGCGGATGTGCAGAAAAAAGCCTTCGCGCTGCTGCTCCCCGTTGTTGCCGACATCGACGCCGGCTTCGGCCTGCTTGCGCAGGATGTCGCGCAACGCCGCGTGGCCGAGCCGGTCGAGCTCGGCGGCATCGACCGATTCGCCGCGCGCGCGCCGGATATAGAGCCGGGTCAGCTCGGCCGGGCGTGGCAAACTGCCGGTGTGGGTGGTCAGAATCCGATCTTCGCTGCGGCGCATCGTCGCTCCCTTTCCCCTTTGCGGCTGCGGCTTTCTCGAGGTTATCGCTGAATTTGCGGGGTGTCGCCAGCGCGAACGAGACCAATTCGCTTGTGGACCCGGCGTTGTCCCCGTAAGCTGTAACCCTTGGCGCAACAACTGAAAGGAGGTGATCCTGTGTCTAGCCCTAAACCGCGGTCGTCCGCTGCCGTGACCAGGATCCTCGCTTCCGTGGAGATCCGCGCCTGACTGAAGGCATGGTTCGCGGCCGCGATCGGCCGCCGGTAATCGGCTGAAAGGCCGCCCTTCGGGGCGGCCTTTCTCATTTTCGGCCGAACTCGGATCGCCCTGAAACTTAACGATTTTTGTGGTAAATACACACGATGACTGTGGTAATTTTCACCCGGAAGTAGCGGGAACATGGCATGAATTGACGAAAATTAGGACGGCAATTATTAACAAACTGTGCCTTATCCTGGAACATCTCTAGAACATTGATTACGGGAATTAACCAAACTGCCACTCCCGACCGAAGCCGACAACGATAGCGGTTCAGACCAGCCCGTGACGCAGCGCCAGCCACAGCTTGCGCGGCGCCGCCAGACCGGCCCGCGCCGCCGGGTCGCGCCACCCGTCGCGCAGCAGCACCTGTAGAGTCGCATGGTAAACTGCGGCCATGACTGCGGCCGGACGCATCGCCCGACGCCGGCAGTGTGAGATCGCCCGGGCGCTCGCGGCAAAATGCTCCTCGGCGATCGCCGCCAGCTCGCGGCAGACCGCGGGCAATGCCGGGTGGCGCAGCACCGCCATTGGATCGAGGTCGCGCACACCGTGGCGATCCAGGATCTCGCGCGGCAGATAAAGCCGGCCGCGGCGCGCATCCTCGTCGAGGTCGCGCAGGATGTTGGTCAGCTGCAGCGCGCGGCCGAGCGAATCGGCGACCCGATGCGCAGCCTCACTTGAATCGCCGAAGACATGCACCGAAAGATGGCCGACCGCGCTCGCCACCCGTGCGCAATAGAGGTCGAGCGTCGCGAGATCGGGGGCACAGATATCCTCACGCGCGTCCATCTCCATGCCGTCGATGACATCGAGAAAATCGGCGCGGCGCAGGCCGTAGCGTCGTACCGGCCCGTGCAGCGCGCGGGCGACCAGATGGCGCGGCATATCGACGTAAAGCGCGTCGATTTCAGCCCGCCACAAGGCGAGAGCAGCGAGCTTTTGCTCGGGCGGCCGATCGTCGTCGGCGATGTCGTCCACTTCCCGGCAGAAGGCGTAAACCGCGAACATTCCGTGACGACGTTCCGGCGCCAAGAGGCGCATCGCCCAATAGAACGAGGTGCCGGATCCGGCGACGCGGTCGCGGATCGTCTCGCGCAGCGCCGCCTCGTCGACCTCGTTCTCGACGAGGTCGATCGCCGTCTCGCTCATCCGGCGCCCCGCCATAGGATGCCCTCCGCGAACGCGGCCAGAAAATCCGATTTATGCAAGCCGACGCGGCCGGCGAGCGGATCACGGCGGCGCAGTCGACGCAGGAGCCGCTTGGCCAAGGCGACGATGACCGCGCATTCGCGGCGCAACCCCGGTGCGGCGACGCGCGGCGGCAATCCGTGCGCGGTTTCGACAAGCTCTGCGGTGCGGTCGAGCAATCTGTCGAGCACCTGCCGCAGGCCGGGGCTCGCAAGCGGCGCTTCAAGCGCCGTGATGTCGATGCCGGCTGCGGCAAGGTCCGAGAGCGGCAGATAGACCCGGTCGAGCCGGCGGTAGTCCGCGGCGCAATCTTGCAGGTGGTTGAGTACCTGCAAGGCAGCGCAGAGCGCGTCCGAGGGCGGCCAGGCAATGCGGCTCTCGCCGTGCAAGTCCAAGAGCTGACGCCCGACCGGGGCCGCCGAATAGCGGCAATACTCCATAAGCTCGTCCCAATCGCCGTAGCGCAGCTTTTCCGCATCGAGCCGAAAGGCATGCAGCACATCGTGACAGTGCTGGGCGGTGACCCCGGTCGCGTCGAGGCTCGCCCGCATCGCCGCCGCGGCCGGCGATTCGCCACCCGGCGCGCCGTCGAGCACCGCCGCCATGCGATCGAGCCGGCGCATTTTTTCCGCCGCCGGCAGCGACGGGTTGTCGGCGATATCGTCGGCGTTGCGGGCAAAGCGATAGAACGCATGCACATGCGGGCGCAGATCGCGCCGGATCAGCCACGACCCGACCGGAAAATTCTCGCCATCACGCCATTTTCCTGACGGCGTTTCAACATTGCCCTGCGTTTGCGTGCGCTCTTCGGCCGCCGCGCTCATTTGAGGTATCCGTTGGCCGCGAACCAATCGACTGCGTCGGTGATGGCGTCGAATGCCGGGCGTGACCGGTAGCCCAACTCCCGCGCTGCTTTCGCGCAAGAAAAATACATTTTCTTTTTCGCCATGCGAACACCATCGCGCGTCGTTAGCGGCTCGTGTCCGGTGACCCGCGCGATCAGCTCAGCCGCAACCGCCGCCGTCGCCGCCACCGGATAGGGCACACGCAATTGCGGCGGTCGTTTGCCGGCCCGCCTCGCCGCCGCCGCCAAGATCTCGGCAAGAGCCAGGTTTTCGCCGCCGAGAATATAACGCTCGCCGATTCGCCCGCTCTCCGCCGCCAGCAGATGGCCCGCGGCGACATCATCGACATGGACGATGTTGAGCCCGGTATCGACAAAGCCGGGCATGTGCCCGCGGGCGGCTTCGAGAATGACCCGGCCGGTCGGCGTCGGCTTGCGGTCGCGCGGACCGACCGGGCTCGACGGGTTGACGACGACCGCCGGCAGGCCACGCTCGGCAACAAGTTGGCGCACCGCTTCCTCGGCCTCGAATTTCGAGCGCTTGTAGGGGCCGA
>DASXAM010000092.1:0-10693 GCA_036404275.1 Allostellaceae bacterium
TCGTCGGCTCGTCGGCGATCAACATGTCGGGCTGGTTGGCGATCGCCATCGCGATCATGACCCGCTGGCGCTGGCCGCCCGAGAGCTGGTGCGGATAGGCGCCGAGCCGGGTCTCGGCTTCGGGCAAGCCGACCTGGCGCAGCAGCTCGAGGGTACGCTCTCGCGCCGCCGGTGCCGACATGTGCCGGTGCACGATCAGGGTTTCGGCAATCTGCCGCTCCAGGGTGTGGAGCGGGTTGAGCGAGGTCATCGGCTCCTGAAAGACGATGCCGATGCGGCCGCCGCGCACCTGCCGCAAGGTTTCGGGCGGCGCCCCGACCAGCTCGTCGCCGGCAAAGCGGATGCTGCTGCCCGAGCCGTGCGATGCGAGCGGATATGGCAGCAGCTGGAGGATCGAAAGTGCCGTGACGCTCTTGCCCGACCCGCTCTCGCCGACGAGCGCCACGGTCTCGCCGCGGTCGAGCGAAAACGAGACGCCTTTGACCGCCTCGACCGGCGTGCTCCGCCCGCGCCCGGCAAAGCGGACGCTGAGGTTGCGGATATCGAGCAGCGGCGCCGAATTTGCCGTGCGGACGGCGAGCCCGGACTCGCGATTATCCTGATGGGCTTTGTTCTCGACCTTCACGGCGCCGGCCGGGAGGACGGCGCCCGTTCGGCGGCGAGCGCGGCGACCACCGCGAGACCCTGGACGAGGGCGCCGGGCTCGTGCGTACGGATGAAATCGGCGCCGTTTTCGGCCGCGAAAAGCTCGGCGGCCAACGTGGCGGGGCCGAGCTCGGCGGCAGAGGTGCTCCCGGTCAGCGCCCGCAAAAACGATTTACGCGACACCGAAACCAGCACCGGCACGCCAAAGCGGCGCTTCAGCCGGTCGAGACGGTTGAGGACGTGCAGCGAGGCTTCGGGTCGGCTGCTCAAAAACAGCCCCATGCCGGGGTCGATGACGAGCCGCTGATGCGCGATCCCGGCATGTTCGAGTGCGGTGATCCGCTCGGCAAAGAACGCCTCGATGCGCGCCCATACGTCGTCGGCGGACAATTCCAGGCGCTGCGCCCGGCCGTGCCCTTGCGCGGCGTGCATGACGATCAGTCGGCATTCGGCGGCCGCCAGCTCAGGATAAAAGGACTGGTCGGGAAACCCCTGGATATCGTTCAAAAAAGCCACGCCGCGGCTGATCGCAAAACGCTGCACGTCGAGCCGAAAGCTGTCGACCGAGACCGGAATTCCGTCTGCCATCAGCGCCACGATCACGGGGTCGAGGCGACGAATTTCCTCATCGGCCGCGACCGGTTTTGCCGCGACATTGCTGGCGGCGGCGCCGAGATCGATGATATCCGCCCCGGCCGCGGCAAGCGCCCGGGCATGGGCAAGAGCGGCGGCGGGATCAAGATAGCGCCCGCCATCGGAAAACGAATCCTCGGTCAGGTTGACGATGCCGAGGATTTGCGGGCGGCTGCCGGTCAACCGGGCCGGGTCCGTTCGAGGATCGCGCCCACGCCTTCGGCATCGGCGAACACGTCGAGCTTTTCGACCCAGACCTTGACCCGCGCGACTCGCGGGTCGGCAAAGCAGGCGTGGGCGATCCGCTCGGCAAAGCCTTCGCACAGGTCGATATGGCCACTTTCGGCGATCGCGCGGATCGCGGCGACGATTTTCTCGTAATTGATGATGCGGCGCCGCTCTTCGCCGGGAAAGACGGCGTCGGGCGCCGCCGCCAGGTCGACCGAGATGCGCACCCGCTGCTTCGCCTCGCGCTCGCGCCGGCGGATGCCGATGCTGCACATCAAGACGAGGCCGCGCACCGTCACCGTGTAGGAGGCGCCGTCGCCGGGCGGCGAGGAGCAGAAACCGATCATCGGCCCACCATGCCTGAAGCCGGCCAAACGCGGCAACCTGGGCCGGCGCCGCAGCTCGCCGCACCCGCTTGTGCTCTCGCCGGAACCCGCCGGGCCATGCGGCGCTTAGCCCGATTTTATCCCGAGGTCGGCAAGCCTGCGTTCCATGGCAAGGGGCGAAACCTCAAAAGCTCGCCCCAGGGTATCGGCCGCATGGTCGAGATCTTGCTTGTCCACGTGCGATAGGATCACCTGGGCGGGCAACAGTATTTCTACTGCAAAATTTTTTGCTTCGCGCTCACGAGCTTCACCAAGCTCACTTCGATAATCATCGGTATCGGTCACGCCATCGCCGATCAAATCGCGATGCAGCACGTAGTGAGCTATCTCATGCGCCAGCGTGAGCCGCTGCTTCTGCCGGTGATCGTTGGCATTAACCAGAATTTCGTAGCCGGATTGACTTTCTCTCGTTGCCGAAGGCGCTATTTTCCCCGAAATATTGGGAGGAAAATCCGATTTGTATCTGACGCTTAAGCCCAGCTGGCTTGCAAGCTTCTCGAGGTCCACCGGTGGTTGATGCGCCAGCTCTTGATTGAGGATTTCAATCGGACTGCGGTAGGTCATGATGTTGCTCCACCCGTCGGTCCCTCGGCCAATGCGGAGGTAACACCGTCATTCGGAGGAGGCACGCCCCGAGCTCGCTCCGCAACTTGTAGAGCGACCCGTGCCGCCACCGGTTCGGCGGTCCTTGCCGCCACCCGTTCGGCGGTCTCCTTCGCGACCTTTTCCGCGGATTCACGGATCGAGTTGTAGCCCCAGAAGGCCAGCAAAGCTATGATAACGGTTACTGCGGCCAGCAGCACTGCGACTGCAGTCAAGATAATGGTGATCAGGTCTTTATATTCAACCCCCGGGGGCGGCACTGGGAGGAGCCCGCTGCGGATGCACAAATAAAAAAGCACCATCGCCAGTATCGCGTTCAAATAAATCCAGGGAATGTGGTTTCTACTCATCGAGGCGCATTTGGCTTACATTCGGTCGAATCGAAAGCCGAAGCAAAAGTCAAAGCGGGCTCAAGCCTTGAGCAGTGAGGCATCCTGCAGGCTCGTGTCCTGGCCGCGCACCGGGTCGGCGACGGCGGCTTCGAGGCTGCGCGCGCCTTTCCATTCGGCGGCCGGACGCACTTCGCCACCGCTGCCGATCTGGTCGATGCCCCAGTAGATTTCGAGCCGATGGCCGTCGGGATCGCGAAATTCGACGGCGAGCTGGCAGCCGGCGCGTCGCCGGCCTTCGAAATCGATCTCGACCCCGTGCCGGCGCAAATGGTCGCGTGCCCGCACCACATCGTCGAGGCTGCCGACCTCGAACGCGATATGGTTGAGCTCGGCGCCGGCCGAGGCGGCTTTTAGCGAGCCGACCAGAGCGATCCCGTGATGGTCCGGATTGCAGCGCAAAAACACCATGCCCCCCGGCACCATCTCCTCCGGATAGACGTCGGAAATGCGAAAGCCGAGCACCTCGGTGTAGAATCGGGTCGAGCGCTCGACATCGCGCACATTCAGCACGACATGCCCGATCTTGCCGATGTGAAACGGAAGACCCTGCGGCCGGTCGAATTGTCTGACGCGCTCGGGATCGTACATCGGGGTCCTCCAGAGAGCCGGCGGAAAAGCCTTGATGGTGGCCGGGCATTCTCCAATAAAGCCGGGGCCCGAACAATGACGCCTTGGAGAGAGCCATGCCCCGCCTGCCGGACCTCGCCGATCTCGAGCCCTTGAGGGCGTTCGACACGCCGACAATCTGCAACGCGCTCGAAATCGTCGCCCCCGCCCGACGCGCGACCGGCTTTACCCGGCGGCCGCTTTTCGCCGCATTTCCGCAGATGAAGCCGGTCGTCGCCTTTGCCCGCACCGCAATCATCCGCGCCCGCGAGCCGCACCCGCGCAGCCGTGAGGAGGCCAAGGAGGTGCGCCTTGCCTATTACGCCCATATCGCCGCCGCGCCGTTGCCGAGCATTGCCGTGATCCAGGATATCGACCTGCCCGACACCGGCTTTGGCGCATTCTGGGGCGAGGTTCAGACCAATGTGCACAAGGGGCTTGGCTGCGCCGGTGTCATCACCGATGGATCGGTGCGCGACCTCGACGCGATGGCGCCCGATTTCCTGGTGCTGGCCGGCTCGGTCATGCCGTCGCACGCGCATGTCCATCTGGTCGATTTCGGCGGCACGGTCAGCGTCGCCGGGATGATCGTGTCGCCCAACGATGTAATTCACGCCGACCGCCACGGCGCCGTCGTCATCCCACCCGATGCGGTCAAAGACATCCCGGCGGCGGTCGAGCTATTGACGCGGCGCGAAAAGGTCATCATCGACGCCGCCCGCTCGCCCGGCTTTTCGGTCGAGCGCCTGCGCCGCGCCTTCGACGAGCAAGAGGACATCCACTGACGCGGCATCAGCCGGCGAGCGGCCGGGTCTGAGGCATGGGTGCGGAAGCCCGGACGATTGGTTAAGCGCGGCGCCGCCACGGTCCGGCCGAAGGCGGCAATTACGCCAGGGTGTCGGATTACGACGCGGTCCCCGCGCGCGTCGCTTCGACAAAGCGTTCGGTGGCGGCGTCGATGGCGCGGCCTCTGCGGCCGCGCGGCGGGTGAATGTAGAGC
The DNA here is from genome assembly GCA_036404275.1 of Allostellaceae bacterium. Lineage (GTDB taxonomy): Bacteria > Pseudomonadota > Alphaproteobacteria > ATCC43930 > CGMCC-115725 > AP-15. The sequence continues at coordinate 4,494 of DASXAM010000092.1, forward strand.
GCGGCGGGCGCGGGGCTCGGCGCAGTCGCGGCGGGCGGCAGCGGGATCTGATAAACCACCGGCCGGCGGTGGTCGGCGAGCAGCAGCTCCGGCCGATAGACGCGGTTCAAGCGCAGCAAGCTCTTGACGAAATTGGTCTGGCCACGCGCCAAGAGCCGGGCGACGATGCCGCCCGCTTCCCATAATTGGCGCACACCGAGATGTTTTTGCAGAATCGCGCGCTGCGTCGTCACCAGCTCGCGATAAAACTCGTCGAGCGGCAGCTTTGTCGGCAATACCGCGTGCTGGATGTCGTAGAGGCGATAGTCGCGGGTTTCCAGCCGGCGGCCATCGGTCTTCCAGCTTTCGGTGCCGGGATAAGGGGTGTTGACGCTCAGATTGATGACGTCGGGGAGCTCCAAGCACCAGTTGCGCACAATGCGAAAGCGCTCACGGTCCCAATCCGGGTCGACGATCAAATTGACCGCGACATTGATGCCGAGCGAGCGGGCGAACTCGACCGCCTCGAAATTCTTGTCGAGCGCCACCCGCTTGCGGAATTTTTTCAGCCCGGCCTCGTCGATCGCTTCGAGCCCGAGAAACATCGTGTGCAGCCCGAGCCGCCGCCACAGCCGGAACACATCCTTGTTGCGCAACAGCACATCGCCGCGGGTTTCGAGATAATATTGCTTGTTGATGCCGGCGCGGGCGATCGCCTCGCCGATCGCGGCGCCGTGCTGCTCGTGGATGAACGCCACGTCGTCGACGATGAAGGCGCCGGGCTCGCGGATCGAGCGCAAATCCTCGATCGCCCGCTCCGGGCTGACCAGGCGGTAGCTGCGACCGTAAAAGGTCCAGGCGCTGCAAAACGAGCAATCCCACGGGCAGCCGCGCGAAAACTCGATCGATGCGCACGGGTCGAGCGCGCCGAGAAAATATTTGCGGCGATGGCGCAACAGGTCGCGCGCCGGCGTCAAATCGTCGAGCGAGTGGACAAAGCCGGGCGGCGGCCCCTCGCCATCGGCCGTCACCGCTCCCGGCACCGTGATCGGGTCGTCGCCGGACTCAACCGCCGCCAGCAATGCCGGAATCGCCGCTTCGCCCTCGCCTTTCAGCACGCAATCGACCGCCCCCTCGCCATGGGCGATGATTGCCGCCGCGGTGAACGAGGCGCTGTGCCCGCCGACCATGACAAAGACATCGGGGAACCGCGCCTTTGTTTCCTTGGCGAGATCGACGATCTCGGGAACGTTCGCCAGATAGTTGCAGGAGAAGGCGACGACATCCGGCCGCCAGCGCTCGACCATGCGGAAATAAGCAGGATGGTTCTCGACCTGCAAATCGATCAGCTGGACCCGATGCCCGGCCTGCCGTACCGCCTGCGCGATCAGCTCGAGACCGAGCGGTTCGAGCCGCAGGAAAATCCTGGTGTACATCAAGGGTCCGGGATGGACCCCGAGGAACCGCACCACTGCCTCGCCCTTCCGCTCGAATTTCGCCGGCGATCGGCGCGATGTTAGAGCGGATTGCGTGACAGTTGAACCGTCCTGCCGATGACCGGCCGACCGGCGATCCTTCAGCCTTTGGCGTTGGCGAGGACGCGGTCGAGCGTCTTGACGGCGTTGTCGGGGCCGGGGTCGCGCTCGGCCTGGGCGGTGGCGAGATAATCATAGAGCCGGGCGATTGCCGCATAGATGTCGCGCGACGGCGGGTTCTTGTCGAGAAAGTCCGAGATCTCCTGCATCTCGGCAACCCAGCGATAAGCCTTGTCGTACATCCGCGGCATGCCGTTGCGGAAGTAGTTCAACAATTGCGGCTGGCTCTGCGACAATTCCGCGATCAGCGCCTCGGCGCAGCCATAGCGTGCCGCCCCCAGCATCATCGCCGAGCCGATCGCGGTGGTGCCCTTGGTGATCCCGGCATAGGACATCTTCATCGCCGAGGCGGCGCCGACCGGCCCGTCGATCGCGCGCACATCGATGCCCCAGTCGCGCAACGGCAACGCCTCGCGCACAAATTCTCCCGAGGCATAGATCGCCGGCCCGTTGTAGCCGTCCCGCGGCGGGCCGCCGACGATGCCGGCATCGACAAAATGCGCGCCGGTCGGGGCGACGACCTCGCCGATGCGGATCGCGGTCTGCGGGCTGACCGCATTGCACTCGACATAGACCGGCTTTTGCGGCAATGCGGCAAAGGTCGGCGCGAGCTGCCGGGCGAGCGGCTCGGCCTCGGCCGGCGGCAGGATCGAGAGAAAGAAATCGGCGCCGGCGAGCAATGCCCGCTCGTCCGCCATCGGCACCATGCCCGCCGCTTTCGCGCGCTCGGCGCTCTTGGCGCTGCGCCCCGCCAGCAACGTGCGCACCTCGGCGCCGCGCTCGTGCAGGCGCCGCCCGACCCCCGACCCCATCATCCCTTGCGCGATGATCGCCACGACCGTCATCGACCGCTCTCCAGCAATGGAAATTTGCCGGTCAGGGTAGCCGGGATGGCGGCTCGCGGGAAGCGTCGATCCAGCCGTGGCGCGCCGCCCATTCGCGGGTGCGTCGGCCGATCGCCGCCGCGTCGGCGCCGCCCGCGCGCCAGTTTTTTCGCAAAGCGGCGATGCGGTCGAGCCGGGTTCCCCATTCCGGACCGATCCGCCGCTCCAGCATCTGCCGCATCAATGCCGCCAGCCCCGGGCTTTTGCCGTTGGTCGAGACCGCCACGACGAGGTCGCCGCGCCGGATCACCGCGGCCGAATGAAAATCGCTGCGCGCGCGATCGTCCTCGACATTGATCAGAACCCCGGCCGCCTGCGCCACCCGGCGGATTTCCTCGGCAATCGGCTTCTCGGTGCCGGCGACAAAGACGAGCCGGGCGCGCGCGATTTCCTGGGCTTCGGGCAGACGCCGCCGCAATCGGGCACCGGCAATGGCGACGAGCCTCGGCTCGGGGGCGGGCGCGTAGATTTCGAGCGCTTCGGGGCCGGCTTCTTCGAGCAACTCGAGGCGGCGCAGCAAGGGCTGCCCGCCGCCCACCAGCATCACCCGAAGCTTTGCCAAATCGAGGCTAATCGGCAGCATTCGCCTGGGTCCCGCGGTAATGCGCGAGCGCGTGCCGCAGCGCCGCCGCCCCGATACGTTGGCAAAAATCGCCAAACCCCTCCTGCGGCTCGCGCTCGGCGGCCCAGAGCGCAAAGAGCGGCTCGAGCGTGTCGCCAATATCCCTCTGCGCGACCTTGTCGGCGAACGCGGTGTTGAGCCGGGTGCCTTCGAAATCGCCGCCGACAAAGAGCGCGTAATAGCCCGGCATGCGCCCGACAATGCCGATGTCGCCGGTGTAGGGCCGGGCGCAGCCATTGGGGCAGCCGGTGATCCGCACGCTGATGCGCTCGCCTTCGAGACCATAGCGCGCGAGCCGGTCTTCGATATCGGCGACGATGCCGTCGCTAACCCGCTCGGCCTCGGTCAATGCCAACCCGCAGGTCGGCAAGGCCGGGCAGGCGAGCATCCAGCGCTCGACCGGGCGCATGTCGGCGGCGAGGCGTATACCGTGCTCGCGCAGCACCGCTTCGATCGCGCCGCGATCCCCAGGCAGGATATTGCTCAGGATGATGTCCTGGCTCGGCATCAGGATCGGGTCGCAGCCAAAATGGGAGACGATCTCGCGCAACGCCGTGCGAAGGCGTGCGGCGATGCGGCCGTTGACGACCGGCACGCCGAGATAGAGCCGCCCGTCGCCCTGCTCGTGCCAGCCGAGATGGTCGGGCACCTGGAATGGCGGCAATGGCCGGCACGGTTCGAGCGGCTTGCCGAGATATTCCTCGAGCCGGGCGCGCGCCCAATCCTCGCCATTCTCCTCGATCACGTATTTGAGGCGGGCATGGCGGCGGTTGCCGCGATCGCCATAATCGCGATGGAGCTTGACGACCGCAGCCGCCGCCTCGAGCAGGTCGTCGGGCTCGACAAAGGCGACCGGGGTGGCGAGCCGCGGATAGGTCTGCGGCTGGTTGTGGGTCATGCCGTGCCCGCCGCCCAACAGAAAATCGTAGCCGGTCAGATTGTCGCCTTCCCACAACGGCACGATCGCCAGATCGTTGGTCAAGACGTCGATCGTGTTGTCTTCGGGGATGGCGAGCCCGGCCTTGAACTTGCGCGGCAGATAGCGCTCGCCATAGAGCGGGTCGGCCGGCTCGGCGGCGCCGGCGTCCTCGCGCCATTTTTCGCCATCGACCCAGATCTCGTGATAGGCGCAGGTCTTTGGCAGCAGGTAGGTCGAGAGCCTTCGGGCGTCGGCTTCGAGCCGGTCGTGCACCTTGTCTCGGATCGGCGCCGGCACCGTCGTCACCGTGCGCACCACGTCGCCGCAAGCGGACATCGTCGTCAGCAAGGCGCGGTTGACGTCGGCGATCGCGGCATGCAGATCCGATTTGACGACGCCGTGAAACTGGATGCTCTGCCGTGTCGTGATCCTGAGAGTCCCGTCGCCGCAGCGGTCGGCGATCCGATCGAGCTCGAGATACTGGTCGGCGGTAAGCCGCCCGCCCGGGATCCGCACCCGAACCATGAATTGCCAGCGCTTTTCTTCCCCGCGCTGCTTCAGCAGGGTCGCGCTGTCGCGGTCGTAACCCTGGTAGACGCCGTGGAATTTCAATAGCGAATACCCCTCCTTGTCGAAGGGGTTCGCATGGTCCTCAAGGTCGCGCGCGATATGGCCGCGCAATTGGCGGCTGTTCAGCTTGACCGCCTCGGCCTTCGAAATGCTGTCGATCCGAGCCATCTCGCATCCCCGAGGGGCGAGGCGGCTAATTCCGCCTCGATGATGTGGTTCGGTTAAATATCACATATTTCATCGTGTCAATCGTCCTATAAAACAGGAATTTTTTGCTATATTGCTTCCAGCGCCCGGTCGAGGTCGGCGAGCAGGTCTGCTTCGCCTTCGAGCCCCACCGAGAGCCGCACCAGCGAGTCGCCGATCCCGAGTTCGGCCCGCGCTTCGGGCTTGAGCCGCGAATGCGTCGTCGTCGCCGGATGAGTGACGATGCTTTTCGCATCTCCGAGATTGTTCGAGATATCGACGAGGCGGAGCGTGTCCAAAAAACGGAAGCATTCGTCCTTGCCGCCGGCGACATCGAACGAGACGAGACTGCCACCCGCCGCCATCTGGCGCGACGCCAGCGCATATTGCGGATGGCTCGGCAGGCCCGGATAGATGACGCGGGTGACCTTTGGATGAGCTTCGAGAAAGCGCGCCACCGCAAGCGCGGTCCGGCATTGCCGCTCGACCCGCAATTCGAGGGTTTCGAGACCTTTCAGCAACAGCCAGGCGTTGAACGGGCTCAAGGACGGGCCGGTGTGGCGATAAAAGAGACCGAGATCCTCCTTGATAAATTTTTCCGAGGCGAGAATGGCGCCGCCGAGGCTGCGGCCCTGTCCGTCGATGTGCTTGGTCGCCGAATAGACGACGACATCGGCGCCGAGCGAAATCGGCTTTTGCAGCAAGGGGGTGGCAAAGACGTTGTCGACGACAAAGACGCCGCCGGCGCGGTGCACGAGCTTTGCCACCTCGGCGAGATCGACCAACTCCATCGCCGGGTTCGACGGGCTCTCGCAAAACGCGAGGGTGGCGCCGCCCGCCAGCGCTTCCTCCCAGGCGCCGAGGTCGCGCCCATCGACGAGCCGGGTCTCGACGCCCCAGCGCGGCAACAATTCGGTCAGGATGTAGCTGCACGAGCCAAAAAGCGCCCGACTCGACACCACCCGCTGCCCGGAGCGCAATTTACACAGAAGTGCCGCGAACACCGCCGCCATGCCGCTCGCGGTGGCGCGGCAGGCTTCCGCCCCCTCGATCAGCCGCAATCGCTCCTCGAACATCGCCACGGTCGGGTTGCGATAGCGCGAATAGACATAGCGGGAGCCTTCATTGGCAAAGGCGAATTCGGCAGCGGCAGCGTCCTCATAGACAAAGCCCGAGGTCATAAAGAGCGCCTCGCAGGTCTCGGCATGCGCGCTGCGGGTGGCTCCGCCGCGCACCAGGATGGTGGCGGGCGAGACGGTCTCGGTGAGTTCGGCGGGCAAAACGGGCTTGGTCATCGGCGGCTTTCTCCATGTGACAGGCCGCGCGCCGATCCCGGAAAAAGCAAAAGCCCCGGTCCGCCGCGGGCCAGGGCTCCTTTCAGAACACCCGACCTTTTAGCGCTTCTTTAACGTGGCCGCAAGCCGGTCGGCTCAAATCCACCACGA
>DASXAM010000093.1:0-2713 GCA_036404275.1 Allostellaceae bacterium
TCCTTGCGCGAGCGGATCGACGGCTGCCCGTTCGCCCCACGCTGCGGCTACGCCACCGAAATCTGCCGGCGCGACGCGCCGCCCTTCGAGGAAAAAGCGCGCGGCCATTTCGCCGCCTGCTTTCACTCCGACCGCCTCGCCGCATGACCGCAGCACCGCCGCTGCTCTCGGTTCGCGGCCTCGTCAAGCATTTCCCGGTGCGCGCCGGCGTGTTGCGGCGCACCGTCGGCCAAGTTCAAGCGGTGGACGGCATCTCGCTCGACATCGGCGCCGGTGAAACGCTGGGCCTCGTCGGCGAGAGCGGTTGCGGCAAATCGACCGCGGGGAAGGCGATCCTCAAGCTGATCGAGCCCAATGCCGGCGAGATCCGCATCGGCGGCGCGCGCATCGACAAATTGTCGCGCCGGCAGATGCGCCCCTGGCGCCGCCGGCTGCAGATGGTCTTTCAGGACCCGTATTCGTCGCTGAACCCGCGTTTTCGCGTGCGCGACATCATCGCCGAGCCGCTTGTCAATTACCGCGCCGCCACCGGTTCGGCGTTGTCGGAGCGGGTCGCCTGGCTCGCGCACAAGGTCGGCTTGCCGCCGGGCGCGCTCGACCGCTTTCCGCACGAGTTTTCCGGCGGCCAGCGTCAGCGCATCGGCATCGCTCGAGCGCTGGCGCTCAATCCGAGCCTGATCGTCTGCGACGAGCCGGTTTCGGCGCTCGACGTTTCGGTGCAGGCCCAAGTCATCAACCTGTTGCGCGACCTGCAGCAGGAATTCGGGCTCTCCTACCTCTTTGTCGCGCACGACCTCGCCGTCGTCGAGCATATCAGCCACCGCATCGCGGTCATGTATCTGGGCCGGATCGTCGAGATTGCCGACAAGCACACCCTCTTCACCCGCCCGCAGCACCCCTACACCGAGGCATTGCTCTCGGCCGTCCCGGTCCCCGAGCCCGGCGCGCGCCGCAACCGGACCATCCTCAAGGGCGACGTGCCGAGCCCGTCGAACCCGCCCTCCGGCTGCCGCTTCCGCACCCGCTGCCCGCACGCCTTCGCCCGCTGCGCGCAAGAGGAGCCTTTGACCCGCGAAATCCGCCCCGGCCATCATGTCGCCTGCCACTTGCGCACCCCCGAGACCACCGCCGCGTGACCGAATGGCGGCGCGTTGCGGTGCCGCTCCGCCCGCCTCTACGGTGCTTTCATTCCCGACGACAAACAATGGAGGAACAGGATGGCTCTGGGATTGACGCGGCGGCGCTTTGCGCTCGGTGCGGGGACGGCGCTGGCGGCACCGGCGGTGCTGCGGCGAGCGCGGGCGGCGAATGCCGACAACAGGACGCTGCGGTTTATCGCGCAGGCCGATCTGCGCGTGCTCGACCCGATCTGGACGACCGCCTACATCACCCGCAATCACGGCTATATGGTGTTCGACACGCTCTTTGCGCTCGACGACAAGTTCAAGCCGCACCCACAGATGGTCGGCGAGTGGCGCCTCTCGCCGGACAAGCTCGCCTACAATTTCACACTGCGCGACGGCCTGAAATTCCATGACGGGGCGCCGGTGCGGGGCGACGACTGCGTTGCGTCGCTGCGGCGCTGGATGGCGCGGGACGGGCTCGGCCAGACGCTCGCCGAGGCGGTCGCCGATATGCAGGGCGGCGCCGGCAAGACCTTCTCGATCCGGCTGAAGGAGCCGTTTCCGCTGTTGATCAACGCGCTCGCCAAGGTGTCGAGCCTTGTGCCTTTTATCATGCCCGAGCGCCTCGCCAAGACGGACCCCTACAAGCAAGTGACCGAGATGGTCGGCTCCGGCCCGTTCAAATTTGTCGCCAAGGAGTTCCAGCCCGGCAACAAGGTCGTCTATGTCAAAAACACCGACTATGTGCCGCGGCCGGAAGCGCCGGTCTGGGCCTCGGGCGGCAAAATCGTCAAGGTGGACCGGGTCGAGTGGCTCTACGTCCCGGACCACACCACCGCCGCCGCGTCCTTGAAGCAGGGCGAGGTCGATTGGTGGGAGAACCCGCCGCTCGACCTGGTGCCGGTTTTTGCCGGCCGGCCGATCACGGTCGCGACCTCGGACCCGCTCGGCGCGCCGCAGATGGTGCGCTTCAACCATCTCTGGCCGCCTTTCGACAACCCCAAGATGCGCCAGGCGGTGCTGGCGGTGGCCAACCAGGCCGATTTTATGACCGCCCTCGCCGGCGACCCGAAATATTGGCGGACCTGCTCCTCCTTCTTCACCTGCGGCACGCCGATGGAAAGCAAGGCGGGGTCGGAGGCGTTGAGCGGCAAGCGCGATTTCGACAAGGCGACGCGGCTGATCAAGGAAGCCGGCTACAAGGGCGAGAAGATCGTCGTGATGGATGCGACCGACCAGCCGGGGCCGCACGCGCAGGCGCTGGTCGTGGCCGACCTCGTCAAAAAGCTCGGACTCAACCTCGAAATCCAGGCGATGGATTGGGGGCAGCTGGTGACGCGGCGCGCCTCGAAAAAGCCGATTGGGGAGGGCGGCTGGAATATCTTCGGCACCGGCTGGATCGGCGCGGACATGCTCGACCCGACCCTCAACCAGCCGCTGCGCTGCACCGGCGAAAAGGCCTGGTTCGGCTGGCCGACCGACGCCGAGATCGAGGCGTTGCGCACGAAATGGATCAAGGCCACCGACCTCGAGGAGCGGCAGGAGACCGCGGCGAAAATTCAGGCGCGCGCCTTTGAGGTCGTGCCCTA
>DASXAM010000094.1:0-7678 GCA_036404275.1 Allostellaceae bacterium
GAGCTCCTGCGCTTTCGCCAACGCGCCACGAATGATGCGGTTGGCTTCATCTAAGCTCAGCGCCATCGGTCACCTCCTCAGGTCGACAGGTTGATCCGCCATTATTGCAGCTGGTGCGGCAGGGCGGCGATCGCGGTGTCGATCAAGGCCGCGCCGCGGGCGGCGTCGAGCTCGGCGGCGATCGCCCGGCGCGCCGCCGCGACCGCGACATCGACGGCGAGGGCGCGGATTTCCGCAAGCGCTTTCGCCTGGTCCTGGGCGATGCGCTCGGCGGCCAGTTGCCGGCGCCGGGCCAGCGCCTCGTCGAGCGAGCGGGCGGCGCGGGCGGCGATGCGCTCGGCCTCGGCCTTGGCATGGGCGACGATCTCGGCAGCGGCCGAGGCGGCTGCGCGCTCCTTTTCCCGATAGGTCGCGAGCAGGCGCTCGGCCTCTTCGCGCAGGTTGCGGGCCGTGTCGAGCTCCTCGCGCACGCGCAATACGCGCGCATCGAGCGAGCCGACCAGCGAGCGCCGCACCGGCTTCCAGACGAGCGCGACAAAGACCACGGTCGCGATCAGCACCCAGAATTCGGGGTCGCCGAAAATCTCGCCGATCATGCTGCGCGCTCGGTCAGGATATGGTCGACCTCGGCGCCGAGACGCGCCGGATCGGCGGCGGCGCCGGTCAGCTTCGCCGAAAGGGTTGCCGCGACCTCGACGGCGATCCCGCGAATGTCGGAAAGGGCGTTTTCCTTTGCCGCCATGATCTGCCGCTCGGCCGCATCGAGCTGCCGCGCCAACTCCTCGGCCAATTGCCGCTGTCGCTCGGCCGCCTCGGCGGCGAGCCGGTCGGTCGTCTCCTTGATCGCCGCTTGCGCTTCGGCGCGCGCCGTCGCCAATGCCGTCTCATAGGCGGCGTTGACCGTCTCGGCCTCGGCTTTGAGTGCCGCGGCGCGGGCGAGGTCGCTGTCGATGGAGCTGCGCCGTGCCCCGATCACCTTGTCGATGCGCGGCAAAGCGAGCGTCGTCATCAGCAGGTACAGCACGACGAAGGTGATCACCAGCCACAAGAGCTGGGCCGGGTAGGTCGAGAAATCGAGCTGCGGCATCGGGATCGCCGATTTGAGCCGGTGCGGGGATCAGAGCACGAAGAGCAGCAACAATGAAATGATCAGCGCATAGAAAGCGACCGCCTCGGTCAAGGCAAAACCGAGCATGCCGATGCCGAACACCTGGTCGCGCGCGGCGGGGTTGCGCGCGATCGAGCTGACCAGAGCGCTGAACACGTTGCCGATGCCGACGCCGACCCCAGCGAGCGCAATCGCCGCCAGGCCGGCGCCAATCATCTTGGCGGAGGTCGCATCCATAGATTGTCCTTTCGCAGGTCGGGTTGAGAGCGGGTCAGTGGAGGTGGATCGCGTCGCTCAGGTAGAGGCAGGTCAAAATCGCGAAGACATACGCCTGCAATACGTTGATCACGACTTCGAGGCCGAGCAGCGCCACGTTGAAGGCGAGCGGCAGAAAGCCGAACAGCCCCATCGCGATCGTGAACCCGGCAAAGACGGCGATCATCGTGTGCCCGGCGAGCATGTTGGCGAAAAGCCGCACGCTGAGGCTTACGGGGCGGGTCAGGTAGGAGATGACCTCGATTGGTATCAGGATCGGCGCCATGACGAGAGGCGCGCCTTGCGGCATGAAAAAGCCAAAGAATTTGATGCCGTGCTTGATCAAGGCGATCAGCGTCACCAGCGCGAACACGAACAGTGCCAGCGCAAAGGTGACGATGATGTGGCTGGTATAGGTAAAGCTGAACGGGACCAATCCCAGCAGATTGCCGAACAGCACAAACATAAAGATCGTGAAAACCAGCGGAAAATAGGCGCGGCCCTCGCTGCCGACATTGTCGCTGACCATGCGGGCGACAAATTCGTACGCCATCTCCGCGACCATCTGCATCCGGCCGGGCACCAGCCTGGCGCGCGCCGTCGCCGCCACGAGCAACAGCGTGACGAGCACGACCGCGATCGTCATCATCAGCGCGGAATTGGTGTAGGACACGTCGACCGAGCCGATATGCAGCGGCACCAGTCGGTGGATCGTGAACTGCGTCAGCGGTGAATGTTCTGCCGCCACCTCGAATCCCCAGTCCTCGTCAATCCCGTGGCACCCGGTCGCCCGAGCGCGTCGCCGGCGGCGCCGCGCCCAGCTGCTTGGCGGCGCGGAACACATTGACCATGCCGGCCGCCATGCCGAGCAGAAAAAACACGATCAGACCCCAGGGCCGCGTCCCCAGAAAATGATCGAACACCCAGCCGAGTGCCAGCCCGACACAGAGCGCCGAGACCAGCTCGACCGCAATGCGGAAGCCGAGGCCCATCGCCCCCGGCGGCGGGCCGCTGCGACCGCTCTGGTCTGATCCGACCCGCCCCCGCCGCGCCCGATCGAGCCTGTCGCCGAGCCGCTTGAGCGGGTCCGGCGGTTCGTTTGCGCTCATCTGGCGGTGCGGGCCCTTCGGACACCCGTCCCCGCCGCGCCGCGGCCGGAACGGCCCGCACCGTAGTGGTGCCCCCAGGCTCTGTCAAGGCGCCCTGAGTCCCGGACAGTATATGATTCGGAACGTTCACCGAGGAGACGCGGGCATGCGAGACCGGCCGAGCGGCGGCAGCGGTGGCGCCCGCCCCCGATGTCCGGCTATCGTCCGGGCATGCGCTTCCCGCTCGCGCTCTTGCACCGGCCGGCATGGGCGGCATTGACGCTGCTGGCCTTTTGCGGCGTTTGCCTCGGCCAGACCGTGGCGACATTTCACGGCGGCGCCGACCGCAGCGGCAATTTCACGGTGCCGGAGCTGAGTTGGGCGCGGGCGCGCACGCTCCGGCTCGACCCGAATTTCGCGCCGCGCTTTGCCGGCCACGTCTATGCCCAGCCGCTCTACCGGCAGGGTGTCCTTTTCGTCGCGACCGAAAGCGACACGGTCGTGGCGATCGACGCGCGCTCGGGACGGACTCTATGGACCCGCTCGCTCGGCCGGCCGGTCGCGCTGTCGCGGCAGCCTTGCGGCAATATCGACCCGCTCGGCGTCACCGGCACGCCGGCGATCGACGAAGCGTCGCAAACCCTCTATCTCGACGCGATGGTCGCCGAGGCGGACGGCGCGCACCATCGGATCTTTGCGCTCGCGCTGGAGAACGGCGCCGTCCGCCCGGGCTGGCCGGTCGATGTCGGCGCCGCACTCGGCCGCCGCTTCATTGCCGCCGACCAGAACGAGCGCGGCGCGCTGTTGATCCAGGGCGGCCGGGTCTATGTCCCCTATGGCGGGCATTTTGGCGATTGCGGCGAATATCGCGGCTGGGTGGTCGGGATCGGGCTCAAGAACCCGCGCGACATCGTCAGCTGGAGCACCCGGGCCCGCGGCGGCGGCATCTGGGCGCCGGGCGGCATCGCCGGCGACGGCCGCTCGCTCTATGTCGCGACCGGCAACACCTTCGGCGCCCGCGAATGGAGCGACGGCGAGGCGGTGTTTCGACTGGCGCCCAATCTCGCCCATAGCGACCGGCCGCAGGATTATTTCGCACCGCCCGATTGGCGTGCGCTCGACGCCCGCGACCTCGATCTCGGCGGCGCCAATCCGCTGCTGTTGCAGCTGCCGGCACCAGGCGGAATGCGAGCTTTGGTCCCGGCGCTTGGCAAAGACCGGCGCGCCTATCTGCTCGACGCCGCCAATCTCGGCGGCATTGGCGGCAGCCTCGCGGCGCGGCGGGTCGCGGACGAGCCGATCCGCACGGCGCCCGCTTCCTTTCCCGCTTCCGGCGGCGCCTTTGTCGCACTGCCGGTCGAGGGGGCGGAATGCCCGGCGCCGCGGCGCGGCAATGGGCTGACCGTGCTCGCGATCCGCGCCGGGCCATCGGCGTCGATCGCAACCGCCTGGTGCGCGGCGCTCGATGGCGGCGGCTCGCCGATGGTTACGACGACCGACGGCCATTCGCAGCCGATCGTTTGGGTGCTCGGCGCCGACGGTGACAACCGGCTGCACGGCTACCGCGGCGACACCGGCGAGCCGCTGTTCACCAGCGCACCTTTGGCTGGGCTGCACCATTTCCAGACCTTGCTGCCGGCCACCGGGCGGCTTTATGTCGGCGCCGACGGCCGTGTCTATGCTTTCCCGTATTGACCGGGCTCCTACTGGCCGGGTGGGGAGGGGAAGATGGCGACGATGATCCTGACCGGCGATGTGAATTTGATGAATGTGGACGATGCGGCGGTCCCGTTTTCGCTGGTGCGCGACGAGTTTCGCGCGACTGACATCGTCTTCGCGAACCTCGAATGCTGTCTTTGCCCGCCGCCCGGTGCGCATACGCTCGAGCGCGAGGGGTTTTTCGCCGATCCCGCCATCGCCGGCGAGGCGTTGCGGTCGGCCGGTTTTCGGGCGGTCGGGATCGCCAACAACGTCAATTACGGCGAGGCGCCGATCACCGCCTCGATTGCCCGGCTCGATGAGATCGGCATTCTCCATACCGGGGCCGGAGACAATCGGGCGAGCGCCCGTGCGCCGGCGATCGTCGAGGCGGGCGGTGTACGCTACGGCTTTTTGCAGCGCAGCTCGGTCTACTGGCCGACCAACCACGAGGCCGGCGACAATTCGACCGGCATCGCCGTGATCCGCGGCCACACCGCCTACCAGGTGCCGATGCATGGCGGGCGCCCGCCGGCCAACCGGCCCGGCCTGCCGCCGCAAATCATCACCTGGGCCGACAAGCAATACCTCGAATGGTTCGCTCAGGATGTCGCGGCATTGCGCCGGCAGGCGGACATCGTCGTCGCCTCGTGCCATTGGGGGGTCGGCCGCGAGGTGCTCGGCTATATGACCGAGATCGGACACGCCGCGATCGATGCCGGCGCCGACCTCGTCATCGGCCACGGCCCGCATTACTCGCTGCCGGTCGAGGTCTATCATGGCAGGCCGATCTTTTACGGGCTCGGCAGCTTTTCGTTTCATACCGGGCATGGCGGGCACCGGCACGGCGACTGGCTCGGCATGATGGTCCGCGTCGCCTGCGACAAGGGCGGCATCGCCGGAACGACATTCCAATTCGTCCGCCACGACGCGCAGAACCGGACGGTGCCGTGCGTGCTCGCCGACGAGGGTGCGGCGTTCGACCTGCTCGCGCAGGAGAGCGCCGCGTTGGGCGCCGACCTCGTGCCGGAGGGCGACCGGGTAGCGGTCCGGCAGCGGGGTTGACGCCGCGCGACGGCTGGCCGATTTAATCGGCTCCGCCGCGGCGCAGCGCGCTGCAAACCGACAGGAAGAAGATGCCCAACATCACCTATGTCCACCCCGACGGGGCGCGCGAGACGATCGATGTCCCGGTCGGCACCAGCGTCATGCGCGGGGCGATCCTCAACAATGTGGACGGCATCGTCGCCGAATGCGGCGGCGAGATGATGTGCGCGACCTGCCATGTCTATGTCGAGGAGGCGCAATTGCCGCTGACTCCGGCGCAGTCCGACGACGAAAAATCGATGCTCGAATTCACCGCGAGCGAGCGCAAGCCGACGAGCCGCCTGAGCTGTCAATTGGTCGTGACCCCGGAGATGGACGGGCTCGTCGTCCATCTGCCGGAGACGCAGGTCTGATGGGCGAGCCGGTCGTCGCCATCGTCGGCGCCGGCCAGGGCGGGTTTCAGGCCGCCTCGTCATTGCGCCAGGAGGGGTTCGGCGGCCGCGTGCTGCTGTTCGGCGACGAGCCGGGATTGCCGTATCAGCGACCGCCCTTGTCCAAATCCTATCTCGCGGGCGACAGCGGCCGCGACGAATTGTGGCTGCGGCCCGAAGAATTTTATCGCAAGCAGCAGATCGAGCTGGTGACCGGCGCACCGGTCGCGGCGATCGACCGGCGCGGGCGCTGTCTGCGGCTCGCCAATGGTGACGAGATCGGCTTTGACCGTCTCGTCCTCGCCACCGGTGCGCGCAACCGGCCATTGCCGGTGCCGGGCGCCGATCTCGACGGCGTCCTCGGTCTGCGCACGCTTGCCGATACCGATCTGCTGCGGCAGCGGCTCGACAATGCCCGCGACGCGGTCGTCATCGGCGCCGGCTTTATCGGGCTCGAATTTGCCGCGGTCGCCGGTGCGGCGGGTGCGGCGGTGCACATTGTCGAATTGACGCCGCACCCGATGGGCCGCGTTGTGTCGCCGGCCGTCTCGCAATTCTATGCCGAGGCGCACCGCGGCTGGGGGTCGGAATTGCTGCTCGGCACCGGTGTTGCCCGCATCCTCGGCGACAACGGCCGAGTGACCGGCGTCGAGACCGGCGACGGCCGCCTGCTGCCGGCCGATTTCGTTCTCGTCTGCATCGGCGTCGTACCAAACACCGAGCTCGCGGCCGAGGCCGGGCTCGCCGTCGATAACGGCATTGTCATCGACGAATTTCTCGCGACGAGCGAGCCCGCAATTTCGGCGATCGGCGATTGCGCCAATTTCCCGACCCGCTTCGCGCCGGTGCGGGTGCGGCTCGAATCGGTGCAGAACGCGGTCGATCAGGCGCGCGGGGTTGCCGCAAACATCGCCGGCAAGCCCGCACCTTACGACAAGGTGCCGTGGTTCTGGAGCGATCAGGGCGATTTGAAATTGCAGATCGCCGGCCTCGCCATCAGCTGCGACCGTCACGTCGTGCGCGGCGACCCCGAAAGCCGCAGCTTCTCGGTGTTCTGCTATCGCGGCGGCCGACTCGTCGCGGTCGAATCGGTGCACCGCCCGGCCGATCACATCGCCGCACGGCGCCTGCTGATGGGCGACCCGCGCCTCAGCCCCGACGAAGCCGCCGACGAAAGCTTCGACCTCCGGGCGCACGCCGCACGCAAGCCCGGCTGATCCTGCACGCGACGTGCACAATCTCGGTAGTCACTCGGCGCTGACGATTTTTGGACCGCTCGGCGCTTAGCCTTCGTGCGTGGATTGCCAGGACCGCTTTGCCGAGAGCTTTCGGTCAAGGGCTATTCCTGCACCGCGTGCGGGCGCTGCGGCCGCGCTCGCGGGGCAAAAATCATTGATAGGCTCGTTTTTTCGGTAAGGTAATCGATGGGCGGAGAGTTTCTGATCGGCGCGACTGCAGGCTTGGTCAGCCTCGGAGCGCTCGCGTTGTTGTACGCCTCCATGAAAAAGCACCTCACCCCTTCAAGGTTTGGTTCGAATAACAGCGGCATGCCTGAGCCCCCGTCTGCATCGCTCGGGCCGGTCGAGCGCCTTAGCTTTATGGAATCCTTGGATAGCGAACGCTTTGCTACTGCCGCGGAAGCGGCCGCCAAAGAATTTCTCGCTCGTCTCTGGTGCAGCGCCTTTGACGGAGCGACGGTCACGCTGAACGGCGTGCGCCTGCTCTCGTCTCGGGTCGAGATGATTGTCACGGCCTCCAAGGGAGGCAGAGAGCTCATGGGATCCGGATTGGCGACGGTATCTCGACACGCGGATTCGGGACGGCTGCTCCCGGTGGTGGTAGATGTGAAGACCGGAAAAGCAATCGAACTGATGAAGGAGGCCCCCGCCGCGAGACGCTTGGCGCAACTCACGGCATTGTCATCGATGATTGTTGGTGCCGCGCACATTATAGCTTCGGCTGACATTGCCAAGAAGCTCAAGATCATCGATGGCAAGCTCGACACCTTGCTCGCCTATCGCCGCCTCGACCAGGCAGCTGCCCTCGAACGC
>DASXAM010000095.1:0-12489 GCA_036404275.1 Allostellaceae bacterium
CGGGATCGGGCTCGCTACCGGGCTTGAGCCGCAGGCGCGGGATCTCGCGCAATACCTTGCCGTCCCATTGGGTGAATTTGAAGGGCGGCACCGGGGCCAGCTCGATCGCCGGGTTTTGCGCCAGCACATCCTGCAAGAACCGGATCCAGGTTTTGCGGATGCCGGTCTCGCCATCGGGCAGATAGCGGAGATGAGGGCCGGCCGCCGCGGCGAGGGTGCGGAACACGGTTTCGGCATCGGGCAACGGGATGCTGCCGACAAAATGGACGATCATCGCGCCCTCCCGGCTGTCGAGGTCAGACCACCCCGCGCTCGCGCAACCCGGCGACGGCAGCGGCATCGTAGCCGAGATCGCGCAACACCGCCTCGGTATGCTGGCCCTGGTCGGGGGTCGGGCGCAACTCGTCGGGCTGCGGGTAGGCGCTCAGATGTATCGGCTGGCCGACCACCTTTTGCGCGCCGAGCTTTGGGTGGCTGACCGGTTTGGCGATCCCGAGATGCTGGACCTGCGGGTCGGCAAAGGTGCGGTCGATCGTGTTGATCGGCCCGCAGGGCACACCGACCTTGTTCAGCAATTCGACCCAATAGTCACTCGGGTGCCGGCGCACGATTTCGTTCAAATGCGCGATCAATGCCTCGCGGTTTTTGGCACGCGCGGCCACGGTCGCAAAATCCGGATGGCTGAGCAGATCCTTGGCGCCGGCCGCTTCACAGAAGCGGCGCCACAGATTGTCGCCCGAAGCGGCGATGTTGATGTAGCCGTCGGCGGTCTGGAACATGCCGGTGCCGGGCGAGGTCGGATGGAAATTGCCTTCCTGGCCGGCGACTTCGCCTTTCATCAGATAGCGCGCCGCCTGGAAATCGAGCATGTATATCTGCGCTTCGAGCAACGAGGTGTGGACCCACTGGCCTTCACCGGTACGCTCGCGGTTCAACAGCGCCAGCACGATCCCGTAAGACAGTAAGAGGCCGGCGGAGGTGTCGTTGATCGCGATGCCGACGCGCACCGGTCCCTGGCCCGCATGGCCGGTGATCGACATCAGCCCGCCCATGCCTTGCGCGATCTGGTCGACGCCGGGGCGCCCGGCATAGGGTCCGTCCTGGCCAAAGCCCGAGATGCTGCCATAGACGATGCGCGGGTTGACCTTTTTGACCGCCTCGTAATCGACACCGAGCCGGTGCTTGACGTCGGAGCGGTAATTTTCGACGACGACATCAGCGCGCTTGGCGAGCTTAAAGAAAATTTCGAGCCCTTCCTTGCTCTTCAAATTGAGCGTCATCGAGCGCTTGTTGCGGTGCAAATTCTGAAAATCGAAACCGTCGCGGCGGCTGCCGGTGGCGTCGACCTGCTCACCGGGCGGCTCGATCTTGAGCACGTCGGCGCCCCAATCGGCGAGCTGGCGGACGGCGGTCGGCCCCGCGCGATGCGCGGTCAGATCGATGACGAAAAAGTCGTCGAGCGGGAGCGGCGCGGTCGTCATCGGCGGTTTTCCTCCTGTTTTCGGGATGGGCTCGTCATTCGCCGGGGCCCTGGCGAAACACCGTGTCGGCGGCGCGCTGCTGCGCCGGCGAGAGGCTCGCATAGAGCGCCTGCAGCGCGGGCAGCAGCCGTTTCATGCCGGCGAGGTCCTGCTCGCCATATTGGATCGCCATGCGCAATGCTTCGACAGCACTCTCGTTGGCCGGGGGCCGAAGCTGCGCGGCGGCGCGCGCATTCTCGCGCATGATTTCGGCAACCGCAGCAAAGCGCGGTTCCTGAGCGGGGGTGATTGCCAGCCGTTGGTGCAATTGGGCGATGTCGGCCTCAACATTGCCCAGCGGCGCCGTCGGCTGCGCCTGGGCCAGGACTAAGGCGTGCGTCGACCCCGCGGGCGCCGCATGGCAGGGCCCACCGAAAAGGGCAAAGCAAAAAGCGAGCGATACGCCGAGGAGAGCCGGCCGCCCTGTCCGAATGACCCCTCGCCTCATCGTCGGGCCTTTGCGTTGTTTCGCGGCCCTAGGCATGCACTCCTCACGGTATTGTTTCAAGTCCTCGCAGGATCGCCCTATTTCCGCCGCGCGGGACGGGAATCCTCCTATGATCGGCAGAGTGGGGAATGTCGGTTGCCTCTGATGGTGCGATGGCCTCGATAGGGAAGTCGGCGCGACGCCGGGCGATCGTCTTTTGCGTCGTATTTTTTCCGGCGGCTGCGGCGAGCCTCGTTTACGTTTTTACCCGGCCGCCGGAATACCGGGCGGTGGCGCGGCTGCAGATTTCGCCGGCCTCGGTCGTGACCCAGCCGGCCGACGCCAGGGACACGCCGACGGTCGCGACCGATGCAAAGTCGTTTCTGACCGAAGTCCAGACATTGACCAGCCGTCCGCTGCTGCAGGATGTCCTTGACCGGTTGAAAAGCGACGGCGGACTGCCCGATTTGGGGCCGGACCCGGTGGCGTCGGTGCAGCAGATGCTGCATGTCGAGCCAATCGGGGGCACGCAGATCGTTCAGCTCGCGGCGGTCGGACCGCAGCCGGAATTCGAGCCGCGGCTCGTCAACACCGTGGCACGAGTTTATCGGCAGCACGTTGCCGACGCTTACAAGAGCCTCGCCGCCAGCACCACCGGCGAAGTCGGCGACGAAATTCGGGCGCTCGACAAGGAGGTCGCGGCAAAGCGGCAGGCGGTCAATGCGTTTCGCGACCGCTACGACATCGTCTCGATGGAGCACAAGGAGAACGACGTGCTCGCCGACATCGAGGGCTTGAGCGAATCCTACACCGACGCCAATGAAAAGCTGGCCAAGGCGCAAGGGCATTTGCAGGCGCTCAGGAGCTCGATCGCCGCCGGCAGGGCCGTTTTCCGCGCCAAGGACGACCCGACCCTTGCCGATCTGCAGCAGCGCGTCTCGGCGGCGCGCGAGCAATGGCACGATTTGCAGCGCCGGTTCACGCCCAACTACCTCGCGATGGACGCCGATGCAAAGTCGCTGCGCGCGCGGCTCGACAATCTCGAAGACCAGCTCAAAGCGCAGCACGGCGCCGGCGAGCGGGCGGCATTGGCCCAGGCGCAGGAAGATGTGTCGTCGGCGCAAGCCGAGGTCGAGCGCTTGCGCAAAAACGTCGCCGACAACCAGAAGCAGGCGCAGGAATTTGCGACGCATCTCAACGAATACAAGACGATGCGGGAGGATCTGGACCATCTCGAAGGGATGCACCGCGCCGCACTCGACCGGCTCGCCAAATTGCAGGCGAGCGAGCGCGAGCGCGCGCCGCATGCCGAGCTGTTGGAGGTTGCGGCACCGAGCAACGAGCCGTGGCGGCCGGATTACCGGCTCGATGCGCTGATCGCGGTCGGCGGGTCGCTCGGACTCGGCCTCTTCGCGGCATGGTTCGCCGATTTTATCGCCGGGCCCGCGCCATTGCCGGCGGCGGTGGTGCAGCATCAGCACTCCTGGGCGCCGGGTTTGCTCGCACGCGAAACGCCCCCACCAGAACTGCTTTCGGCACCGGAGATCGGGCTTCTCCCCACCTCGCAGCGGCCGCCGCGAGAGCTTGCCGATCGGGAGATCGGGGCGCTCGTCGCGGCGACGACCGAGGATGCGCGCCCCGCCGTGGTCGGGCTTTTGATGGGGCTCACCGCCGAGGAGCTAGCGGCTTTGCGCTGGGACCAAATTGATTTGCCCGATAGGATGATCCGGCTCGATGGCGAAGGGGCGCGCACCGTGCCGCTGGCGGAACCTCTGCTCGGGCTGCTCGCCATGCGCCGTCGGCAGCAGCCGGAAGCGGAGGGCACCGTGCTGCGGCGGGCCGATGGCGGCCCGCTCGCAACCGACGAGATCGGGCGCCTCGTCCTTTTCGGCGCCTACGATGCCGCACTCGACCAGCCGCATGAGGTGACCGCACAGGCGCTGCGCTACACCTATTTGAGCTTTCTGCTGCGACAAGGGGTGCGCGCTGCTGATATCGGCCGCATTGCCGGGCCGATCCCGCAGCAGGAATTGCTCGCCTATATGCAATTGCACTCGCCCGCGGCGCGGCGTCCGATCGACGAGATCGAGCGGGTCCTTCCGGCGCTGCGCGAGCGCGCCGAAAGCGGGACCGGTTGAAGCTCTCGGGGTACCGGGTATGCGCCATCGCCACGGTGATGGTGCTGTGCACGTTCGGGTCCCTATCGGCGCGGGCGGCGCCGGCCTTTATGGTCTCGGTCTGCCTTGCCGATGTCGAATATTCGATCGCGTGCTGGGAACGCAGCTCGCTCGAAGCGGCGCGGCGGCTCGAACAGATCTTTATCGAGGATTATACGACCCGGCGAACGACCGGCTCGCTGCAAATCTGGTTTGCATTGAACACCTCGCAAAGCGAGCAATTGCGGTTTTTGCGCGAGGTCGAGGACCGGGCGATCCAGGCAGCAGTCAGAAAGATGCAAGCGGCCGTCGATACCGAGACATCGACGCCGAATTCGTCACAAGCGCCGATGTTTTCACAAGCGCCGGCGCAGTCTTCGGACGAGGGATCGCCGGGTCAGACAGCCGCCGACCAGGCGCACCTTCTCGCCCAGTTGTTGCAAAAGCGGCATGAGGACATCCAGAAATGGCGCGAGGATGCGACGGTCGAGGCGCGCAAGGAGTCGAACTGGTCGCATGACTGGGCAAGCCGAACCCACGTCTACAAACCCGGCCCGGCCCTCGACGCGCTGGTGCGCAGCCCCAACGGCAATTCGAGCGGGAGCCCGTAGAGCCTCCGCCTATCCGAGCTCGCCGAGACGGTCGGCCAGCCGGTTGAGGCCCCAATCGCGCGCCAATTTTGCCGCTTCGCCCCAGCTCGGCGTCTGATCGTCCAATGCCGGCAGCGGCGCCGTCGCGTCCATCGTGGCGATCCTGCGGTAAAGCCGCAGTTTTTCGGCGGCGGCGGGGAACCGCCCTTCGGCGAGCAGCGCTTCCAGCGAGCCGTAACGGTGCAGCAACGCCGCGGCGGTCTTTGCCCCGATCCCCTTGGCACCCGGGATCTTGTCGGACGGGTCGCCGCGCAATGCGATAAAGTCGGGCACCTGGGCCGGGTCGACGCCATAGCGCTCGCGCACCTCGGCTGGGCCGATGCGGGCGATTTCGCCGGCGCGGACCGGCTGCAAGATCGTCGTCGAGGGCGAGGCAAGCTGAAACGCGTCACGGTCGCCGCTCGCCACCAGCGCCGTCCCACCCTGCCGTTCCTCCTGCACCACCGCGGCGGCAAGAAAATCGTCGGCCTCGTATCCGGGCGCCTTGCCATTGGCAAAGCCGCAAGCGGCAACGAATTGCGGCAGCACGTCGAGCTGCTCGACGAGCTCGGCATCAAACACCCGCCCGGACTGATAGGTTTCGAGCGCGTCATGCCGGTAAGTCGGTGCGTCGAGCGTGTCCCAGCCGACCAGCACCGCCCGCGGCTGCTCCTCGGTGTAGAACCGCAGCAGAAAATTGGCGAACCCGACAATCGCACCGCCGCCCTTGTCGCCGCGCCGCCGGATCGATTTCGGCAGCGCGTGGTAGGCGCGGTGGGCGAACGAATCGCCGTCGATGACGAGCAACGGCCGGGTCACGATGTGCCTCTGCTTAGTGCATTCTCGCCGTGGTGCTATCGTTGCCGCCCGCATCTATTGTGGCAACCTGTCAATGAACTCGCCCGAATTTCTGCCCCGCCCGGACGGCGCGGCGCTGGCTTACCGCCGGGTCGCGGGAGCGGCGCCGGGGATCGTTTTTTTGGCCGGGTTGCGCTCCGACATGACCGGCAACAAGGCGGTGTTTCTCGACGATTATTGCCGGCGTCGCGGCCGCGCTTATGTCCGGTTCGATTATTTCGGCCATGGCATATCGGGCGGCGATTTTGCCCAGGGCACGGTCGGCCGCTGGGCCGAGGATGCGGTCGCGGTCATCGACGCGCTGACCCAAGGGCCGCAAATCCTGGTCGGGTCGAGCCTCGGCGGCTGGCTCATGCTGTTGGCCGCGCTTGTCCGCCGCGACCGGGTCCGGGCGCTGGTCGGCATCGCCGCCGCGCCCGACGCCACCGAGGATTTGCTGTGGCCCCGTCTCGATGCGGCGCAGCGCCGGGAGCTGATGACCAATGGCTCGGTGACCTTGCCCTCGGAATACGACCCCGCCGGCTACACCTACAGCCGCAATCTGATCGAGGAGGGAAGGCGGCACCTGCTGATGCGCGGGACGATCGAGCTCGACTGCCCGGTGCGACTCTTGCACGGCATGGAGGACACCTCGGTGCCATGGCAGACGAGCCTTCGCCTCGCCGAGCATCTCGCCAGCCGTGATGTGGCGCTCACCCTCGTCAAGGGCGGCGACCACCGCCTCTCGACGCCCGCCGATCTCGCTCGCCTCGGCCGCATCCTCGACGCATTGGCCGATATCGGTCCCGATCGCGCCTGACCCGGCTAGCCGTGTCGTCGCGTCCGCGCGGGGCTCGCAGCGGCCGTTTGCCGCCCGATGGCCTCGGGCAGGCCCAGGATCACGGCAAACGAGACCGCGGCCGTCGCCATCACCAGCACTGCCGGGGCGAGATCGTAGCCGCTATGCTGGATTGCATAGACCGCGGCCATCGGCGTTGCCCCGCCGAGGATGGCGAGGCCGAGATTGTAGCCGACCGACAGCACGCTGCACCGCGTCTGCCCGCGCACGAGCTCGACCATCGTCGCCGTGCTCGGCCCCCAATAGGCGGCGTTCAGCACGGCAAACCCGATCTGCCCGAGGAGCACGATCGCCGGGTCGCGATGGTGCAGCATCCAAAACAGCGGCAGCGCCAGCGCAAAGAGCCCGCCGGTCGCGGCGAGCAGGACCGGCTTGCGGCCGAGCCGGTCCGAGAGCCAGCCCATCGGCACGATCACCAGCAGCAGCGCCAATACCGCGATCGTGTTGATGTCCAGCGCCCGCGACGCGGCGAAGAAATCGATCTGCCGCAAATAGGTCGTCACATAGACAAAGCCCATGTAATAGGCGACGGCGCCGCCGGCGTTGAGCCCGACGACCCGCAGAATCATGCGCCACTGCGTCCGGAACGCGTCGCGCAGCGGTGAGGCGGCCGGCGCCATCCCACCCGGCGCCGCACGGTCGTCGGCGAGCTGGCGCCGGATCACAAAACCGATGCCGCCGATGACAATCCCGAGCCAAAACGCGAGCCGCCAGCCCCAACTGTGGACCGCGGCGCCATTTAACATGGTGGTAATCGCTGCCCCGATGGCCGATCCCAGCAGCACGCCGGCGGTGGCGCCCAGCGGCGCAAAGCTGCCGAGAAAGCCGCGCCGGCCCGGCGGCGATTGCTCGATAAGGAAGACCAGCGAGGTCGTGTATTCGCCGCCGACCGACAATCCCTGGACGAGCCGCAGCAACACCAGGAATGCCGGGGCCCACAAGCCGGCTTGGGCGTAAGTCGGCAGGACGCCGATCAGAAAGCTCGGGGCTGCCATGACCATGACCGACAGGGTCAGCGCCAGCTTGCGCCCGAGCCGATCGCCGATATGGCCAAAGATCAGGCTGCCGATCGGACGCATCAAAAAGCCCGCGGCGAACACGCCAAAAGCGGCGATCAGCGACGAGGTCGGGTCGTGCGCCGGAAAGAATTCCCGGCCGATGACCGTGGCGAAATAGCCGTAGACGCTGAAATCGTACCATTCCATGACATTGCCGGCGATGCCGGCGGCGATCGCGCGGCGCTGCGCTGCCCGATCGAGCGTTTGCGCATCGCCGGCGGCTGTCATCGGATCAACCCGGTGCGGCACCCTGGATCGAGACTTCGAGCATGTAGAGCGACTGGCTCGCCACCATGAACAGACGGTCGCGCTTGGGACCGCCAAAGGCGACGTTGGCGCACACCTCGGGGAGGCGGATGCGGCCGATCAGCTTTCCCTGCGGGTTGTATACCAGCACGCCGGCATAGCCCAAGGGCGCATTCGAGCCGCACCAGAGATTGCCCAGGACATCGGCGCGCAGCCCGTCGGGGCCGCATTTGACGCCGTCCACGGTCGTGTCGCTGAACACCCGCGGGTTTACCGGCTTTGTCCCCTGCATGTCGAAGGCATAGATCAAGCGCTTGCCGCCGGGACCGGTGTCGCCCGGGCCCTTGCCGGTGCTGATCACGTAAAGGATTTTGTGGTCGGGCGAAAAGCACAGGCCGTTGGGGTCGGGCAATTGTTCTTCGGTGAGCGCCACTTCGAGCTTGCCGCTCGGGTCCCAGCGATAGACCGCATTTGGCAACTCGCGCTTTTTGCCGCCGATGGCACCGGCGTTTTCGGCACCGACATTCGGGTTCAGGATGCCTTGCGGATTGGTCGGACCGCCGGCCACGTCGGGGTGGCCCTCGGGGATCGAATCGCCATAGGGCGGGTCGGTAAACCAAATGCTGCCGTCGGGATGCGGCACCACATCGTTTGGTGAATTGAGCGGCTTTCCTTCGAAGCTGTCGGCAATCACCGTGGCGCTGCCGTCATGCTCCCAGCGCACGACGCGGCGGAAGAAATCCTCGCACGAGATCTGCCGGCCCTGGTAATCGAAGGTATTGCCGTTGGTGTTGTAAGAAGGCTTGCGGAACGGCGTTACCCGGCCGTCGTCCCAGATGTAGCGGTATTGCGTGTTGCCCGACACGTCGCTGAAGACGAGGTATTGGCCTTGGCTCGACCAGGCCGGCCCTTCGGCCCACAACGCCCCGGTCCACAACCGGTAGATGGCACCCTGGGTGCGCCGCAGCGGCAGAAAGGACGGATCGAGGACGATCACGTCGGGATCGGGATAGATCGACGGATGGCCCTTGGCAAAGCTGCGCGGCGGGTTGGTGATGACACTCGCCGGCGTGCCGAGCGCCGCCTTCTCCTGCGCCAACGCCCGATTGCCGGCCAGTGCCGCGCCGGCAAGCCCGGCCCCGCCGGCGAGCATCATGCGCCGCGACAGCGAGCGCCGGCACGTTGTCTCTGACCTCATCGATATCCTCCCCTCGATGCTGCGTTCGCCGATCTTGGATTATGTCGCAGCGTCCGGACAACCACCGATTTGGCGGCCGGCGCGCGCCGGAGCTTTCTCCGGGCTCACCTGCCATCTCGCCGCGAGCGACATCCGCCAGCGCCTGACAGCCCGATAGCTGAGGTCAACTGGTGGCTGACCTGCGCCGGACTCAAGGAGAGAATGTGGGGTGACGCTGCGGCTTACGGCTCCGCCGGGCTCTGTTTTAGCCGGTCTGAAGCAGGACGGAAGCCTACTACGGGAAGTTGATTGACGAGCCGCCGGGCGTGCGCGGCACTGCCGTCATAATGCCAGCCGGCAAAATGGCTCAGGCCAAATCGGACGATGGGCGCGATAAGGCGATTGCGATACTGGTATCCCAGAAGCGCCGCTGCCGCTTCATCCTCGCCGAGAAACCGGTAGGCGGCGATGAAGTGTTGCGATGCTATCGTGACCTCGATCGGCGCCCGAGCCTGAATATTGAGAAGCCAATCCGACCGGGGGCCAAAAGCGCTGAGCACAATCGCCTCGCAAGGGATGGGCCGATACTCGAGGACTTCGAGCACGGTGTGGTGCAGCTTTCCGGTACGTCGGCCACGATTGCTCAGCAGCAGGAAGCGCCGCCCGAGCAGCCAGCCACAATGCCAGCGGTAAAGCATGGTGGGAAGGCGGAATACCGAGCGTGCAAACCCGCTGAGCCCTGATTTCCTCGTCACGGTCGTTTCCGCCAGTCATGGTGTGCATAACTCTATCAGCAAACGGGCTGAGGCCGGCCTCGTGCTCAAGCGGCGAGGATGCCGGTTATCTGGAGCGGCGCCCAACCGACAACGGTAGATTAAAGGCCAGCGCACGACACAATGAGGGCAAGCGTGGCAGACACGGCTCCGAAACTATCTCTGAAGCATCAATTCGACGTGTCGGCGCCGGTAGGCATCCCGAGCGGGGCCGCGGCCGGCCAATCGAGGCCGCTGCCGGGATGGGAGGTCGGCGTCCCGCCTTTTGGCGTCATCGTCATGACCTTGCTTGCGGTCGGGGTCGGCATGGTCACCGGGATCGGCGCCTGGGCGTTTCGCGAGCTGATCGGTCTCGTCCACAACCTCTTCTTTCTGCGGCAATTCTCCTTCGCCTACGACTCCTCAATCTTCACCCCGTTCAATCCCTGGGGGCCGTGGGTGATCCTGGTGCCGGCGGTGGGAGCGATCGGCGTCACCTTCATCATCATCAACTTCGCGCCGGAGGCGAAAGGTCACGGCGTGCCCGAAGTGATGGATGCGATCTACTACAATGGCGGGCGGATCCGCCCGATCGTCGCAGTCGCCAAATCGATCGCCTCGGCGCTGGCGATCGGCAGCGGCGCCGCGGTCGGGCGCGAGGGGCCGATCATTCAGATCGGCTCGGCGCTGGGCTCGACCTTGGGGCAGCTGATCCGGATGCGGTCCGGGCAGCGTATCACGCTGGTTGCGGCCGGCGCCGGCGCCGGGATCGCAGCGACGTTCAACACGCCGATCGGCGGCGTCATGTTCGCGATCGAGTTGATGCTGCCCGAGGTCAGCGTCAATACGTTCCTCCCGGTTGCCGCCGCGACCGGCACCGCGACCTTTATCGGACGGCTGGTCTTCGGTCCGCAGCCGGCGTTCAGCGTGCCGGAGATCGACGCGCTGCCGCTGACGCACCCCCTGCTGGCGCTGACGACGCTCTGCCTCTACGTGCTGCTCGGCGCGATCTGCGGCGTTGCCAGCGCGCTTTTTATCAAAGCGCTGCATCTCGCCGAGGACGTGTTCGAGCGCATCCCCGGGCGGTACGCGCGCCACGTGATCGGCATGCTTTTGGTCGGCTGCCTCATCTATGCGCTGCACCAGGGCTTCGGCCATTACTTCGTCGAAGGCGTCGGCTATTCGACGATTCAGGCAATTCTCAATGGCTGGGGCGGAGCGGCGTGGATGCTCGGCCTCCTTTTTGTCTGCAAGGTGTTCGCGACCTCGGCAAGTCTCGGCGCCGGCTCGTCGGGCGGCATCTTCTCGCCGTCGCTGTTCATGGGCTGCACGCTGGGCGGCGCCTTTGCGACAATCGTGGCGCCGCTGCTGCCGGGCGTCGGAATAGACGTGCCCGCCTTCGCGATGGTCGGCATGGGAGCAATGGTCGGCGGCGGCACCGGCGCGGCGATGACCGCGGTCACGATGATCTTCGAGATGACGCTCGATTATCACATCGTGCTGCCGATGATCCTCGCGGTCGCGGCGGGGCTCGGCGTCCGGCGTGCGCTGTCGCGGGAGAACATTTACACCGCAAAGCTTGTGCCGCGCGGCCACGTGATCCCCAAGGCGCTGCACGCCAACATGTTTCTCGTGCGCGCGGCAAAGGATGTCATGGAAACGAGCTTTCTGCTCGTTCCGGCGGCGGCCCGGCTCGACGATTTCCTGCGCCGGCCGGAGCAAGGGAACGGCCTATGCCATGTGATCATCACGCATGGCGACCACATCATTGGCGTCGTGCGCATCAATACCGGCTTGCGCAGCAATCTCGCCGATCTCGAAACCGGTGTCACATTCGGCGATGTGGCCAACCGCCATTTCACGATCGTCCGCGAGAACGACGTGGCGTTCGATGTGATCACGCGGTTGTGGCGGCGCAACGGCGTCATGGCGCTCGTGGTGCATCAGGCCGCGCCGGGCTTCCATATCCCGCGCCCAACCGAGGTCGTCGGCGTCAT
The DNA here is from genome assembly GCA_036404275.1 of Allostellaceae bacterium. GTDB lineage: Bacteria > Pseudomonadota > Alphaproteobacteria > ATCC43930 > CGMCC-115725 > AP-15. Next base: position 11,659 of record DASXAM010000095.1, read on the forward strand.
CACCAAGGAGCACGTCGCCGACGCGGTGGCTGCAGGCATCCAGGCGTATCCGCGATAGTGGAACGGGAGAGCCGGGCCCAGGCGCTGGCTGTGTTCTATCGTGCCCGCGCGGGCACTCCCTGCCGCGTGCCAGCCATGCGGCAAGAGAAAGCCACGCCGTCGAATTCCGCTGCGCGGACCGGCCCGCCCGCGTGCTAGGCTTCGCCTGAACCGGATAAAGGGGATGGCGATGGCGTATGACCTCTTGATCAAGAACGGGCGGATCGTCGACGGCTCGGGCATGCCGTCGTTTCGCGGCGATGTCGGCGTCAGGGACGGCAAGATCGTCGAGATCGGCAAATTGTCGGGGCCGGCGACACGCACGATCGACGCCGAGGGCCGCGTCGTCGCACCCGGCTTTATCGACAACCATTGCCATTACGACGCGCAGGTCACCTGGGACCCGCTGTGCTCGTTCTCCTGCGACCACGGCGCCACCAGCGTCATCTTCGGCAATTGCTCGCTCAGCCTGGCGCCGGTCAGAAAGGGCAAGGAGCGGCGGCTTTCCGAGTTTCTCTCCTATGTCGAAGCGATCCCGATGGAGGTGCTCGACACCCTCGAGGTCACCTGGGAGACGGTCCCCGAATATCTCGACCAGCTCGACCACAACCTCGGCGTCAATGTCGGCAACCTGATCGGTCACACTGCGGTGCGCTATTACGTGATGGGCGACGAGTGCCAGAAGCGCGCCGCGACCGACAGCGAAATCGCCGAAATGCAGGGCCTCGTGCGCGACGGCATGAAAGCCGGCGCCTTGGGCGTCTCGGTGTCGCGCAACCAGGGCCATTTCGA
>DASXAM010000096.1:0-15759 GCA_036404275.1 Allostellaceae bacterium
TGCCCCAGACGCAGCTTCCGCCTTCGCCGTCCAGCGTCTCGCCCGCTCGCAGATCCCGCTTCGCCGTGGCAACGACATCGCCTCGGAACGCCGTCGGCGCACCGGTCGGCTCGCCGCGCAGGGCCGCTGACAGAACCGATACACTGAGTTCCAGCCCGATCAGATGGAACGGCCGATACAGCGCGGACACGCGACCCGATGCGTCGGTGGCAACGCCGTACTCCTTGAAGCAGCGCGCGGTGTATTCGGTGGGCGCCTCGAACACGACATAGACGCCCCAGCGCAGGTCGCGGAACACCGCCCGGCCGTCGCGTTCGAGCGACGAGACGACCTCGACCATGCCTTCGCCTTCGAGCACCCCGCCTGCCACGCGCGGGCGCAGCACCAGCGGCAAATCATCGACACCCGATGGCGGGAAGGCGAGACCATCCCGTGGCACCCGGAGATTGCAGGCATTGGCGATCGCCGCCATCTCGACCGCCGATTTGGTGCCGTCCAGAAACGAGTTGAACATTTGCGGGTTCATCCCGCCGCGCCGCGCCTCCTCGGCGGTCAGCCCGTAATGCGTCCAGACATCGTCGGGCGTCACGGCGTGGTAAGCCGGCAGGTATTTGGTGCCTTTGCCGGCGGCGACGACCTCGAAGCCGCAGGCGCGCGCCCAATCGACCAATTCGCAGGTCAAGGCCGGCTGGTCGCCATAGGCCAGCGAATAGACCACACCCCGCGCCCGCGCCTCCTCGGCCAAGAGCGGCCCGGCCAGCGCATCGGCTTCGACATTGACCATGACGATGTGCTTGCGCTCGGCGATCGCGGCGCGGGCATGGGTGATGCCGGCCGGCGGACTGCCGGTTGCTTCGACGACGATCTCGACCGCGGGATCGGCGCAGGCCTCTGCACCCGAGGCGACGAAACGGGTGCGGCCGATGCGCGCGGCGTCCCAGCCGATGGTCCGGCAGGCGGTGCGCGCCCGTTCGGGGTCGAGATCGGCGACGACCGCGACCTCGACGCCCGGCATCCCCGGCACCTGGTTCAGAAACATCGAGCCGAATTTGCCGGCGCCGATCAGCCCGACCCGCACCGGCCGCCCGGCTGCGGCACGCTGCTGCAGCAGATGGTAAAGGCTCATCGCAGCTGCTGCGCCCCCACCCTTCCCTCCCCCGCACGCGGGGGAGGGTTAGGGAGGGGGCCGTGCGCCCGCGCGTAATCGAGGAGCGCGTCGTCGGCGACCGGCTCGATCGGCGTGAAATCGCGGTGCGCGATCCATTCAGGTCGGGTCGGGGTGCGGATGTAGTTCGAGACCGCGCACAAGGTCAGGTAGACGATGCGGCGAGGGTAGGGAGTGATGTTCGGCGCCGAGGCGTGCACCAGGTTGCCGTGGAACATCAAAACCGAGCCGGGCTTGCCGGTCGGGGCGACGATGCCGCCTTCTTCGACGAGCCGCGTCACGGTCGCATTGTCGAGCGTCCAGAGCGGGTAGGAGGTCGTCGCCTCGTCGTGGCCGGCCGAGAGCACCCCGTGCTTGTGGCTCCGCGGCACCAGCATCAACGGGCCGTTGATCGGCATGACCTCGTCCATAAAGACGGCGATGTTCATCGCCCTGGGCTCGGGCATGCCGTCGTCGCGCGCCCAGGTGCCGTAATTCTGGTGCCACTGCCACACGTCGCCCTCGAAGGCGGCCTTGGCGTTGATCTTGTACTGGTGCATGTAGAGCCGTTCGCCGAACACCTGCTCGACCGGGCCGATCAGTCGCGGATGGTGACCGAGCAGGCGAAACGCTTCGTTATAGGTATGCGCGGCAAAAGCGGTGCGCGGCGCCCCGGTCTTCTCGCGCCACACCTCCTGCCGGTCGGTGGCGTAGATTGCCTCGGCCTCGTCGCGCAGGACCGCGACCTCCCCCTCGGCAAAACAGCCGGGCAGAAACAGCCAGCCCTCCTCGGCGAATTGCGAGAGCTGCTGCGAGCTGAGCTGCATCGCCACCTCCTGACCAGTGCAGGCCAAAAGAGCCTGCGGAACCCCGCCCCGTTCGTCAATCGGCCCCGGTGACCCAGCCCGCCCACAAAGATCAATTGCGGCAGGAACTCGGGCACGCGGACGACGATGTCGAGCCGGCCGCTTCGATACCCGACAGGGCGAGTGCCGTAAATTGCGCGGCGACCTCGGTGACCCCGAGCCGGCCCTGCGGATCGTACCATTTGTAGAGCCAGTTCAGCATGCCTAACAGACCGTATGCGGTCACCTGGACGTCGAGATCGGCGCGAAACTCACCCTCCTCGATCCCCTGCTGGAGGATTTGTTGCCAGCACTGTTCATATTCTTTTGGAGAGTAGCCGATCATTTCACGAAATCGGCGTTTTACCGATTCGCGTTCACGCAGATAGACAAAGAGATGGGGATAGTGCCGATCGAACGCTTCGAGATGCGCAGCGATCGCCCGGCGCAGCTTTTCGGTCGCGGTCAAGTCCGCAGCGGTGATCTCGGCAATCGTGCGGAACATCTGCGCAATCGGTTCTTTGACGACGAGGTAGAGGAGCGCCTCCTTGCTCTCGAAATGGTGGTAGAGGCTCCCCTTCAGGATGCCAACCTCGTCGGCGATGTCGCGCACCGTCGCAGCATGATAGCCCTTGGTGCGGAACACCTTGGCCGCCGCCGCAACAATATCGTCGAGCGTCGCCATCATTCACCGAAGCTATCGGCCGCCGCCGGAAACCGACGCCGCTTTGCCAGATGGCGCCGCCGCGACCGGCTTTGGCGGACAGCCGGGACGCTGGACCGGGCCGCGACGGTCCGGCGGCACGTGGCAATTGTTGACGCGCTGCGCATCCGAAGCCTTGTCGGAAAGGCGCTCTTTCAAGGTCAGCGCATCCTGGGCGACTGCCGCGGAGGAGAGCGACAATGCAATCAGGACGCAGCTCAAAGCCCGCATGTCACAATGCCTTGCGCAAGGTCAGGTTGATCCGGCAGCGGCCGGTCAGCGGATGGTCGCCCTCGGCGAGCGGGGCGATACCGTGATGAGCGAGGCGCGCGGGACCGCCCCAAACGACGACATCGCCGCTTTCGAGCCGGACCCGCGCCGCCCGGTCCTTGCGGCTGAGCCCGCCCCAGAGAAAGGTCGCGGGCAGACCCAGCGACACCGAGACGACCGGTGCCGCGAGGTCGCGCTCGTCCTCGTCGCGATGCAATGAAAGCTTGGTCTCAGGCTCGTACCGGTTGATCAGACAGGCATCGGGCACAAACCGGGGAAACCCGCCGGCCGCCGCCGCCTGGGCTGCCAAACGGCAAAACAGCGGCGGCATCGCAGGCCAGGGCCGCCCGCTTTCGGGATCGTCGCGCGCATAGCGATAGCCATGCCGGTCGGTCACCCAGCCAGCCGCGCCGCAGCTCGTCATCGCCACCGACATGCGAAACCCGCCCGGCGTCACCATGTGGCGAAACGGAGCGGCCGCGGCGATCCCGGCGACCGCGGCGACGAGCGCTGCAGCATCCGTGACCGCGAAGCCGCGCAGCACCACAGCCCCCTCACCGAGCCGCTCGGTATTGGCATGTGGCTCGACGACGCGATCGAGGAGGTCGTATTGCCGCTCGTTCAACGCACGCAAAAGCAGCCGTCCATTCACCCCAGCGGGATCGCCCGCAATGCGGTCGTGTCGGCGCGCGCGCCGGCGAGCACGTAATTGGTGTCGGTGCCGGCGATCACAAACCGCGCGCCCAGCCGGACCAGCTCGCCCTGCAATTGGGTGTTGTGGCGAATGCCGCCGACGCCCAGGACCTTGCCGTGGGTGCGGCAGGCTTGCGCAGTCCGTTCATAGGCTTCGCGCAGCCGCGGGTGATCGACCTGGCCGGGGATGCCGTAATCGGTCGAGAGATCGCCCGAGCCGATCAGCAGCACGTCGATACCCGGCACCGCGGCGATCGCCTCGGCGTTGTCGATGCCGGCGGCGGTTTCGAGCATGACGATGACCGAAGTCTCGGCATTGGCGCGGCTGTTGAACTCGCCGAGCGGCAGCGCCCGGTAGCCGAGCGCCGGCCCCAGCCCCATTACCGAACGGCGGCCGAGCGGCGGAAAGCGGCAATGGCGCACCACCGCCTCGGCCTGCGCGCGGCTCTCGACATCGGGGACGATGACACCCTGGGCGCCGCCGTCGAGCACGCGGCTCATCCACTGGCCGTCATGGCTCGGCACCCGCACCAGGGGCGTGATGCCGATGCCGAGCGAGGCGGCGCAGATCGTCGCGGTGGTCTCGATCGAATAGGGCGCGTGCTGCATATCGACATAAAGCGCGTCGTAGCCGCCGGCCTTGGCCACCATCGCGATATCGACGGTGCGCGCGAGGCGCAAATTCATGCACAGCGCGAGCCCGCCCGCCGCGAGCTTTTCCTTCATCAGATTGCGCATGTCATCCGGCATTCGTCACCTCCGTTGCCCCTCACCCCGACCCTCTCCCCGCCGCGGAAAGAAGGACCGCCTACCCCCTCCCGTTCCCTCCCCCGCCAGCGGGGGAGGGTTGGGGTGGGGGTAGGTCTGGGGCCGTCCCGCCTCGTTCTTCTCCCTAGCCGCAGGCGACGGCGTAAACGTCGCGCACGCCTTCCGGCAGCCGATGCTCGTGCCAGCTGCGGCCGCCGTCCTGGGTCCCGAACACCTGGCCAAAGCGCGACACGCCATAGACCTGGTTCGGGTCCTTCGGGTGCAAGGCCACGCCCATCATCGTCGCCTCGGCCTTGACGCCGTGGTCGAAGCGTTTCCAGCTCTGGCCGACATCGTCGCTGCGATAGATCGCCCCGTCGGTGCTGCGCGCCGCCGGGCTGAGGCAGGCATACATGATCTTGGGGTCGTGCGGCGAGACCCGGATGTCGCGGCCGTAGGTCAAGGGCGAGAACCGGCCGATCTCCATGTCCTTCCATGTCTCGCCCTTGTCGCCGCTGCGGAAGAGGCCCATGCGGTTGGCGAGGAACACGGTGCCCGGCGCGGCGGCGCTGCAGGCGAGCGCGTGGCCGTCGAGCATCCCTTCGATCTCGGTCTGGCTGCCGATGCGGCTCCTATATTTCGGCTGCTCGCAAAAGCGGATCAGGTCGGCGGTGCAATCCTCCCAGCTCTCGCCGCCATTGCGGCTGCGCATCGTGCCGTTGGCTTCGAGCGTCGCGTAAACATCGTCGGGCGCGTTCGGATCGACATCGAGCCGCATGACCCGGCAGGCAAAGCCCATGATCACCCGGTCGGGCAGACCCGGATCGGCGGTCTTGTGCCAGCTGTCGCCGCCGTCGTCACTGCGGTAGACCGCGGGCGGGGTGGCGCCGGCATAGACGATGCGCGGGTTTTTCGGATGCAGGCAGACCGACCAGATGTCGGCGTTTTCAGGGAGTGCCAAGCGCTGCCAATGCGCGCCGCGATCGGTGCTGCGAAAGGCGCCCTTGGTGGTGCCGATATAGACGGTGTCGAGGTTTTCCGGATGCACGGTGATCGCGTGCACCTCGGCCCCCTCGGGCAGGCCGTTGGTCAGATGCTCCCATTTGTCGTCGCCGACCGCCTGGCGAAAGACGCCGCCGAGGGTCCCGCCCATCGACTTCGCCGCGCCGGCGTAAACATGAGTAGCCGCCATCGTTTCCTCCTCGGCTGCATTGCGGCAGCGATCATACGCCTGTATTGGAGCGCGGCACAAAGCTTTACCGGCGGCGCCCCTCGGTCCTCCCGGTCCGTAGGGGAGGGCGCGGTGGGGGCAGCCGCTTCAGAAATTCAGCGGAGATATCGATGACGCAAACGGTCACGGAACGGCGCAGGCTCGGCAAGGACGGCCCCGAGATCTCGGCGTTGGGGCTCGGCTGCATGTCGTTGTCGGGGGTCTACGGCACCAGTGACGACGCGGCCGGAGTCGCGCTGATCCGGCAGGCCGTCGATCTCGGTGTCGATCATTTTGACAGCTCGGACATGTATGGCTGGGGCCAGAACGAGGAATTGCTCGGCCACGCCTTGCAAGGCCGGCGCGATCAGGTGCTGATTGCGACCAAGTTCGGCCAGACCCGACGGCCGGGCGGCGCCAACGGCGTCGACGGCACCCCGGCCTATATCGCGCAAGCCTGCGAGGCGAGCCTGAAGCGGCTCGGCGTCGATGTGATCGACCTTTATTACCAGCACCGGGTCGATCCGGCGGTGCCGGTCGAGGAGACCGTGGGTGCCATGGCGCGTCTCGTCGAAGCGGGCAAGGTGCGTCATCTGGGCTTGTGCGAGGCGCGGCCCGAACGCATACGCCGGGCATATGCGACCCACCCGATCGCTGCAGTGCAGATGGAGTATTCGCTGCTCTATCGCGAGGAGGCGACCGAGACGCGCCAATTGACCCGCGACCTCGGCATCGCGTTTTTTGCGTATGCCCCGCTCGGCCGCAGCCTCCTGGCCGGCGTCGTCCCCGACCTCGCCCATCTCGACGCCGGCGACACCCGCGGCCGCCACCCGCGTTTTGCCGGCGACAATTTCGCCAAGAACCGCGCCCTCGTCGAAAAGATCGAGGCGATCGCTCGCGAAAAAAGCTGCACCCCGGCCCAGCTCTGCCTCGCCTGGCTGTTGGCGCAGGGACCGGATGTGATCCCGATCCCCGGAACCAAGCAGATCGCGCGGCTCGAAGAAAATCTCGGCGCGCTCGCGGTGCATCTGACGCCGTCCGATCTGGACCGCATCTCCGCCGCGATCCCGCCTGGGGCCGCCGCCGGCACCCGCTACCCGGAAGGCGGCATGCGCGGCGTGTACATCTGAAGCCAGCCGCTCGCTTAGAAAGGTCGTCACGCCGGTCCGACCATGCTGACGTTGCGCCTATGAACTACGCCGCACCTATCCGAAAGGGTTAATCGAGTAAGAACGGCATCGCCTCAAAAATGCGGGCAGCAATGCGCCGTCGACGATGGTGAGGGCGAACCAAATCAGGGGATTGGTAAGCTCATATGCTTTTCGTCGGGCGTTCTAAAGGGAAACACCCGTCAAAATACCGTCCTAAAATAGTCCGAAAGTACCGTCAAAAAATACCAAGCGCTTGTCAGAAAATTGTTGGCGACATTGGCTCAGTTCCCTCCGAAAACCCAAAAAAGTCCGTTGCCACCATTCGTCCGAGGTGGGATTAAGCATATTTGCACCTGATTAGGAGTGACAATCGATGTTCGAATTTCGATGCTCTGCCGGCCTGGCTCGCAAGGCGCAGATGAATTTCGCGTTGCCGGGCAGAGCCGACGGGATACGTGCTCTGGCCGCCATTGCGACCATTGCCGGGATGATGACACTTGCCGCCACCGCCGCCTGGGCGACGCCGACCACCGTTACGATCGCCACCAAGGGAACCTTGACCGTGGATTTGGAAGGCAACCTGACCGCCAACGTGGCCGAGGGATTGCCATCATCCGGATTTTTCGACGTTTACAAAGGCACCTTCAAGGCCTCGGTGATGAACGTGCCGACTTTGCCGATCAAAACGCCCTATGCGCTTTCGCTCTCGGGGAGTGTGGATATTGCTCCCCAGGCTCCTGGCCAAGCCGAGCAGGTTTTTATGTTCGAGAATGCCCCGCTTCCGACGCTGACGGCGGCCGAGGCCAACGCCCTGGCTGTCGACGCAGAGTCGTTTGCCGGCTCACCATCGGGTCTCTTCTTCCCGGATTTTCTGCACGACGTCTTTTATGCATATGATGAAGCCGGGAACATTACGATCGGCTCACAGACCAACCTGGCGACCGTGCTTCCGGACTCCGGGCCGCTCTTCGTGTTTCATCAGAATGGGGTCTTCACGATCGACACGAGTGGATTGACCATCGTTGCAACGCCGGAGGTTGCGGAGCCGGCATCGGCAACCGTGCTGGGGAGCGCGCTGGCTAGCCTAATCCTCTTGTTCGCCGCAAACACGCGCCGCCGCTCGGTAAACCAGCCGCGCTAGCCAACATAACGAATCACCGCCGGTGGCGGTGTCACACCAGCCGCCGCCGCGACTGTTCGGCGTCGGCACCGCGGATAGTATACCCGCCGGAACTACTCAGTCGGCTACGCTGAGCGTCGGCGACAACGATTGGGCTGCGAGCGGGCTGCACAGTCAAGAGCCCGGCGACCGGGGTCAGCGCAGATCGAGGATTTCGGTCCAGCTTGGCATCGGGCCGAGCGGGTGTTGGTGGATGGGAGCGAGAGCGCCGGATTGCGGGGTGATGGCGTAGACGGTCAGCGCGTTCGAGGCGAGGCCGGCGGCGGCGAGAAAACGGCTGCGCGGGTCGATCGCAAAACCGCGCGGCGTGGTCTCGGTTGGCCAGCGGCCGAGCTTCGACAAGGTGCCGCGCGCGGGGTCGATGCGGAAGCCGACAAGCGTGCTGGCGCAGCGCTCGCTGGCATAAAGGAATTGCCCGTCGGGGGTGACGTGCAGATCGGCGGCCGAGGGCTTGCCGGTAAAGTCGCGCGGCAGGGTCGGGAGAGTCTGCAATTCGGCGAGCGTGCCGGCAGCATCGACGGCGTAGGCGCCGAGGGTGGCGTCGGTTTCGTTCAGAAGATAGAGGAACCGGCCGCTCGGATGGAAGGCGAGATGGCGCGGACCGGCACCGGGCCGGGTCGAGACAGTGGCGGGGTCGTTCGGCGCAACCGTGCCGGAGGCGGCGTCGAAGCGCAATTGCATGACGACGTCGGCGCCTAGATTGGTGCAGTAGGCAAAGCGGTTCGACGCGTCGAGGATGACGCAATGCGCCTTGGGCCGGTCCGGGATGATCTGGGTCGACTGCGCAACCACGCAGCCGTCGCCGTCGATCGGGTTGATCGTCAGCTTGTTCCCCGGATAGGACGCGCCGAGCAGAAACCGACCGGTGCGGTCGGTCGTGATATAGGCCATGCTATCAGGGAGCGGCGCGGTGCCGAGAAGGGTCAGCCGGCCGCTCGCCCGATCAATCGCAAAGCTCGACACTGGAAAGGGCGGGCTGCGCAGTGCGGCGTAAAGAAACCGCCGGTCGGGGCTCGGCGCCATCGGAATGCTGGTCGGCGACGGGATTTCGGTGCCGGGGACCGCTATCCGCTCGATCGGGTCGAGCGCGCCGCTGTCGCGGTCCATCGCAAAGACGTGGATCTCCTTGCTGCCGGCGCATGAGACAAAAAGGACAGTGTCAGGGGTTCCAGCCATGGCTCAGCCCTACCGCTGCAAGGCCCGCGCTTTTTGCGCGGCGGGGCGGTCGTGGCACGCTCTGAGCCACGCCTCGGCCTTCGGAAAGGCGGTGAAAGCGACCCGTGCCTGGCGCGCCCAGGAGAGGATGCTGGCGACATTGAGGTCGGCAACCGTGAAGTCGCGGCCGAGAAGGAAAGGGGTCGCCCGGAGCACTTGGTCGAGGACGCCGAGCGGGGCGGCGAGGCTCCGCTCAGCCGCGTCGGCGGCTGCCGCGTCGCGCCGGTCCTCGGGGCCGATCCGGTTCAGCAGCACGGTCAGCGCCGGGCGCTCCACCTCGGTCATGCCCCAAAAGCTCCATTGCCAAGCGCGCGCCTCGTCTTCGGGACGCTGCGGATAGAGGCCGGCGCCGTATTTCTTGGCGAGGTAAAGGTTGATCGCCATCGACTCCCACAAGACGAAGCCGTCGTCATCGATGGCCGGGACGTGGCCGTTCGGGTTGATCGCCAGGTAATCCGGCCGGCGGGTGCCGCCATCGGCAAAATCGACCTTGATGTGCTCGTAATCGAGCCCGAGCTCGGCCGCCATCCACAGCGTGCGGTAGGCGCGCGAGCGGGCCATGCCATAAATTTTGAGTGCCATCAGCCGATCCTCCCTATGCGTCCGACAGGGCTGGCCGCAGCATAGCGCAGAGTTGCGTGCCGGCGAGCGGACGATCAAAATTTCGCGAGGCGGGGTTCAGCGGCGCTCCAGTTCGGCGCGTCCAGGTCGGTCACGCCGGCGGGTACGGCCTGGCAGATCGGGCGAAAGCTGTCACCAAGCTGACGCCGCATTGCTGTAACTCTGCCATCTTTGCGACATGGCGGTCGCGAGCAGGGCGGGTGCGGCCGTTGACAGCGCCCGCCGCGCCCGATACCAACGGGGCGGCCCGCGAACGACAATAGATCCGCGGACGCGCCATCGGCGCAAGGGAGCGAGCGCTTTGTCGGCACTGTTGGAAGTCAGGGATCTGCACACCGAGTTCCGCACCGGCGCCGGGATCGTGCCGGCGGTCGACGGCGTCTCCTATAGTGTCGAGCGCGGCGAGACCGTGGCAATCGTCGGCGAAAGCGGGTCGGGCAAGACCGTCGGCGCCTTGTCGCTCCTGCGCCTTATTCCGAACCCGCCGGGGCGGATCACCAAAGGCCAAATATTGTTTGGCGGGCGCGACCTGTTGCAGCTTTCCGACGAAGGCATGCGCCAGGTGCGCGGCGGCGACATCGGCATGATCTTTCAGGAGCCAATGACCTCGCTCAACCCGGTCTTGACGATCGGCCGGCAGATCACCGAGACCTTGGAGCAGCACCGCGGCGCCGACCGGGCGACGGCGCACCGGCGTGCCGTCGAGGTGCTGGGGCTTGTCGGCATCGCCGACCCTGAGCGCCGGCTGAAGCAATACCCGCACCAGCTGTCGGGCGGGATGCGGCAGCGGGTGATGATCGCCATCGCGCTCGCCTGCGACCCGAAGCTGATCATCGCCGACGAGCCGACGACCGCGCTCGATGTGACGATCCAGGCGCAAATCCTCGAATTGATGAAGGAATTGACGCGGCGGCTCGGCGTCGCGCTGATCGTCATCACCCATAATCTCGGCGTGGTCGCGCGCTACGCCAACCGGGTCAACGTCATGTATGCCGGGCGCATCGTCGAAAGCGGGCCGGCGGCGGCGATCTACCACAACCCGCAACATCCCTACACGATCGCGCTGTTGCGCTCGGTGCCGCGGCTCGATTTGCCGCGCCAAGCGCGGCTCGATCCGGTGGACGGCCAGCCGCCCGATTTGACCCGGCTTGACGCCGGCTGCTCGTTCCGGCCGCGCTGCCGGTTTGCGATCGATCTATGCGCCCGGCGCCGGCCGCCGCTCGAAGCCGGACGCGAGGCGCAGCATCTCGCCGCCTGCTTTCGCAGTCGCGAGATCGGCGTCGGGGCGGCGGTGGCCGAGCGCCCGCGCGAACGCGCCGCCGGTTGACCAAAAAAGAGAAGCCAGCGGGAGGAAATAATGAGGATCGGATCGGGGCTCTCGATCGTAGCGCTCGGCTTGCTGCTCGCCGGCGCCGCGTGGGCGGCGGGATCGGAAGAGGAAGCGCCAAAGCGCGGTGGCACACTCATCTACACGATCCCGGCCGATGCGCCGCCCTCCTTCGACGGCCATCGCGAAGGCACCTTTGCCACACTCCATTCGGTGGCACCCTTCTACAGCGTCCTGATCCGGATCAACCCGGAAAACCCGTCCTCGACCACGGATTTCGTATGCGATCTGTGCACGGTCATGCCGAAGCCGACCGACGACGGCAAGACCTGGACCTTCAAGATCCGTGACGGCGTCAAATTCGCCGACGGCACGCCGTTGACCGCGGCCGATGTAGCGGCGAGCTGGGACCACATCATCCATCCGCCAAAGGGGGTGCTGAGCCCGCGCCAGAGCTGGTATTCGATGGTCGATACGGTGACCGCGCCCGACCCCTCGACCGTCGTCTTCAAGCTCAAATTTGCGACCAACGCGTTTTTGCCGGCACTCGCCGACCCGTTCGCCTTTGTCTACCAGAAGGCGCGTCTCGAAAAAGACCCGCGCTGGTACGAAAAGAACATTCTCGGCTCGGGCCCGTTCAAATCCGCCGAATACGAGACCGGGCAATCAATCAAGGGGGTCAGGAACCCGGATTATTATCGCAAGGGGCTGCCCTATCTCGACGGTTTTACCGCGATCTATGCGCCAAAGCAGGCGGTCAGGATCGAGGCGATCCGGGCCGACCGCGCGGCGATGGAGTTTCGTGGGCTGCCGCCGGCGACCCGCGACGAGCTGAAACGCGCGCTCGACGGCAAGATCACCGTGCAGGAGAGCGACTGGAATTGCGGTAACGTCGTCGTCCCGAACCACAAGAAAAAGCCGTTCGACGACGCGCGCGTGCGGCGTGCGCTCACCTTGGCGATCGACCGCTGGCACGGCGCCCCGGCGCTGTCCAAGATCGCGGTTGTGCGCACCGTCGGCGGCATCGTCTTTCCCGGGTCGCCGCTCGCCGCGAGCAAGGCCGAGCTGGAAAAGGTCGCCGGGTTCTGGCCCGACATCGAGACGTCGCGGGCGGAAGCGCGGCGATTGTTGAAGGAGGCCGGGGCCGACGGGCTCTCCTTCGAGCTTTTGAACCGCGGCGTCGACCAGCCCTATAAATATGTCGGCACCTGGCTTGTGGACCAATGGAGCAAGGTCGGGTTGCACGTGACGCAGCGGATCTTGCCGACCGGCCCCGAATTGGATGCGCTGCGCACCGGCAATTTCCAGATCGCCCTCGTCGCCAACTGCCACGGCGTCGTCAATCCGCTGCTCGATGTCCAGGCGTTCCTGCCGCCTTCGGTCTATTCCGCCAATTACGGCTATTACGACGACCCGAAGGAAGTGGCTCTTTACGACAAGATGCTGCACGAAACCGATTTTCAGAAGCAGCGGGCATTGATGCGTGACTTCGAGAAGTATGTCGTCGATGAGGAGGCGCACGAGATCTGGGTCGTGTGGTGGTACCGGATCATTCCCTACCGGTCCTATGTGAAAGGCTGGAAGATCAGCCCGAGCCACTACATCAACCAGGATCTGGCAACCGTATGGCTCGACAAATGAAGATCGCCTGGATAGGAGCGACAGGCGCGTCGCGCCCGCGCAGGCGGGGGCTCGGGAACAATTGTCGAGCCCTCAAATCCCGGGCGCCCGCTGTCACGGGAAGGACGGGCTGGCGGCGGTTGTGCGCAATGATTGCGGCCGCGGGCCTTGCTCTTCTCCCGATAGCGGCGCAAGCCGGCGAGGAGGAGGCGCCGAAGCGCGGCGGCACCTTGACCTATATGATCCCGGCCGACGCGCCGCCGAGCCTCGACGGGCACCGCGAAGGCACCTTCGCCACACTCCATTCGGTGGCGCCGTTCTACAGCGTCCTGATCCGGATCAACCCGGAAAACCCGTCCTCGACCATCGATTTTGTCTGCGATCTGTGCACGGTCATGCCAAAGCCGACCGATGGCGGCAAGACCTACACCTTCAAAATCCGCGACGGCGTCAAGTTCGCCGACGGCTCGCCGTTGACCGCGGCGGATGTGACGGCGAGCTGGAACGCGATCATCCACCCGCCTAAGGGTGTCCTGAGCCCGCGCCAGAGCTGGTACACGATGGTCGATACGGTTGCGGCACCCGACCCCTCGACCGTAGTGTTTAAGCTCAAATTCGCCACCAGCGCGTTTCTGCCGGCGATCGCCGACCCGTTCACCTTCATTTATAAAAAGGAAATCCTCGACAAGGATCCGCGCTGGTACGAAAAGAACGTCATGGGCTCGGGCCCGTTCAAATTCGCCGGATATCAGACCGGGCAATCGATCAAGGGGGTGCGCAACGCCGATTACTATCACAAGGGGCTGCCTTACCTCGACGGCTTTACTGCGATCTACGCGGACAAGCAGGCGGTCCGAGTGGCGGCGATCCGCAGTGACCGGGCCGCGATCGAGTTCCGCGGTCTGCCGCCGGCGGCGCGCGACGAGCTGAAAGCCGCACTCGGCGACAAGCTCGCGGTGCAGGAAAGCGACTGGAACTGCGGCAGCCTCGTCACCCCCAACCACAAGCGAAAGCCGTTCGACGATGCGCGGGTGCGGCGTGCGTTGACCCTGGCGGTCGATCGCTGGCACGGCGCGCCGGCGCTCTCCAAGATCGCCGATGTGCGCACGGTCGGCGGCATCGTCTTTCCGGGCTCGCCCTTGGCGGCGACCAAGCAGGAGCTCGATCAGGTCGCCGGGTTCTGGCCGGACATCGACAAGTCGCGCGCCGAGGCGAAGCGCCTGTTGAAGGAGGCCGGGGCGGAGGGGCTGCATTTCGAGCTCCTAAACCGCGGCGTCGACCAGCCCTACAAATATGTCGGCACCTGGCTGATCGACCAATGGAGCAAGGTCGGGCTCAATGTGACCCAGCATGTGATGCCGACCGGACCGTGGACCGACGCGATGCGCCGCGGCGAGTTCGATGTCGTGCTGCAAGCCGATTGCCACGGTGTGCCGAACCCGCTGCTCGATGTGCAGCCCTATCTGCCGGCTTCGGTCTATTCGGCGAACTACGCCAATTATGAAGACCCGCCCGAGGTCGATCTCTACAACCGGATGCTGCGTGAGACCGATTTCGCCAAGCAGCGCGCGATGATGCGCCAGTTCGAAAAGCACGTGGTCGATACCGAAGCGCATGAGATCTGGGTCGTGTGGTGGTATCGGATCATCCCCTACCGGTCGTATGTGAAAGGCTGGAAGGTCAGCCCCAGCCATTTCATCAACCAGGATTTGGCGACAGTTTGGCTCGACAAGTGATGGCCCAGTCAGCGCGGCAATATAAACTCGTCTTGCGAGGGTTTGGTCCGCGTACCCAGGTCGTTGGCGCGAGCGGAAAGAGACGTGGGTGCCCGGGTCAAACCCGGCCAAGACCGGTTTTAAGATGGGGAGCGGTTGCGGCTGCCGGCCTCTCCCTCATCTCGGTCGCGGCGCTGGCGGCGGACGAGGCGGCGCCGAAGCGCGGCGGCACGTTGACGTACATGATCCCGGCCGATGCGCCGCCGTCGTTTGACGGGCATCGCGAAAGCACCTATGCGACGGTGCATTCGGCAGCGCCCTTCTACAGTGTTCTGATCCGGATCAACCCGCAAAACCCGTCCTCGACGACCGATTTCGTCTGCGATTTGTGCACGGCGATGCCGGTCCCGACCGACAACGGCAAGACCTGGACCTTCAAGATCCGCGACGGCGTCAAATTCACCGACGGCTCGCCCTTGACCGCGGCCGACGTCGCCGCGAGCTTCAATGAAATCGCCTTTCCATCGAAGGGGGTGCTGAGCGCGCGCGAAACCCATTACCAGATGATCGACAAGATCGAAGCACCCGACCCTTCGACCGTCGTCTTTCATCTGAAATTCGCGACGAGCGCGTTTCTGCCGGCGATCGCCGACCCGTTCAACTGGATCTACGAAAAGAAGATCCTCGACAAGGACCCGCGCTGGTACGAAAAAAACATTATGGGCTCGGGCCCGTTCAAGTTTGTCGAATACCAGGCGGGGCAGTCGATCAAGGGGGTAAGGAACCCCGATTACTATCACAAGGGCCTGCCCTATCTCGACGGCTTTACCGGTATCTACGCGCCAAAGCAGGCGGTGCAGGTCGAGGCGATCCGCTCCGACCGGGCGGCGATCCAGTTCCGCGGCTTTCCGCCGTCGGCCCGCGACGAGCTCGTCAAGGCATTGGGCGATAAGGTCACGGTGCAGGAAGGCGATTGGAACGTCGCCAGCGCGGTAACCCCGAACCACGAAAAAAAGCCGTTCGACGACGTGCGTGTGCGGCGCGCGCTGACCCTAGCGATCGACCGCTGGGGCGGGGCGCCGGGGCTGTCGAAAATCGCGATCGTCAAGACCGTCGGCGGTGTTGTTTTTCCGGATTCACCGCTCGCCGCGACCAGGCAGGAGCTCGAGCAGATCGCCGGCTATTGGCCTGATATCGAGAAATCGCGGGCCGAGGCGCGCCACCTCTTGCAAGAGGCGGGGGCGGCGGGGCTTTCCTTCGAGCTGTTGAACCGCAATGTCGACCAGCCCTACAAATACGTCGCCACCTGGCTGATCGA
>DASXAM010000097.1:0-12076 GCA_036404275.1 Allostellaceae bacterium
CGACGGCTCGGCGCCGTTGCCTTCGGCCGGCCCGGTTTTGAGCACACCGTCGCGCACCAGCCGCTCGCGCAACGTGTCGAGCACGCCCAAAGCATGGGCAAGCCCCTGGATCGGGATCGCCACGGTCAATTCCGGCACCGCACGCAACTCGCGATTGTCACCAACCGCGGCATTTTCGACGCGCTGAAATTCGAGGCGCGCGACCCCATTCAAAATCGTCACTTCCCTCAGCACATCGCAGAAATAAGTCGGCATACGCTTCGATCCGTGCGCTTAGGGCTCGTGCAGGCTCTCGTCGATGACGCGGGTCAGCGGGTTCAACACATAATGCAGGATCGAGCGCCGGCCAATCTTGATGTCGGCGACAAGGCGCATGCCGGGGCGCAATTCGAAGCCGTTGGGCAAATTGCGCAGCTCCAGCTTGGTCAGGGCGATGCGGGCGCGATAGTGGATCGGGCTTTGCCGCGCCTGCGAGCGCAGCCCGGGGGTTGTCATGTTTTCGGCGGTCTCGCGCGGGCTGTCGTCCTCGACCGTGTCCGGCGTCAGGCTTTTGAGGATGCCGTGAGCGAGCCCGTATTGCTGCCAGGGCAATGCCTCGAACTTGACCGTGGCCGGGTCGCCGATATGGACGCGGGCGACATCGCGGGTGTCGATATCGACCTCGGCGAGGAGCGGCACATCGGCCGGCACCAGGCGCACCAGCGGCTCGGCCTCGCGCACCACCGAGCCCGCCGGGCGCGCCGCCACCTGCAGCACGGTGCCGTCGCGCGGTGCCTTCAGGACCGCCAGCCGGTGGCGCAGTTGCGCTTTCGACAGCTGGGCTGCGGCGGTGTCGCGGTCGCTGCGAGTCTGCGCCATCTCCTCGGCGAGCTTGCGCTTCCATTCATCAACAAAGGCGTCGCGATCGGCCGCCGCCTCGGCGATCGCCTGCGTCAATTTTTGCTGCTCGCCGAGATTGGTGTTGAGCCGTGACTGCGCCTCGACCCGGTGCTCTTCGGTGTCGATCAGTTTGAGCTTGGAGGCGAGGTCCTTGGCGACCAGGGTCTGGTAGATGCTCTCTGCCTGGAGCGCCAGCTTGATCTGCTCCCCGAGCCCTTCGGCTTCGATCTTGTGCGCCGCGAGATCGGCCTTGTATTGCGCGATCTTGCCGTCCGAGGCGGCGATATGCGCGGCGTATTCGTCGCGGCGCTTGCCGAAGATGTCGACCTGGGTCGCCTCGTCGGCGTTCGGGTGCGCGGGCTTGTAGGCCGCGCCGGCAAGCTCGGCCTCGATGCGGTCGCTCTTGGCCCGAAAATGGCGCAATTTGGCGGAGAGCTCGGCCTCGTCGGCGCCGCTGAAGGTCGGGTCCAAGGTGGCGAGCACCTGGCCCGCCTTGACCTTGTCGCCCATCTTGACCTCGACCCCGCGCACCACCGAGGTTTCGAGCGGCTGCACGACGATCTCGCTGTCGCTGGTGACGATGTGGCCGTTGGCGGCGATGATGATATCGACCTTGGCGACGGCGAGCGCCGTGGCGGCGGCGGCGAGCAGCCCCGCCATCAGCCACAGCACCAGGCGCCGCTTCGGCGGGGCGGCGAGAATGCTCTGAAAATCGTAGTCGATCAGCGCCCGCGGCGCCGGGGCGCCGGCGCGATCGGAGGCGGTGGCGGCGGTTTCGCTCATCCCTGATACACCCGCGCCTGCTGGTTCCACAGCTGGTTGTACGGGAGACAGCTGCGCAGCAGCGCGTCATGCCGCCCTACCTGCACGATATGGCCCTGATCGACGACGATGATCGCATCGGCGCGGGCGACAAAGGAGAGCCGGTGGGTGACGATGACGATCGTGCGTCCGCGCGCGATGCCGGCGAGATGCTGCTGGATGATCGCCTCGCTCTCGGGGTCGAGCGAGCTCGTCGCCTCGTCGAACACCAGGACCGGCGGCGCGTGGATCAAGGCGCGCGCGATCGCCAGACGCTGGCGCTGGCCGCCCGAGAGATTGGTCGCGCCCTCTTCGAGCATCGTCGAATAGCCGTGCGGCATGCGCTGGATGAACTCGTGGGCACCGGCGAGCTGCGCGGCCCGCACCACCTCGTCGAGCGAGGCGGCGGGCTTGGTCACCGCGATATTCTCGCGCACCGTGCCGCGAAACAGAAAATTCTCCTGCAGGACGACGCCGATCTGGGTCCGCAGATGGGCGAGGTCGAGCTCCTTCAAATCCTGGCCGTCGATCTTGACGAGGCCCGCCTGCGGCCGATAGAGGCCCTGCAACAGGCGGGTGATCGTGGTCTTGCCCGAGCCGCTGCGGCCGACGACGCCGACCACCTGGCCCGGTGTGATCGCAAACGAGATGTCCTTGACCGCCGGGGTCGCCGCCCCCGGATAGTGGAAGGTCACATCCTCGAACTCGATATGGCCCTTGATTTGCGGCGCCAATTGCCCGCTCGCCGGCTCGGGCTTGGTCTGCATCAATTGCGCGAGCAATTTGAGCGACAGGACCGCGCGCTGATACTCCTGCATCAAGGTCGAGGCGTGGATCAGCGGCTGCGCCAGCCGCAACCCCAGCATGTTGAACGCGATCAAGGCGCCGACCGTCATCTGGTCGCTGAGCACAAAGAGCGCGCCGAGCGCCCCGATACCGACACTCATCGCCCGCTCAAGGCCCATGATGACGGCGCGGGCGCGGGCCGAGGTATGGTCGAGCGACAGGGTCTTGGTCGCCGCCTCGTCGGTCTGGCGCCGCCAGCGCAGCATCGAGCGCGGCTCGAGCGCCAAGGTCTTGATCGTGTCGATGCCGTTCAGGATCTCGAACAGAAAGGCTTTGCGCCGCCCCTCGATGTCGTTGACGTCGCGCAATTTGAGGCGGAACTCGTGCGACATGACCGCGAGTGCCGCAAACGCCACCGCCGACACCGCCAGCACGATCAAGGTCAGCTGCCAGGAATAGATCAGCAGGACCGGCAGAAAGATCACCACCGACAAAAAATCGAGAAAGGTGTTGAACAGCCGGCTCGCCAGAAACTCGCGGACGTTGTTCGCTTCCTGCAATTTATAGGCGGTGACCCCCGACGGGTTGGCGTGAAAATAGTCGATCGGCAATTTCAACAGATGGTCGATCGTGTCGGTAGCGACGACGTGGTCGAGCTTGCGTGTAACGAAAGCCAATAAATAATTGCGCATATAGTTGAAGCCGCCGTCGAACAGGATCAGGACAAAGATCCCGGCGGTGATCGTGTAGAGCGTCGAGAAGGCCTGGTTCGGCACCACCTTGTCGACCAGGATCTGGAAGAAGATCGGCACCGAGAGAGCGATCAGATGCATGGCGAGGGCGGCGACGACCACGTCGCGCATCAGCCGCCGCTCGGCAAAGAGCTTCGAGGTGAACCAGGAGAAGCCGAACTTGGCGTCCTCGCGGCCCGGCGGCAGCGGGGTGACGATCAGCGCCTCGCCGCGCCACGAGCGTTCGAGATCTGCCCGGTCCAAAAAGAAGACTTCGCCGTCGCGCCACAAGGGGTCCGAGATCGCCGCTTCCTCGGCGCCGTGGCGGCGCATGCCCATCAGGATCACGGCGTTGCCGTTGCCGAGGAGCAGGATCAGCGGGTGGCTGAATGTCCCGGTCTTGAGCGCCTCCCAGTCGAGCCGCGCCCGCTCGGCCTTGAGACCGAACTCGCCGGCGAGCGCCGCGAACCGGGCCGGCTGCAAGGTCGCGTCGTCGATCGCGTTGCGCCGCCGCACCGCCCCGATATCGGCATAGACGCCGTTTTGGATGCCGAGGCGGAACAGGCACGAAAGCCCGGTCTCGCAAGAGACGGCCGCGGCCTCCTCGGCGCCGGGCGGCGGCGGCTCGGGATCGGGCGGCGGGCTCGGCCCCGAAGCCGGCGTCTCATCGATCGGGGTCGGGCCGGCCTGCCGCGCACGCGCGCGCGACCGGTGCAAGGAGGCAACCAGCTTGGCCGCTATCGGCACCGGCGCACCTGTGTTTGCTGAATTCCGTTAAGAGACCCGTAATCTATCGCAATTGCATCAAACAATCAAGCAGGCATGGCCGACAAACGCGGCGTCGCCACCCGTTAACTATTTTGCACACCGGACTTTAGACTGGTCCGGGACCGAGCTCAAACCCGCCGCGCGGCTCAGGCGGCAAACATGATCGGCCGGTGCTGACGCCGGCCGCCGGATCGCACAGCCAAGATCGGCACCGGCGACGGCCGCGGGATCATGCCGCCGAAAGCGGCGGTTCGGGTCAGTGCCCCTTTCGGTGCAGGCGCAGCTCGGCGACCACCGCGGCCGCGAGCAGCCCGAGGACGACCGGGACAAGCAATCCGGCGACAACATCCCGAGCGTTGCCGCCGGCGGCTTTGACATTGAAAGCGATCGCCGC
The DNA here is from genome assembly GCA_036404275.1 of Allostellaceae bacterium. GTDB lineage: Bacteria > Pseudomonadota > Alphaproteobacteria > ATCC43930 > CGMCC-115725 > AP-15. Next base: position 4,360 of record DASXAM010000097.1, read on the forward strand.
CACCCCGAGCATGACGAGGCCGGCGATCGCCGCCGCTCGAAACACGAGCCGGGCGATGCGCCGGGGCCGGTTAACCGGGCGCCGCCATCGGCTCGCCGGCCAATTGCCGCCGGTGGCGCGACCGGTCTCGTTCCATTGCCGAAAAGCCGGCCGTTCCCGGAAAGCCTGCCGAACGCGGCGATCACCGAGTTCCATCGGCCCGCACTCCCGCGTGATCTCAATGGGAGCGGGATTGCGCACCAGGGAGCGTCAATAATTCGTCCAACACCTCGGAAACCCAGCGGAAGCGCGAGCGCTGCGGAGGACAGCCCAGCGTGGCATCCGCCGAGGGTGCGCCGCGATGCCGAGCGCTTCGCCGACGGGCCGCACCTGTGGAACCGGCGCCCGCCTAGCGGCGCGGATTCGACATTTAGCACCCATTCGCCTTTTTCGTCATGCCCGCGGAAAGCGGGCACCAGACGCCCCGCTTGCAGCTCTGGACCCCTTGCGCGGAGGTGACGAAGGGATGGCCTATGGGACTCATCTGTTCGGTTCACACCACTAGTGCTCAGAACCATTCAGCTGATTCAGCTGATGCCCTTCCTCGCTTTCCCGGCGAAAGCCGAGATCTACTTCCGCCGTGGGCACCGGCTTTCGCCGGTGAAGCAGAATTGAGCAGTGAATCTCCCGAATAGGCCAGAGCACTAGCGCGGGGTCAGCATGTTGGCGGTGCCGGCAACCACGCCGGTCGCAGTACCCAGCGCGCCGCCGATGACGGCGCCGACCGGACCGGCGCTCGCGGCGCCCCGCGCCGCCCCCGCCGCCTCGCCCGAGACCGCGCCCGAGACCGGATTGGAATAGCCTTGCGGGCGCACGGGCTGGCACACGCCGTGTCGATAGATGTAACCCGGCACACAGGGATATCCTGCCATTGCCGTGCTCGATATGCCCGCCGCCAGAACGACGACGGCTGCAACTACCTTGAAGCTTCCGGACATTGCCATCTCCGCGAAACACCCTAAAAGGACGCCAAAGCGTCACTGTTGAGATGAACGCGATGCGATCGGCTCGCGTTCCGCTTGTAGCCGAAGACGCAAACTCGGGCGCAAACGTAAACGGGCGGCCATGCGACCGCCCGTTGACCGTTCAGACGACGACGTGACGCCGCCGCGGCTTGTCGGCAGGTCATCCGGCCGGGCGGCGGGCCGTGCGCCATTTGCGCGGCAGAGGGCCGCGATAGAGCTGGAGCCGGGTCACGCGCAGCGCAGCCACGCCATGCGCCTCGATCGCGCGCTCCCAGGCGGTGAACTCCTCGGCGGAAAGAAGGTAGCGGCGGCGCGCCTCGTCGAGGCTGAGGCTGCCGTTGCGCACGGCGTTGACGACCATGGCCTTGCGTTGCGGCGACCAGCGAGTTGTGCCGGCTGACGGTAATTCGGGTTGCGTAGCCAAAACCTGTGTCATTGGGGACCTCGGTGCTTGGTCCCCAAGAGGTGGAAAGGGGGAATGACAACCGGATGTCGCCGTCGTTAATTCGCTGTAATTAGCGAAACCATGGAACGACGCCTGTACTTACGCCGGATCCCGGTGCCGGCCGGCGGCATAGTCTTCGCGCACGCGGTTGCGCAGGTTGGCGGTGCCGGCGGCGATGTAGCCGCCGTCAATCGCGATCTCTGCGCCACTGATAAAGCTCGCCTCGTCCGAGGCAAGAAACAGCACGAGCTCGGCGCATTCCTTGGGCGTGCCCTGCCGGTGCATCGGGATCGCGGTGCGCGCGGCATAGGCAAAAGCTTCGCCGCCGCTCTTGAAAAAACCGGTATCGGCAATTTGTCCGGGATGGATGGAGTTCACCCGAATATTCCATGGCGAAAACTGCAGCACCGCGGTCTTGGTCAGCCCGCGCAGACCCCATTTGCTCGCGGTGTAGGCGGCGTCGTCATGCGCGGTCAGACCGGCGGTCGAGGAAATGTTGACGATCGACCCGCCGCCCGAATCGCGGATCGCCGGCGCGCAATGCTTCATGCCGAGCATCGCCCCGGTCAAGTTGACCGCGATCGTGCGGTTCCACGCGTCGAGCGTGGTGTCGGCAATGCCCTGGCGGGCGATCGTGCCGGCGTTGTTGACGAGAATATGGAGCTTGCCGAACCGCGCCAGCGCCGCCGCCACAACCTCCTGCCATGCCGCCTCGTCGGCCACATCGTGGTGCCGAAACAGCGTCGCGGCACCCTGTCCTGCGAGCCGCTGCGCCAATGCCGCGCCAGCCGCCGCGTCGATGTCGGTCAGCACCACCGCGGCTCCCTCGCGCACAAACAGCTCGGCCTCGGCCGTTCCCTGCCCGCCCGCCGCACCCGTGATCAGCGCCACCTTACCGCCGAGCCTCGCCATCGCCTTTTCCTCCGACGCACGCGCAGTTCGTGTCATATCACGACCGGCGCGCCGGAACTTGGGGATCGAGCCGCGGCAAGCTATTATTCAGCTCAGTGTAAGCTTTCGCCCTCTGGCACGGCGCGAGCAGAACAGGGAGACGAACGATGACCACCCCGCTGCCCTACACCGGCAAGGATTATCTCGCGAGCCTCGACGATGGGCGGGAGGTGTGGATCTACGGCAAGCGGGTCGAAAACATCGCCGAGCATCCGGCCTTTCGCAATTCGGCGCGGATGGTGGCCCGGCTTTACGACGCGCTGCACCGCGACCACGACACGGGAAAAAATATCCTGACCTGCCCGACCGAATGGGGCGGTTTCACCCATCGCTATTTCAAGGCGCCGCGCTCGGCCGAAGAGCTGACCCGCGCGCGCGACGCAATCGCCGCCTGGTCGCGGCTGACCTGGGGCTGGCTCGGCCGCTCACCCGACTACAAGGCGGCGTTTCTCGCCACCCTCGGCGCCAATGCCGAATTCTACGATCCCTATCAGGAAAATGCGCGGCGCTGGTACCGCTATGCGCAAGAGCGGGTGCCCTATGTCAACCATGCGATCGTCAATCCGCCGGTTGACCGCAACATGGCGCCAGGTGAGGCGGGCGGCCCGACCGACATCTATGCGCATGTAACCCGCGAAACCGACGCCGGCATCTATGTCACCGGCGGCAAGGTCGTCGCCACTGGCTCGGCCCTGACCCATTTCACCTTTGTTGCCCATGTCGGGCTGCTGCCGATCCAGGACAGAAAATTCGCCCTCGCCTTTATCATTCCGACCAACGCCAAAGGGGTCAAATTCATCTGCCGCGTTTCGAACGAGCAGCGCGCCGCCGTGATCGGCAGCCCGTTCGACTATCCCTTGTCGAGCCGCATCGACGAGAACGACGCAATCTTCATCATGGATGAAGTATTTGTGCCATGGGAGGATGTATTCGTCTTTGGCGACATCGATAAGGCCAACACCTTTTTTCCGCGCAGCGGCTTTGTGCCGCGCGCCCAGCTGCATGGCTGCACCCGGCTTGCCGTCAAATTCGACTTCATCACCGGGCTGCTGCTGAAGGCGACCGAAATGGCCGGGACGCGCGGCTTTCGCGGCGTCGAAGCCAATATCGGCGAGGTCATCACCTGGCGCCACACGATGTGGGGCCTGTCGGACGCAATGGCGAAAAGCCCCGAGCCGTGGGCCGGCGGCTATGTGCTCCCCGGCACCGAGCCCGGTGCGGCCTATCACGTGCTCGGGCCCGAGGCGTATATCCAGGTCAAGCACCAGATCGAAAAGACCGTCGCCAGCAGCCTGATCTATCTCAACTCGCATGCGCGCGATTTCAGGGTGCCGGAATTGCGCAAATATCTCGACCTCTATGTCCGCGGCTCGGGCGGTGTTGCGGCGGTCGAGCGGGTCAAGCTGATGAAGCTCTTGTGGGACGCGGTCGGCAGCGAGTTCGGTGGCCGGCACGAGCTCTACGAGGTCAACTGGTCGGGCAGCCACGAGGAGATCCGGCGCTTCGCGCTGTTCGGCGCGCTCGCGTCCGGCCAATACGAGCGCTGGAAGAGCTTTGCCGAGAGCTGCATGGCCGAATACGACCTCGACGGCTGGACCGTCCCCGACCTCGTCAACCCCGACGACGTCAGCGTCCTGGCCTGACAGCGCTCCTCGACGCCGCAGGGCGCCGCCATTCCCCTTCGACACTCCGGCTCTGCCTTCGCCTGCGTGCCGTCAGGGGTGCTCGCCAAAGACGAATCTAGGTTGCGGCCTTTCGCCCCCGCCTAAGCGTCGGGTCGGTCGAGGCGCGCCTCGTCGAGCTTAGCTTTGGCTTTGCGAGCGACAAGGAAGGCCGCGGCGGCGGTGGCAAGGAGACCGAGAGCGAAGAGCGCCCATTTCCACGGGCCGCCGGCGCCGGCGCCGTGCTTGGCGGCGCTCCCAAGCGCGCCCAGATAGATATAGACCGCCGAGGCCGGCATGATGCCGATGCCGGTCGCGATGATGTAATGCGCGAACGGCACCGCGGTGACGCCGAAGACGTAATTCTGCAGATTGAACGGCACGAGCGGGCTGAGGCGCAAGAGCGCGACGATCTTCCAACCCTCCTCCGCCACCGCCTTGTCGATCGCGGCGAGCTTCGGCCGCCCTTCGAGAAAACCGCGCACCCGGCCGCGCAACAAGTAGCGGGCGGCAAGAAATGACAGCGACGCCGCCACCGTCGCAGCGACGATCACCACCGGAAACGCCCACAGCCCGTAGACGAAACCGGCAGCAATCGACAACGGCCAATCGGGCGCCAGCACCAGGGTCGTGGCGATAAAGAGCAGCGCAAAGATCCCCACACCCCACCAGCCGAGCCCCAAGATCCAGTGCTGAAACGAGGCGACCCAGTGGCCCACCGGCAGCACCAGCGACAACGCGCACAGCGTCGCGACAAGGAGCCCGAGGCCGATCCATAGCCACGGCCATGACCGGCCGCCGGCTGCCATGGTTTCCGACTTGAGCAGCGTCACCTCCCGAACCCTCGCCTTCGACCGCCGGCTCCGGCCATCGGCCGGTCGGCGAGCCGAGGTAGCAGCCTCGGCTCTACTATTGCAAGCTCCTGACAGCGCAACCTCGAAAGCAGCAGAAATCCATTGCTTTTCTGTTTATTTGGAGTAATAATTAAATGACGCTGCCGGTCTGTCGCCACACCGGGAAGAGGGTATGTCAACCAACCACTATATCACGACGAACCAAACCAGCCTCTCCACCGGCAACGGGGACAACACCTTTGTCGCGCAGGGTGTTTCGATCAATTTTGGCATCGACATGCGCGGCAGCGGCGACGTCGGCGGCGGCAACCAGACCGTCACGATCTATGGCATGCTGTTTGACAGTCTCGACGATTATTTTACGACTACCTCGGGCGAGGATCAGGTCTTCATTGGCGCTACCGGCTCGATAAGCACCAACTGGTTTGGCGCGATAATTTTCGGTGGCGGCGGACATGTCGTTGTCAACGCCGGCACAATCTCCTCGATGAGCTACGGCAACGCGGTCGAGTTTGTCGGCAGCACCGGGGCCGACCAGAGCGAGCGGGACTACGTGACCAATACCGGCACGATTAGCGCCATATCGCTGCATCCGGACCGCCAGTTTGCCGACGCGACGATTTACGCCCAGAATGCCGCCGCGATCACGGTAACTAACAGCGGCTCGATCCTGTCTTCGACCGGATATGCGATGGCGCTGAGTGAGGGCGACGATGTCGTGATCAACAGCGGGCTGATCCAGGGCGGCGTCAATCTCGGCAACGGCAACGACTCCTTCGACAGCCGTCAGGGTTGGATCACCGGGCCAATCCTGGCTGGTGACGGCGACGACACGCTCTGGGGCGGCAAAGGCGACGACACGATCGTCGGCGGCGACGGCGATGACCGGATCGACGGCTCTATCGGTGCTGACGACATGATCGGCGGGTTCGCGGATGACACCTATTTTGTCGACAACACCGGCGATATCGTCGACGAGAACAATGCGCAATATGGCGGCGGCGGCAACAACACGATCTACTCCGCGATCAGCTTCGATCTCGGTAACCCGGCGCAGGTGATCGGGACGGTTCAGACGTTGGTGCTGACCGGCACCGCCGACATCAACGCGATCGGCACTGCGCAGACCGAAACCATCACCGGCAACATCGGCGACAACGTCATCCGGGGCGAAGGCGGCAAGGACACCTTGAGGGGCGGCGGCGGGGACGACAAATTGTTCGGCGGCAATGGCGGCGGGAACGTTTTGTCGGGCGGCGCCGGCGAGGACACGCTTCGTGGCGGCAACGGACCCGACACCCTCAATGGCGGGTCGGGCGCAGATGTCATGTATGGCAGCGCCGGCAACGACACCTATGTTTTCGACGATTTGGGGGACATCGCCAACGAGGCGGTCGCGGGCTCGGGAGGGACCGACCGGATTCTGGCCTCGATCGGCGTCAGCCTCGCCGATACCGTGCATGTGAAGGGATCGATCGAAAATCTGACGCTGCAGGGAAGCGCCGGCATCTTCGGCACCGGCAACACGCTTGCCAATGTGATCGTCGGCAATGCCGGCTCAAACAGGCTCGACGGCCGCAAGGGCAACGACAAGCTGACCGGCGGGGCCGGAGCCGACCGTTTCACCTTTACCACCGCGCTCAGCACCGCGGCCAACCGCGACACGATCACCGATTTCAAGCACGGCACCGACAAGATCGTGCTCGACAACGCCGTGTTCAAAGCGTTTACGAAAACCGGCGCTTTGCCCGCCGCCAGCTTCGCGATCAACACGCCAAAGGATGCGAACGATTTCATCGTCTACAACACGACGACAGGCGCTCTTTCCTATGACAGAGACGGCAACGGTCCTGCGGTCTCGGTGCAGTTCGCCGTGCTCAAGGGCGTGCCGGGCCTGACCCAGACCGATTTTCTGGTGATTTAGCCTCACGGGGTGAGGCCGAGGCGGTCGAGGGCGGCGGGAAGCTCGACGAAATTGTCGAGGAGCGCGTCGGGGCCGAGGCTCACCGGATCGCCGTGGATGTAGCCGTAGCGCATCAGGATGAGCGGCACTGCCGCCGCCCGCGCCGCTGCGGCATCGTTCTCGCCGTCGCCGACCATCGCCGCACGATCGGTGGCGCCGCCGAGCTCGGCGATCACCGCCAGCAGGTGACGCGGGTCGGGCTTGCGCATCGCAAACCGGTCGCCGCCGGCGACCGCATCGAACAGCGGCAACAGGTCGAGCCCTTGCAGAACCGCGATCGTCGCGCGCTGCGGCTTGTTGGTGCAGATCGCGGTGCGATAGCCGCTTCGGCGCAGCCGGCCCAAGGTCTCGCGCACCCCGGAATAGCACCGGCTGAGGCGCGCCGCGTTCGCCTCGTAAAACGACAGAAAATGCCGCAGCGCGTCCTTGACCGCCACCCCGCCGCCGCCGCTCGCGGCAAGCGCGCGCCCGACCAGCGCCGGCACCCCGTCGCCGACCATCCGTCGCACCTCTCCCGGCGAGATCGGCCGGCAGCCACATTGGCGCAGCATCGCATTTGCCGCGGCGTGCAAATCGGGCACGCTGTCGACCAGCGTGCCGTCGAGGTCGAAGACCAGGACAAAAGGTGGCATCGCCAAACTCTGCGTTGTTGTGCTATAGTCCGCAATAATTTGTGCGTTGTCGCGCGGCCGGCAGGGCGCCGACAATGGCGTCCGTCCGCTGTTCGCCGCTACTGAGCGATCGATGAAAAAGCCCAGCTTTGCCGCCGTCATTCTCGCCGCCGGCGCCGGCACGCGCATGAAATCCGACCTCCCCAAAGTTATGCACGCGGTTGCCGG
>DASXAM010000098.1:0-13492 GCA_036404275.1 Allostellaceae bacterium
GTGGGGCAAGATCGCGCCGCGGCTCGCCGAGCGCTTTCACGTCGTGGCACCCGATCTGCGCGGCTATGGCGACAGCATCGGCCCGGAAGATGCGGGCGACAACAACATCAACTATTCGTTCCGGGCGATGGCGCAGGACCAGGTCGAGGTCATGCAGCAGCTCGGCTACCGCAAATTCTTTGTCGCCGGGCACGACCGCGGCGCGCGCACCACCGCGCGCATGTGCCTCGACCACCCCGACCGGGTCGAGCGCGCTGCCCTGATCGACATTCTGCCGAACCACCACATCTGGACCCATACCTCGCGCGAGTGGGCATTGCGCTCCTGGCATTGGGCGCTGATGGCGCAGCCCTACGACTTCCCCGAACGCATGCTCGCCGGGGTGCCGGCGCAATGGTACATGGAAAAGAAATTGTCGAAGCCCGGCATCGGTCTCGGCTTTTTCGATCCCGAAGCCTTTGCCGAATACGTCCGCTGCTTCAATTGGAAGACGATCAAGGGGTCGTGCGCCGACTATCGCGCCTGCGCCACCTGCGACCTCGAGATGGACACCGCCGATTTCGAGGCCGGCCGCAAGATCGGGGTGCCGCTCCTGGTGATCTGGGGCGCCAAGAGCCATACCGAGGGGGTGCATGGCGACGTTTTGGCGGTCTGGCAGCGCCATTACGCAACCGACGCCACCGGCGGTGCCCTGCCCTGCGGACATTATGTGCCGGAAGAAGCGCCCGAGGAGACGCTCGCCGCGCTCATCCGTCATTTCGGCTAGCGGTATCCCACGCCGGCTCGGCGGCGGCGTTCTTGCCGGAGATGCGGCCGAAGGCGAGGCATTCGCCGATATTGCCGGTCCCCTGGTAGAGGTAGCTGTAGATCGAGCCCAGCTCGCCGGCACTGTAGAGCCGCGGGATGGGCGTGCCGTCGGGGCGGAGGATTTGGCCCCTCTCGTTGCGGCGCGGGCCGCCTTGGGTGTTCAGCATCGAGGGCGAGAGCTCGACGGCATAGAATGGCGGCTCGGCGATGGGCGCCAGCATCAGCCGGCGGCCGAAATCGGCGTCGCGGCCCTTGCCGCAATCGCGGTTCCAACGGGTGACGGCGTCGGCAAGGACTGTGGGGTCGAGGCCGAGCTTCCCGGCCAGGGATGGGATGTCAGCGGCGGTCTTGATCCAGCCTTTTTCGAGTTCGGCGCGGTTGTCCTCGCTCCACGGGTAGCGCTCGATGATCTGGGTCCAGCCGTGGCTCGGATGCTTGTCGTAAAGCGGACCCGCCGAAAAGAGCGCCTCGTCGAAGACCATGAACATCGGGTACGGGGTCGCGAGCGGCAGCCAGCGGCCGGCGACGGGCACCTTGCCGTGGCGGGTCTTGAATTTCTCGTCGCAAAAGCGGCGCCCATCCGGGCCGACGACGATCATTCCACCCGGCATTTCCTTGCTGAAATGCAGCGCCTGCATCGAGAACGAGGTGCGGAATTCCGGCACCTTCAGCGCCATCGACGGCCCGGCGTAATTATTCATGTGCCAGAGGTCGGCGCCGACCGCCATCGCCATACGGATGCCGTCGCCCTCGTTCCAAGGACTGCCCGAGGTATAGCAATAAGGAATGCCCGGCAGGTAATTTCGGATCATCTCCTGGTTGTTTTCGAACCCGCCGCAGGTCAGCACCACGCCGCGCCGCGCCTTGACGCAAATCTCCTCATCGCGTCGCCGGGCGCGCACACCGAGGATTTCGCCGGTGACGCCGTCCTGGATCAGCTCGCATGCCGGGGTCGCATAGAGCACGCGGATCGGGCGCGTCTTGACCAGGCTCTCGAAGCGCTGCCAAGTGTAGGAATAGCCGTAGGTCGGACCGTCGTGAAATTTGTGGACGCAGGACGAGCCCGGCAGATCGGGGAACTCGATCCCGATCGGCGGATGCTGGTGCTCCTGCGGGTCGCCGCCAAGGCCTTCGAGCCATTCGTTGTTGCGGCCCATTTCTTGGGCCCAGGCCTCGACCATCGGCTCGGGCACCGGGTAGGGACCGCATAGCGCCTTGAGATAAGCCGCGGCGTCCGCCGCCGAGGCGGTGTTCAAATAACCCTGGCCCGCGACCCTCGTATTGCCGCCATGCTCGCCCTCCGGCGCCTTTTCGAGAATCAGCACCTTGGCGCCGAGGTCATGCGCGGTGACCGCGGCGGCCACTCCCGCGGCGCCAAAGCCGACAACCACGACATCGGTGTCCACATCCCAATGCTGCGGCACAGCGGGTCGGCGGTCCATGGCGGGTCCTGTCCTCGGCGGGAGATACTGGGATTAATGCGCGTGATCGCGGGTCGAGTGCTCTGCTTTTTTTCAATCGCCGCGTTGTGCCGATGGGCGGCGCTCGCTAGGCTCGGGCGAAGCAAACCCGAGGAACGCGGAGAAACGACATGAACGACGCGATGAGCCTGTCCGAGCGCGCCGATGCGCTCGAAGCCAAGATGGCCCAGGAGCTCGACTACATCGTCATCAAATCGCGGCTCTATTCGATGGCCGAGGGCGATATGGGGCCGGCGCCGAACGCGGCAGCGCTGATGAAGGGCAATCCGAATGCCCGCGTCCTGATGGGCGACGATCCGCGGCTGCCGGCGATGCCGGAAGCGCCGACCCTGATGGACTTCTTCAAATACCGCTTTGGCCCGTCGATGCACCTGCTGCAGAGCGCCCGGCATGCGGTCAAGGCGAACCTGCCCGAGAAGATGGTGCTCGCCTGTCTGCTGCACGACATCTCGACGATCGGCTTTATCCGCGGCGATCACGGCTATTGGGGCGCGCAATTGGTCGAGCCCTATGTCGAGCCGGAAGTCGCCTGGGCGATCCGCGCGCATCAGGTTCTGCGGTTCTATCCCGACGATTCGGTCGGTTATGAATACCCGCAATCCTACATCACCTCGTTTGGCCAGGAATACCGGCCCGATCCTTATATTGAAGAAGACTACAAGCGGATGCGCGACCACAAATGGTACATGTCGGGGCGGATGATCACCGTGCACGACATCTACTCATTCGACCCGAACGTGCATGTCGAGCTCGAAGAGTTCGAAGACGTGATCGGCCGCAACTTCCGCCAGCCGAACGAGGGGCTCGGCTTCGACAACAGCCCGGTGGCACACATGTGGCGGGCAATGATCCGCCCGGCGAAGTATCTGTAAATCGTGTGTCAGGCACGGGGAGAGTTCTTGCTTAGCCTTTCCGTCACTCCCCTCACTCTTTCGCATCACCCGCACTCTTTTCTCGTCACCCCCCGTTCCCTTCGTCACCCCCGCGAAAGCGGGGGTCCAGGGGCAATGATACGGTACCTGCTCTGGATGCCCGCTTTCCGCGGGCATGACGAAAACGGCCGCGATTACCCGAGGAGGGCCGAAGCCATGCCGATGTACGATTCCCAGGTCCACGCCTATGAGCGCAACCATCCCGGCCGCCCGTGGGCCGGCACTCTCATCGGGCCGGCGGAGGTCAGCGGCGACAACATGGTCGGCGCCATGGATGCGGTCGGGGTCGACGGTGCGGTGCTGGTCTCACCGTTCTCGATGTACCGCTACGATGCGAGCTATGCGCTCGAGGTTTATAATGCGCATCCGACCCGGTTCCGGCTGGTCAAGCCGGTCGATCCGACCGATCCCGCCGTGCGCGATACGATCGCCGACTGGGCGGCGACGCGCGGCACGGTCGGCATCCGGGTCTTTCTCAGAGACGCGGCTTCGACCGATCCGGCCGACCCCGCCCTCAACCGGGTGCTGGCGGCGGCGGCGCAGCATTCGTTGCCGGTCAATTTGGCGTGCAGCGGGCGGCTCGAGCAGGCGGGCGCGCTGGCTGCACGCAACCCGGGCACGCAGCTGGTGATCGATCACCTCGGGCTATCGCAACCGCAACAGCCGCCCGCCCCGGCCGAGGCTTGGGCCGATTTGCCAAAAGTCTTGGCGCTCGCCGCCCACCCCAACATCGCAATCAAGATCAGCGGGGCGTGCACCTTGTCGCACCGCCCCTTCCCCTACCCCGACATCTGGGACCCGCTCGCCCGCATCTTCGATGCCTTTGGCTTCGACCGGTGCCTGTGGGGCACGGACTGGACGCGCGCCGTCAAATTGCTGACCTACGGGCAAGGCGTCGAGGCGTTCAAGATGACCGACCGCCTCTCGACCGGCGACCGCGCCAAGCTGATGGGCGACAGCCTCGCGCGCATCTATCGCTGGTAGCTCCGGAGCCGGGCTGAGCGGCTTCGGCGATCGTCTTGAGCATGCCGGCGTCGGTTGCGCCGTAGCCGGGGATTACGAGGACGGAACGCTGCCGGACCATGCAGTCGGTACGGTCCGGCACCAGCCGCTCGGCCGAAGCGATTCCGCGGCGAGGCACTGCGGCTCGGTAGCGTCGAGCCCGACCGAGACATTCAAGTGCCGGCCGCCCCCAACCTCCGCGCCGCGGTCGCCGCGCTGCGCGCAGACATGGTACCGGGCGGCCGGCTGACGGGTTACGCCACCGCCTTCATCCCGCCATGCAATTCCGCGACGATTTCGAATGACCGCTTACGCTTCTCGTGATCGAAAATATTGGCGGTCACCATCAGCTCGTCGGCGCCGGTGCGGCGGATGAAATCGTCGAGGCCGCGCTGTACCGTGTCCGGGCCGCCGACAATGGCGGCGGCGTGCGAGTCGGCGAGGATGGCGCGCGCATAGGGATCGAGCCGCGCCTCGAAATCCGCGACCGGCGGCGGCACCCGGCCCGGATGACCGGTGCGGTTGTTCAAGGTCGATTGCTGCAATGACGAAAACAGATACCGTGCCTCCTCGTCTGATTCCGCCGCAACGACGACCACCCCGAGCATCACATGCGGCAGTGCCAGCTGCGCCGAGGGCCGGAACCGTTCGCGATAGATCTCGATCGCCTGCGTCATCATCGTCGGCGCGAAATGCGAGGCGAAGGCAAAGGGGAGGCCGAGATAGGCGGCGAGCTGCGCGCCAAAGAGGCTCGACCCCAAAATCCAGATCGGCACCCTGAGCCCGGCGCCGGGCACCGCCTGCACCGCCTGCCCAGGCTCAACCGGCTCGAAATAATGCATCAGCTCGACAACGTCTTGCGGGAAGCTGTCGGCGCCGCCGAGCAGCGCCCGGCGCACCGCCCGCGCGGTGACCTGGTCCGAGCCCGGCGCCCGGCCGAGCCCCAGCTCGACCCGGCCGGGATGAAGGGCGGCGAGCGTGCCGAACTGCTCGGCGATCAATAGCGGTGCATGGTTCGGCAGCATGATGCCGCCGGCGCCGATCTTGATCGTGCTGGTGCCGGCCGCTACATGGGCGAGCGCCACCGCAGTCGCGGCACTGGCGATCCCCGGCAGATTGTGGTGCTCGGCCATCCAGTAGCGGCGATAGCCGAGCGCCTCGACATGGCGCGCCAGATCGCGCGAATTCTGCAACGCCTGTCGGGCGTCGCCGCCTTCGACGATCGGCGACAGGTCGAGCACCGAGAGCGGAACCATCAGACGACCATCGCACCCCGCACCGCCGGCGGAAAGAGGCTTGCGCGCATTGCCGCTTCGTCAATCCTCCGGCTATTGCAGAAAAATCTGCATTTTTCCGAAGTCGAACGTTACCGCGTAGCGCTTGAAGAAATCGTGGCCGACCATGCCGGCCAAGTGAAAGCCGAACGTGTATTCCCACGGGAACGGCCCGTCATAGAGGCCCGGCACGTCCGTTTCGCGGATGCCGCCGAACGAAACCCGGCTCACCGTGTACGGCACGATCTTCAGCGAGCCGCCGCCCCCGACGCCTTCGGATGCTTTGTCCTGCTCGAGCTTGATCCCGGCTTTGGCGATGACCGATTGCGCGAGCTTGACGCCCGCTCCTTCGAGACCGGTATCGACAAACAGCAGCGCTGGCGGCAGCTTTTCGATACGGCCCCAACCGACCATGAAATGGTCGCCGGCGATCCAGAACGGAACCGAAACCCTCCGCCGCGATAAACCGTTTGCGGACGGCGCACCGCTGTTGGCTGTCTTGCGGCGGAGCACGAGCTCGGCGCCCGGGTAATCGAGGGTCGCGAGGAAATGGTAGAAGAGGGTGGTGCCGATGCACCCATCGATGCGCTTGACGCCCAGGTCCCCGGAAAGCTGGCGCAAGTGAAGTATCGCGACCGGCAGGTTCGCAATCGTCCAGCCACCGAGGGCAAGGCTTGCGATCCGCCCGTTCCCGACCTCGGCGTGCTGGCCGCCGGAAAAGGTGCCCTCGACGCCGCCGAATTGCGGAATGCCGATTTCTTTGGCGAAGTCGGTGTCGAGCGCGACTTCGGAGGCTCCGGTGTCGATAAAGAAGTTGACGTCGGCACCTCCGTTGACGCGCACGCTAATCACCGGCAGTGGCGCGGTTTTCACGAATTTGACCCGTATGCTGTCGCCATCGCCGCGCAGTTCATAAGGCTTCAGGCTCCTGAAGCTTTCCAGCTTGGCACGGTTCAGCGTCGGATATTGCGCGACGAGAAGCTTGTTGCCGGCCGCGACGCCGGCGAGCGCCGCCGCCGCCTTTACGAAATCGTCGCGCCGGTAGAACGCTTCGGCCAGCATCACCTTCGCATCGGCGTCTCCCGGCCGCAGCGCCAACGCTTTTTCCAGCCATTTCTGCGCGTCGTCGAGACGGTTCGCCAGCAATGCGATGCGGCCGAGCTGGAGGGTTGCCACAAAATCCCCGGGGTGGCGTGCCGCGATGCGCGCGTAGAGGTTCGCGGACTCGGCAAATTTCCCGAGCTGAAACAGTCGTTCGGCCGGATCGGCGCTTGGTTGCAGCGCCTCGGCTTTTATCTGGGCGGAGAACCCGAACAGCCCGACCGCCGCGGCCAGCACAATGCGAATTGCCGTCGCTTTCATCGGTATCACGAGATGTAGAACAAATCCGCGGCGGCGAGGTGCGGCGCACCGGTCAGCGTCGCGACCAGCTGGTGCGAGGCGCTGCCGCTCCCGTCCTTGTCAAAAAACAACTTGCCGTTATTTGTGTCGTAGGCAAAGCGCTGGGTCGTCGTCGTGCAGGCGCCAGTCTTGTTCGCAGCAAAGAGGTTGGCGGGTAGCGGCTTTGGGGTGCCGCTCGCCCCCGACAGCCCGAGATCAAAGACCGCATTGCCGAAGACGATCTCATTGCTCGCCGAGGCGGCGAAATCGGTCAATGTGTCGGTGTTGCCCGCGGTCTTGAAGATGAGCTCGTTGGCGCCGCCGGCGGCGGTGATCGTCATGCTCTTCCCGGCGGTAATGATGTCGGCGCCGCTGCCGCCCTGATAGACGAGCATGCTGCCGCTGCCGAGCGATCCCGCGTTGAGCGTATCGCCGGGAGCGCCGCCGCTGACGATGATCGTGGCGGCGGTCACGCCGGCAAAATTGGCGCTGGTCAAAGTGAGCGCGTCTCGGCTCGTCGCCGACAGCACCAGGTGCTCGAAGCCGCTGAATTTCGCGATCGCCAGGGTGCCGCCGCCGGTGAACGTCACCGTATCGACGCCGGCGCCGCCGCTGACCGCGCCGACGAATTTCGCCCCCGCCGCCACGGTCAGCACATCGTTGGCCTCGCCGAACGAGATCGCCGAATGCGTGCCGCTGATCGTGCCGAAATTGGTGACCGTTGCGGCGACGGTCCCGAATGTGTCGATTCCGTCCGAGCCGGTGCCGATCGTCGCCGCGGGATCGGTGCGGCCGCCATTGACGATCGTGCCGCCCGCCGTCAACAGGATGGCGCCGCCGCCGCCGGCGATCGTGCCGAAATTTGTGATCCGCCCGGCCGCGCTGAGATAGACCCCGAGAAAATGGCCCTGGATGCGCGCCTTTGTCGATGCCGCCGAACCATTGGCGACCACACCGCCGGAAAGCTTGATCCCCTCGCCGCTCACGCCGGTGCCGAGGATCGTGCCAAAATTGGTGATTGTTCCGCTGCCGGCGCTGTCCACGACGCCGGTCACGCCGGAGATCAGCGCCGCATTCGACGCCGCAGCGCCGTTGGTGACCCGGAACGAGGTGATGCCCGAGCCGGCTTGCACCGCCGAGCCGTTGCTCGCCGTCGAGGTGATCGTGCCGAAATTGCTCAGCGTTGCCACGCCGGTCACGAACGAAACACCGTTTTGGCTGCCGCTGACCGTGCTCTCGGTGATCGCGCTCGCGCCGTTCACGACCCGGCCGCCGCCGACCATATCGACCCCGATAAAGCTCGCCGAAAAAATTGAGCCATCGTTCACGACCGTCGCGGTTTCGTCGAAGGAGACGCCTTCCGCCACCCCGCCGCTGATCAATCCGCCCGAGCTGTTGGTCAACCTGCCGCCGCCCTCTATGCGGGCGCCCGCGAACGCGCTGGTGATCGTGCCGAAATTGGACAGGGTGGCGTCGCTGAGCAGCTTCACGCCATAGCTGTTGCCGGTGATCAATGCATCGCCCGCGAGCGGAGAGCCGTTGACGATGGTGCCGGCTGCCGTCAGCTCGATGCCGATAAACGTGCCCGTATCGCCGACGGTGCCGAAATTGCGGATGTCCCCGTAAATGCCGCTGCCACCGTAGACGCCGACAGTCGCTCCCGTGCCGTCGTTGGTGACGACGCCGCCGATCAGGACCGGACTGTCGCTCGCCGCAAGGGTGACGCCGTTTGTAATCGTGCCGCTAACAATACGCATAGCTGTCTCGCTGCTTCGGCTTCCACCAAATTACGATTTGCCCTCCATCACCGTCCGGATATGGGAAGGGCGGTGCTCAGCACTCCATCAACTCAATGCTGACGCCATCGGGCGCGGCGACGTAGCACAGAAGGCTGCCGCCGACGCCGCGCTTCAGCTCGACCGGAAACGTGACACCTTTACCGCGCAGCTCGGTGCAGAAGGCGGTCAGGTCGCCGCGATAGCGAAAGCCGAAATGGTCGGTCCCCCAGGCGCCATGGCTGGAAGAATCGGCATATCGCCGGATCGGCCGAGCCGGGACCGGCGTCTCGCCCGGACGCCGCCCGCGGATCAGGATGGTCATGCCGCCGAGCTCGACAAAAATCTGCGGCGCGCCGCGTGCCACGGTGTCAGCGGCGATGCGCGCTCCGAGCATCTCGACATACCAGTCGGCAGAGGCGCGCGGGTTTTCGCTGATGATGTGGATGTGATCGAACTCGAATGCGGGGTTGCTCATCGCCTGCCCTTTCGTCGCGACAGCGGCCGTCGAATCGCGGGATGATACCGCAAGGCAGCGAACGGAGTGCGCTGATGCTTCCGCCCGAGAACGAGATTGCGATCTGCTTTGCCCATGTCGCGTACCGGCTGGGCGAGCGCTTCGCCGCGCTCGCGACCGGCATTGCGAGCTTCGAGGTGCGCGATCCCGAAACCTTGGAACGGCGCCTTGCCGAGGCCGACGTGCTGGTGATCTCCGGGCTGTGGCGCGACGGCTTGCTCGACCGAGCGAAGAAATTGCGCTTGATCCAATCGATCGGCGCCGGCACCGACCAGTTCCCAAAGGCCGAGCTGGCACGGCGCGGCATCCGTCTCGCCAGCGCCCGCGGGGTCAATGCGCGCGCCGTCGCCGAGCACGCGATGGCTTTGATGCTCGCCTTGAGCCGCCGGCTTCCCGAAGCACGCGACAACCAGAGACAGCGGGTGTGGCGCGGCATGATCGGCGACATCGCCGCGCGCGAGGATGAGATCGGCGGCAAGACGCTGCTGGTTGTCGGCCTCGGCGATATCGGCGGGCGCCTGGCCCGGCTTGCCAAGGCCTTTGACATGCGCGTCGTCGGGCTCAGGCGCAACCCCGCCGCCGGCCGTGGCGCCGCCGATGCGGTGGATGGGATGGCGGCGCTCGGCGCGCTGCTACCCGAGGCCGATTTTGTCGCGCTGACCTGCCCGCTGACCCGCGAGACCGAGAATTTGATCGACGCCGCCGCCTTCGGCCGAATGAAGCCCTCGGCGTACCTCGTCAACGTCGCGCGTGGCCGGGTCGTCGACGAGAGCGCGTTGATCGCCGCGCTCGCTGCCGGCCGGATCGCGGGCGCCGGCATCGACGTGACCGCGGAAGAGCCGCTGCCGCCCGAGTCACCACTCTGGGGTATGGCGCAGGTGCTGGTCACCCCGCACACCGCCGGCGAGACCCAACGCTACGAAGACAACGTCATCGACATCCTGCGCGACAATTTGGGGCGCCTGTGGCGCGGCGAACAAGAATTGCGCAACCAGGTGGTCTGACCCGGGCGTCGATCTTTATCGAAACGGGTTGGCAATCCGCAGCCGCCCATCGACGAGAAGGCCGTCATGCATGTCTTCCGACCACAGCACGGTGCAATTGCTGCGCAGGGCGGCGGCAATGACCAGCGGATCATAGATCGCAAACCCGTAGCGCTCGGCAATCCGCAGCGCCTCGCTGTGCGTGCCGAGATCGACTGGATGGACACTGCGACAAAGGGTTCGGATCGCGGCCAGCGCTTCGCCGATCTCGGCCCAGCTCATCCCGAGCTTGCGCCTTGCGACATTGACGAATTCATTGAGCCCCTGCACGCTGACATTGCAGCGGCGCGAGATCAGGTCCTGCGCCGCCGTTGCCCGCGGGTCGCCGGTGAACGCATAGATGAGGATGTTGCTGTCGAGGAATTCGCGCGACGCAGACCTCTCACCGGGCATTGGCCTCGTCGCGGTCGAATTTCCAGCCGGCCGGCAGGGCCTTGCGAAAGGCACGGATCCGTGCCAGCGCACGCTCCCGGCTTTCGTCTCGGGCGATGTCGAAGCTGCGATCGCCGACGACGTGCACCTCGATTTCGTCTCCCTCCTCGAGCTCCAGCGACTCGACCACCGCGGCAGGGAGGCGGATGGCGAGGCTGTTGCCCCATTTCGCGACCCGCATGGGAGCCTCCGGCGATATACAGCGGGATATGATATCTTGCCGTCGGACCCGTCAAGCGGTGCAGCCGGCGGCCGTTACCCGGAGGTGCAATGAAAGGCGCGAATCTTGCTCCGATGAGTGGCGGCCAGCTCGTTGTCGCCTCTCTCGCCGCGCATGGCGTCGAGATGGCCTTCGGCGTCGCCGGGGAAAGCTATCTCGAAGTGCTCGACGCGCTCTTCGACGCGCCGCAAATCCGGTTTGTCACCTGCCGCCAGGAAGGTGGTGCCGCGTTTATGGCCGAGGCCTACGGCAAATTGACCCATAAGCCCGGCGTGCTGCTGGTCACCCGCGGCCCCGGTGCCTGCAACGCCGCGATCGGCATTCACACGGCGTTTCAGGATTCGACCCCGATGGTCGTATTGGTCGGCCAGGTGGCGCGCCACCAGCTCGACCGCGAGGCGTTTCAGGAGGTCGATTTCCGCCGCATGTTTGCGCCACTCGCCAAATGGGCGGCGCAGATCGACATGGCCGAGCGCATCCCGGAATTGGTGAGCCAGGCGTTTCAGGTCGCGACCTCCGGCCGCCCCGGCCCGGTGGTGCTGGCCTTGCCCGAGGACATGCTGCGCGACCGCGCCGCAGCACCCGTCTCCGGCCCCTATCGGCCGGTGCGCGCGCATCCGGGCGCCGCCGACCTCGCCGAACTGCGCCGTCTGCTGGCCGCATCCGAGCGGCCGGTCGTGCTGGTCGGCGGCGGCGGCTGGACCGACGCGGCCTGTCGCGACATCGCCCGCTTTGCCGAGCAAAACGATTTGCCGGTCGCCTGCTCGTTCCGCCGCCAGGACATTCTCGACAATCGTTCGCCCTCCTTTGTCGGCGATCTCGGCACCGGCGCTGCCCCGGCGCTCGTTGCCCGCATCAAGGAAGCGGATTTGCTGCTCGCCGTCGGCGCCAGGATCGGCGAGATCACCTCGCAATCCTATTCGCTGCTCGGCATCCCCGACCCCGGCAAGGTGCTGATCCATGTCCATCCGGCCGCCGAGGAATTGGGCCGCGTCTTTCGTCCGGCCCTGCCGATCCAATCGGGCGTGGCCGAATTCGCCGCCGCCGCTGCGGCATTGACACCGGTCCCGGCCGGGCGCTGGGCGCAATGGCGAACCGATGCGCGCGGCGATTACGAGGCGGGCCTCCGCCCCTCCTCCGCCACCGCCGGCGGTGCGCTCGATCTCGGCGAAATCATGGGCTGGCTGCGCGACCGCCTGCCGGACGACGCGATCGTCACCAGCGATGCCGGCAATTTCAGCGGCTGGCCCAACCGCTTTCTGCAATACCGCCGGCCCGGCCGCCAACTCGGACCGACGAGCGGGGCGATGGGCTATGGCGTCCCGGCGGCGGTCGCGGCCAAGCTCGTCCATCCCGACCGGATGGTCGTCGGCTGTGTCGGCGACGGCGGCTTTATGATGACCGGCCAGGAATTGGCGACCTCGCTCGCCACGGGGCCGGGCCCGATCATCCTCCTCTTCAACAACGCGATGTACGGCACGATCCGCATGCACCAGGAGCGCCGCTTCCCCGGCCGCGTTCTCGGCACCGATTTAAAGAACCCCGATTTCCCGGCCCTCGCCCGGGCCTACGGCGCCTTTGCCGGGCGCATCTCGCGCACCGAGGACTTCGCGCCCGCTTTCGAAGAAGCGGCCCGCGGCAACCGCACCGCCATCCTCGAGCTCGCCATGGACCCCGACCAGATCACCACCCGCACCACCCTCACCGCGCTGCGTCGCCAGGCCGAAACTCAAAAGGCCGAGCCCTGACCGCGGCGTAGCACCCGATCGCCGCTTGACGGGCAGGAGCGACTTGCCGGACAAGCCTCGGCATGGACAAAAACGGCGACCGGCACGCCCCGCCGCCGATCCTCGACGGCAAGGATCATGCGGCGGCCTCGGTGTTCGAGCCGGCGAACCTGTTGCGCGAGGCGCGGCGCCAGAAGGATTTGCCGGCGATCGACGTCCCGGCGGTCTGCCTGCTCGATCCCGACGGTGACATTCTGCGCGCGCTGCGCCGTGAGGGTGCCACCGGCCGCTCGCCCGGCTGGGCCTGCTATCACACCGAGCTGTTCGAGTTCGAGCAGCAGGGGATCCGCTTTGGCATCGTCGCCTGCGCAGTCGGCGCCTCGTTCGCGGTGCTGGTCGCCGAGCAGCTCTTTGCTTGCGGCTGCCGGTTGCTCGTCAGCATGACCTCGGCGGGCCAAATCGTCGATCGCGGGCCGCCGCCCTATTTTGTCGTGATCGACCGCGCGCTGCGCGACGAAGGCACCAGCTATCATTACTTGCCGCCAGCCGATTTTGCCGAGGCCGATCCGGCGCTGGTGAGCTTGGCGCTCGACGCGCTGGCCGCGGCCGGCGAGCCCGTTTGCCGGGGCGCCAGCTGGACCACCGACGCGCCGTTTCGCGAAACCGCTGCAGCGATCGCGCGGGCGCGGTCGCGCGGCATTCTCGCCGTCGAAATGGAGGCGGCGGCGTTGTACGCCTTCGCTCGCGCGCGGGCGAAGCCTGTGCTGTGCATCGCCCACGTCACCAACCAGATGGCGGTCGCGGACGGCGATTTCGAAAAGGGCGAGGCGGCCGGCGCCCGCGCCTCGCTGGCGGTGATCGCCGCCGTCGCCGCCGCATGGCTCGACCGCCGATGACCGCCG
>DASXAM010000099.1:0-17198 GCA_036404275.1 Allostellaceae bacterium
GACGCGTACCCTCGCCGAGGCCCTCGACTATTTCCGCGCCCGGCTCTCGCTGGTCGCCGCCGAAGCGGGCTAGGTCGCGCGTCGCCGCGGCAGCATCCGGTCGAGCACGCCGTCGCGGCGCAACACGCCGTGATAGAGCGCACCGGTTACATGGAGCGCGACAAAAGCGTAAACCGCATATTGCCCGACGAGATGGATCGCGATCGCGATCTGCGACAGCCGGTTGTCGGTCGGCAGCAGCGGCGGGATCGCGGCAATGCCGAAGAAGCTCACCGGATGGTCGGCCGCGGCGGCGTTGACATAGCCGGCGAGCGGCATCGCGATCAGCACCAGGTAGAGCGAGAAATGGGTGAGGCCTGCGAGCGTCCTCTGCGCCCGCCCGACGGCTTGCGGCAAAGGCGGTGGCGGATGGCGCCAGCGCCACAACGCGCGCAGCACCATGGCGGCGAGAATTGTCAGGCCGATCGACCGGTGCAGCAGCAGCAGGGGAGCGCGCGGCGGCGTGCTCAAGGGCGCCGCTGCGGCGGCCCAGCCAAAGGCGACGACGATGACGAGAAGTGCGGCAATGAGCCAGTGAAAGCCGCGGGCGACCCGGCCATAGCCGGCGGTTGTGGCAGGCGCGGAGGCGCTCAATCGCCGCCCGGAAAGCCGATCTCGATCCGGCCGAGCGGACCGAAATCGGCGGCAATGCTTTTGCCGCGCTCGGTAAAATGAAGCGGGGTCCAGGGCATGACGGCGACGACCATGCCGGCCTTCGCACCGCTGCGGTGGCTCGCCAGATTGGCAAAATCGATGAGGGCCGCGACCGCGTCGCGCGGCGGGGTGCGGCCGCTCTCGGCGACGGTTTTGCCGTCTTCGCTGACGTTGATCCGGGTGCGGACGAGATCGAGCGCCTGCCAATCGGGGATCGCTGCGCCGTAGACGAGCCCGCCGTTCGAGGCATTGTCGGCGAGCACCGAGGCGCGGTCGACCGCCCGGAAATCGGCGTAGCGCGAATCGAAAATTTCGACCGCCGGATGCAGGCTCGCCCCGTCGATCGTCTCGGCGCGATTGTACGGCTCGGCCCGCGCCGGCAGGTCGCGGCCGAGGCGAAAGGCGAGCACCGCTTCGACCCCGATCAGCCGCAATTCCGACGCGGCATAGGCGGCGGGGCTCGGCCGGATCATCCGGGCGAAAATCGGGGCGCAGAGTGCGGCACCGGTGATCGTCGCGATGCGGACCTTCCAGCCGCCGATCGTCTCGCCGAGGCGTGCGGTCACCGCATCCTGGATCTGATAGGCGTCGGCGTCGGAATGCGGCCGGCAGGAAGCCGGCAATTCGGTCAGCGGCCGGGCGGCCGCGCGCGCCTCGCACAGGAGCCGTGCCGCTTCCGCGGCGTGTTCGGCCAGCATGGCTATCCCTCGGACCCGCTCATGCAAAGGCGATGTCGATCCGGCCAAGCGGGCCGAAATCGGCGACGATCCGGACCCCGTGCCGGGTGAATTCGAGACCGGTCCAGGACCCCGTGGTGACAATCGAGCCGGCCTTGGCGCCGCCGCGGGAGCGCATCAGATTGGCGAACTCGACGAGCGCCGCCACCGGGTCGCGCTTGACCCCGGCGCTGCTGTCGGCAAAGGGCCGGCCATCGGCGGTGATCGTCATCTGTGTCGCGGCGAGGTCGCGCGCCGGCCAATCCGGGACCGCGGCGCCGTAGACGAGCCCGCCATTTCCGTAATTGTCGGCAAGCATGACCGGCCGCTCGAGCAGGCGCGGATCGGGAAACCGGGAATCGACGATCTCGACCGCCGGATGCAGAGTCGCACCCTCGATCACTTCGGTGCGGTCATAGGGCTTGTCGCGCGGCGGCAGGTCGCGGCCGAGACGAAGCGCCAATTCGCCTTCGATGCCGATCAGCCGCAATTCTTCGGCGCGGTAGGCGGCGGGGCTCGGACGGATCATGTGGGCCAGGATCGGCGCGCAAAAGGCGGGTGCGGTTTCGCTCGCGACCCCGATTTTCCAGCCGCCGACCGCCTCGCCGAGCCGCGCGATGACGGCGTCCTGGATCCGGTAGGCGTCGGCGTCGGAATCGGGCCGGCAGGACGCCGGCAATTCGGCGAGCGGCCTAGCCGAGGCGCGCGCCTCGCAAAGGAGCCGGGCCGCCTCCGCGGCGTGTTCGGCAAGCATCCGTTCTCCCCCTCCCTAAGCCGTCGGCGACGCCAGGTATTCGAGCGCGGCAGCGACCCCGCCCGGCCGATGTGGCACCCCGGCACGGTGCAAACCCATCTCGACCCCGCTCAATGTGCCGCACAGCATCAAATCGTTGAAATGGCCGAGATGGCCGATGCGAAACGCCTTGCCTTTGAGCCGGCCGAGGCCGGTGCCGAGCGACATGTCGAAAGCGTCGAGGATCGTCTCGCGCAATCGGTCGGCGTCGAACCCGTCAGGCATCATGATCGCGGTCAGCGAGTTCGAATGCTCGCGCGGGTCGGTAGAGACGGTTTCGAGGCCCCAGGCGGCAACCGCGCGCCGCGTCGCTTCGCCGTGGCGGGCATGGCGCTTGAACACCGCGCCGAGCCCTTCTTCGTCGAGCAGCATCTGCAGCGACTCGCGCAACCCGAACAGCAAATTCGTCCCCGGTGTGTACGGGAAAAACCCGGTGCGAGCGGTTTCGAGCATCGCCCGCCAATCCCAATAGGAGCGCGGCAATTGCGCCGTCTCGGCCGCCGCCAGCGCCTTTTTCGAGACGGCGTTGAAGCCGAGCCCCGGCGGCAGCATCAACCCCTTTTGCGAGCCGCCGACCGTTACATCGACGCCCCACTCGTCATGGCGGTAATCGATCGAGGCAAGCGAGGAGATCGTGTCGACCATGAAGAGCGCCGGATGATCGGCCCGGTCGATCGCCGCGCGCACCTCGGCGACCCGGCTCGCCACGCCGGTCGAGGTTTCGTTGTGGACAATGCAGACCGCCTTGATTTCATGGCCGCCATCCGCGTCGAGCTTTTCCTCGACGAGCGCGGGATCGACGCCGTGCCGCCAATCGCCGGCAACAAACTCGACCGCGAGGCCGAGCCGCGTCGCCATCTGCCGCCACAAGGTCGCGAAATGCCCGGTTTCGAACATCAGCACCCGGTCGCCGGGCGACATCGTGTTCGACAACGCAGCCTCCCAGGCGCCGGTGCCGGAGGACGGGTAGACGACGACATCCCCCTCGGTCTGGAACACCCGCTTCAAGCCGGCGACGACTTCCTTGCCGAGCTCGGCAAATTCCGGTCCGCGATGGTCGATCGTCGGCATCGCGATCGCCCGCAACACCCGGTCGGGCACATTGGTCGGCCCGGGAATTTGCAGAAAATGGCGGCCGCTATGGGCGGCGACGGTGTTCCTCATGCAAAGGGCTCCCTGCGGCAGCGGCAATCTGCCTCCGAAAGAGCGGCGCGACAAGGCCGATCGCGCGCTCTCGATCCGGCGAAGAGCCCGCCCGTCGCGCCGCAAGCCGGCATCCGGTTTGCACCGGCGCCGTTCGCCGTGCGATGATCGCCGCCTCGTTTTCCCTCAGCGCGAGGACGCCATGCCGAAATACATGCTGGTGAGCTTCAAGACCTGCCCTTGGGTGCAGCGCTCGGCGATCGTATTGCGCGAAAAGAACACGCCGTTCGAATTGCGCCACATCGAGCCCGATAACCGGCCCGACTGGTTTCTCGCGATCTCGCCGCACAAAAAGGTGCCAGTCTTGCGCATCGACGACAGCGTGTCGCTGTTCGAATCGAATGCGATCAACGAATACCTCGATGAGACGATCGCCCCGCGGCTGCATCCCGAAGACCCGGTCGCGCGCGCGATCAACCGCGCCTGGACCGATTACGTGCCGGGCTTTGCGAGCGCGGTGACGGCGACCGCCTACGCCGACACCGAAGCCGACTATGCCGGCGCGGCGGCGAAAATCCCGGATGCTTTCGACCGCCTCGAAAAGGCGCTCGAAAAGCAAGGCGCCGGGCCGTTCTTCAACGGCGCCAAATATTCGCTGGTCGACGCCGCTTATGCGCCCTTTTTGCAGCGCTATCATTTCCTCGACCGGGTGCGCCGGCTCGGACACCTCGAAAAATTCCCACGGTTGAAAGCGTGGACCGAGGCATTGCTGGCGCGCCCCTCGACGCACACCTTCCCGCCGGACGAATTCGAGGCGATGTATCGCGAGGGCCTGCGCCGCCGCAACAAATGGATCTCGCAATTCGTAGCACCCGCCCGCGCCGCCGCCGAATAGCAAGCCAATTTCAAGCTAATTTCTGGGTCGGGGCTCCGGTCTCACAGGCAAGCCCGGAGCGCCGTCCCACGGCATGCGGCCTTATCCTGTTCATCGAGGCGCTATTCCGCCAGCGCACGCAATACGGCTTCGGGCTCACGCTCGATTATGCGAAGGAAGGCGCGGGCCGCGCCGTCAGGCCGGCGGCGACCTTGCTCCCAATTTTGCAACGCATCCAGCTTAAATCCGAAGCGTGCTGCAAATTCGCCTTGGGACAAGCCGAGCTGCGTCCGAATTGCCGTTACATCCACCTGCTCGGGGACATGGGCAACAAAACCGTCGCGAGCCCCTCTTGCATATGCCAGGGCCTGATGCGCGCCCTTCAGGATGCTTGCTCCCGCCTTCGACATGCTAACCTGCCCTCTCCCGATATTCGGCTGCCAACCCGCCCAACACTTGGCGCAACTCGTTACGCTCGGCTTGTGTCAGGTTCGACCGCTCGCCCTTGGCGAAACCGTCAATAGAAAAACCGGCAAATCCGGGCCTCCGTAATAGGTGATTGCCCGTGCCCCGCCCCGCTTGCCTTTCCCTTTGGCACCCCATCGCAGCTTCCTGGCTCCGCCCGTTCCGGGCATCAACTCGCCGGCGCCGGGATTCGCGGCAAGAAAGTCGATCAGCTCGTTACGCTCCGCATCTGCCAGCGCCCGCCTCGCGCTCGCTACGAACTCGGGTGTCTCGACCACCGTCTGCAAAGGCGGATTCACAATGCGCTATATACGCCATTGGCGGACAAACGCCAACCGGGCACCGCCCTAACCGCGTTCGCCGGGCGGGCGATGGTCGCGGGTGCCTGAGCGCGGGCAGGATGCATTGCCGGCAGCCGCGCTCTCGCTGATTGGATCAGCTTCCCGGCCAACCCCTGACGCGGTCGTCAAGGTAACCCTCCAAATCGAAGCGCCACCTGCTTGCCGGCGCGGCGGATTTGGTCACATGCTGGCGGTCCGAACGATGCTCGGCGCAAAGCGAGGTGACATATGCCGAACGAATTGATTTCGTGCGACGACCACATGGATTTGGGACAGTTGCCGGCGGATTTGTGGACCGCCCGGCTGCCGGCGGCATTGCGCCATCGCGCGCCGCATGTCGAGGAACGCGACGGGCTTGCGCAATGGGTTTGCGACGGCCGGGTTTGGGGCAGCTGGGTCGGCAGGCAACAAGGACCCGAGCAGCTCGCCCGGCCGAAGCCGCTCTACAACGCCTTCGACCGCGGCGGCATCGTCGACCAAAGCGAGCGCCGCCCGGCGGTTGCCGCGCTGCGCCTCGCCGATATGGATCGCGACGGGGTCGCAACCCAGGTCATCTTCGGCCCGATTTTTCAGATCTCGACCGAGGACCCGCTGCTGCGCGAGGCCTGCTATCGCGTCTACAACGATTGGCTCCTCGAATTTTGCGCCGCCGCTCCCGACCGGCTGATAGGCGTGCCGATGCTGCCCGAAACCCCGGACGGCGCCGCGCAGGAATTGCTGCGCCTGGCCGCCAAAGGCGGGGTGCGCCAAGTCACCTTGATGATCGCCAACATCAAGCCAAAGCTCGACGACCCGGCCTGGGAGAAATTGTGGGCGGCGCTCGAAGACAGCGGGATCATCCTCTCCTGGCACATCACGGTCTTTCTGCCGAACGCCAACAGCCGTGTCGCCGGCAAGGCCGCGAGCGTGTTCGAGAACACCAAGGGGTTTCTCAATAATTTTCTCGAGCCCTTTGTCGATTTGTTTGCCTGGGGGATTCTCGAACGCCACCCTCGGCTCAAGCTGGTCATGGCCGAGGCCGGCACCGGCTGGCTCCCCTGGCTCGTCCAGGAGCTCGACTATCGCCATTGGCGGTTGTGGGAAGCCAAGGAGTTCTGGGCCGACAAGGGCGGGGCCGCGCTCGAAACCAAGCCCAGCGAACTCTTCAAGCGCCAGATTTGGGCGACCTTTCAGGAAGACCACGCGGCGATGTCGCTGATCCCGTTCTTTGGCGACGGCCACCTCTTATGGGCCTCGGACTACCCCCACCCCGACAGCGTGTGGCCCAACTCGCGCGCCGCGATCGAGCGCCAGATGCGGGGGCTCTCGCCCGAGATGCGGCGCAAATTGACACACGACAACGCCGCCGCGCTCTACGGCCTCAGTTGAGCTAACCGGCGGCAAGCAAAAAGGCCGCCGCGGCGAGCGCCGGGCGGCCTTTTGCGGCGGCGGTTGCCGGGTTCAGCCGATGCTCAGCATCAGCTCCTGCTTGCGCTCCTGAAAGCGCGGCGCCATCGCTTCGAGCTCGTCCTTTGAAAAATCGTCGCGCGCACAGCTGAACCCGGTGCTCTCCTCCTCATCGACGTGGTGTTCGACAAGGTCGCGCAACCGCGTCAGCTCGGCCGTCCAGGTATCGGTCACCTTGTCGCCGGCCGACATTTTTTGCAGCTGCCGCTCGACCGTGTCATGCTCGTTCGCCGCCTCGCCCACAAAATTCCGTGACTCCCGGTTCGCCGAGTTCTCGAGCGCCCGGTAAAACACCTCTTCCTCGGCCTTCGAATGGGCGAGAAGCTTTGTCTTCATCTCGTCGAACAGCGCGTCGCGCTCACCCGCGTCGTTCGTTTCCATGATGCGGTCGATCAGTGTCGCGACCTCGCTGTGGTCGTTGTGCAGATCCTGTAGGATGCCTTCGGCAATGCCGAGCATTTCCCTGATCATCGCTGTCACCTGGGCTCGATTGCAGATGCCAAGGTCAACACCGGGCCGCCGCCAATCGGTTCCGCTGCCTCGGGAGCGCGGGCTTTGAATCAGAGCGACTGCACCACCAGCACGGCGTTGAACGCCAGAACGAGCACCGCCGCGGCGATCGCGACCGCCGTGGTCAACGGCCGATTGGCGCTGGGGCCCATCACGTCGCGCTGCGCCGTGAACGCGACCAGCGCCAGCATCGGCACCGGAAGGGCCAAGCACAGCACGATTTGGCTGAGCACCAGTGCCTTCGTCGTGTCGAGACCGAGCCCGACCACCGCCACGGCCGGCGCCATTGTCGCAAGCCGGCGCAGCCAGAGCGGAATGCCAAACCCGACAAAGCCCTGCATGATGATCTGGCCGGCCAAGGTGCCGACAATGGCGCTGGAAATGCCCGAAGCGATCAGCGAAGCCAGAAACGCGGCAGCGGCGCCCGCCCCCAACAGCGGACCCAAGGTTCGATAGGCGGACCCGATCCCTGCGATTTCGCCGCGGCCAAAGAACGCAGCGGCGGCCATCGCCACCATCGCCAGGTTGATCAGCCCGGCCGTTCCGAGCGCCGCCACGACCGCGCCATTGCTGCGCCGTAATGCCTGACGCCGGTACAGGGCATGCGCGCCGCTGTCTTGGACCAATCCGGAATGGAGGTAGAGCGCGTGCGGCATCACCGTCGCGCCGATGATCCCGACCGCGATCGGCACCGCTCCCGGCCCCGGCAGGCTGGGGACCAGCGCGCCCGCGGCGGCGCTGCGCCAGTCGAGGGGCGCCACCCACAGCTCGATGAGGTAGCAGCCGCCAATCACCGCGACAAAGGCCGCGACGATGATTTTGATCGGCCGCAGACCCGTCGGGTCGAGCGTCAGGATCGCACAGGTGATGCCGGCGGTGATCAGCAGGCCGGCAAATACCGGCACGCCCGCCAACAGCGCAAAGCCGATGGCGCCACCGACGAGTTCGGCGAGGTCGGTGGCCATCGCACCAAGCTCGCTGAGCGCCCACATCGCCAGCACCGCCGGCAGCGGCAGCCGTTCGCGGCACAGCTCGGCGAGATTGCGTCCGCTCGCTAAGCCGAGCCTGGCCGACAGCGCCTGAAACAGCACGGCAATGAGGTTGGCCGCCAGCACCACCCACAGCAGTCGATAGCCAAACCGGCTGCCGGCGGCAATGTTCACCGCAAAATTCCCAGGGTCCATATAGGCCGTCGCCGCCAGCATTGCGGGGCCCAGAGCCAAGAAAGCCCGACCCGACCGGACGCGGTGCCGGAGGCGGGGCGCAGCCGGCGCGGCGGTGGCCAGCGCAGCCAGGCGCGGTCTCGGATCGTCGAGCGGCAACGGCGCCCCCAGGATGCCCGGACCAAGCCCGGGCATCGCCAAGACAGGCGGCTATTCCCGCGGGGTCATCGCCACCGCGCCCGAGCCTAGCTCGGCGCCCGTCACCGGATCGATATCGGCGCGCGAGGCGGTGCGCTTTGCCGCTTGCTCGTCGAGTCGTTTCGCGGCCGTGCCGAGCTTGACCGTCGCCTGCCCATCGCCGCCATCGACCGCCGCTTGCTCTTTGCGCTCGGAGACGACCTGCCATTGGCCCCCGGAATTCCACGGCCCGGTGGTATCGCCTTCGCCCTGCGACATGTTGAAGTACTTGCTGGTGAATTCGGGCATGCCAGGGAGCTTGCCGGGCGGAAAATTCGGCTCGATCGCGTAGAGCGCCTTCTCAAAGGATTTCTGGTGCGCAATCTCGCGCGTCATCAAAAAGCCCAGCGCCTCGGACACACCCGGGTCGTCGGTGGCGTGGACCAACCGCTCGTAGATGATCTTGGCGCGAGCCTCGGCGGCGATGTTCGAGCGCAAATCGGCGGTCGGCTCGCCGATCGTATCGACATAGGCCGCGGTCCATGGCGCACCGCCCGAATTGATCAGCGCCGCACCGCCGCCATAGAGCAGCGACAAAGTGTGGCTTTCGCCGCCGGCAGTCAGCTCGGCTAGCAATTCGCCGTCCTTGGCGCCCTCTGCGAGCTTGCCTTTGATCCCCTTGTTGAGCATGACGACAAGGCTGCCGATCACCTCGAGATGGCTGAGCTCTTCGGTCGCGATATCGAGCAGCATATCCTTGCGCCCGGCGTCGCTTTCGGCCAAGGCCTGGCTGAAATAGCGCATCGCCGCGGCGAGCTCGCCCTGCGGCCCGCCGAACTGCTCGAGCAAAAGGCTGGCTAGCACCGGGTTCGGCTGCCCGACCCTGACAGTATACATCAATCGCTTGTTGTGCATGAACATCGCCACACCTCGCCAAAAGATTGGGAAACAGATCTGGGCGCCGACCCGACGCTCGCAGTATCGAGACCTTCAACGGCCCGAATTTGGACGCGTTCCAGTATCCAGGTGCAGGACGAAGATTTGCATTGGCCACTCGGGCCCAGCGAAACGGAATTCACACACAGATTTAATTATTACCACGAGGATCGCTTATCCAGATAGCGACGCGGCGACAGTTGGACCGAAGGGCGCGATTGATACCCGTCTCGCGGCGATCGGGCACCCCCTCGCCGCACCCCCTCAACTCGCAACGCTAAAATTGCCATAATCACATGATATGGTATGTAACGCTTGCTACGGGACTCACGTTTTGCCGAGCCGGAACGGGCAACCATGACGCGAGCCTGGCTGCAAATCTGCTGTATCAACAGCGAATGCGCTTGCCGATCGCTCGACTGGAGGTTGCGGTGGGCAAGATGCTCCATAGGCGTCGTTCGCGGTTTTATCGGGGTGTCCATGCAGCGCGTGCAAGGCTCATCGCCGAAAGCTGGTTGGCGTTCGATCGCGGCGCGTTCAGGATGCGGGCGCAATGCCGCTACTCCGGAGCCGACCCATGAGCGCACATATGACCCCCGAACAGGTGCGGTCGAAGATCGACCATCCGATCGTCGATGGCGACGGCCATTGGGTCGAGTATGACCCGGTGTTCAGCGACAGGATGCGCAAGGTCGGCGGCGATTTGGCGGCGGACGGGTTTCTGAAGGCGATGGCGACGACCCGCGATTCATTGTCGATGTCGCCCGCCGAGCGCCGCGAGAAGCGCATCGGCCAACAGGCCTTTATGGCGCGCCAGGCGGAAAACACGCTCGACCGCGCCACCGCGATGATGCCGCGGCTTCTCTATGACCGCCTCGACGAATTGGGCCTCGACTTTGTTGTCGTCTACCCGACCGCGGGCTTGCGCTTTCCGCGCATCCAGGACGATGCGACCCGTCGCGCCGTGATCCGCGCTTACAACATCGTGTCGGCCGATTATTTTTCGGGGCTCGGCGACCGACTGACCCCGGCCGCGATCATCCCGATGCACACGCCGGACGAGGCGATCGCCGAATTGGAGTTCGTGACCAAGGAGCTGGGCTCAAAGGTCGGCATGTTCGGCAGCAACATGGCCCGCAAGGTGCCGGCGGCCGCGGCCAACGACCCCGACACCGTGCGCTTTGCCGTTTGGTACGACGTGCTCGGCCTCGACAGCGAATACGATTACGACCCGGTCTGGAAGAAATGCGTCGAGCTCGGCGTGGCACCCACCTTCCACAGTGCCTCGTCGAACCAGGGCTTGCGGCTGTCGCCGACCAATTTCGTCTACAACCACATCGGCCACTTCGCCGCCGCCGGGCATGCGACCGCCAAAGCCATCTTTTTGGGCGGCGTCACCCGGCGCTTTCCACAACTGCGCTTTGCCTTTCTCGAAGGCGGTGTGGGCTGGGCCTCGCAGCTATTTGGCGATCTGATCGAGCATTGGGAGCGGCGCAGCGCCAAGGCATTGGAACGCATGCATCCCGACAAGCTCGACCGCGCCCAATTGATGAGCCTCGTCGAGAAATATGGCTATAGCGACATCGCCGCCGCCTTGCGCGAGCGCGGCGGGCTCCCCGACCCGGAGCAGGCTTATTTGACCGGCAACCTCGACGACCTCGACGATTTCTCGGCCTGCAAGATCTCCCGCAAGGAAGACTGGGTCGATCTCTACGCCAAGCCCTATTATTTCGGCTGCGAGGCCGACGACCGGATGAACGCGGTCGCCTTTGGCCGCAACAATCCCTTCGGGTCAAAGCTCAACGCGATCTTTTCGTCGGATATCGGGCATTTCGACGTGATCGACATGCGCCACCCACTGCCCGAAGCCTATGAGCTGGTCGAGGACGGCCATATAACCACGGACGATTTCCGCGCCTTCACCTTTACCAACGCGGTCAAGCTCTGGGGCACGCAAAACCCGCGCTTCTTCGACGGCACCCGCGTCGCCAAGGAAGCCGCGGCCGTCCTCGCCGCCGCGCAAACCTCGACCCGCGCTGCCGCCGACTAACTCCTGACCACCACCGCAGCACAATCATGTCATAGTATTCGGATGCATGCCGGCGCGCGCTCCGGCGCCGCCGGCTTGACCGCCGCGACACTGCCTGGATTATCCTCCTCCTGGCGCGCGGAGCGTCGGAAAGGGATGCCTTTGACAAACCAGGCGGAGATCGGGGCCGGACCGGGCGAGATGATGGGCAACGCCGGGCCCGGGATGCTGGCCGGGTTGCGGGTCATCGAGATCGCCGACGAGCGCGCCGAATATTGCGGGCTGCTGCTCGCTGGGCTCGGCGCCGAGGTGATCAAGATTGAGCCGCCGGAGGGCAATGCAACGCGGCGGATCGGCCCCTATCTCGACGACGAGCCGGGTCTCGAGCGCTCGCTCTTTTTCTGGAACTACAACCGCAACAAGAAATCGGTGGTGCTCGATCTGCGCGAGCCGGCCGGATGCGAGCATCTGCTGCGACTTTTGGGCGGCGCCGATATATTGCTCGATGCAAGCTGCGGCGCGCTGAACGAGGCGCTCGGGCTCGACCATGCCGCGCTCAACGCACGCTTTCCGGCATTGGTGACGGCGCGGATGACGCCGTTTGGCGATGACGGGCCGTGGAGGGATTTCAAAGGCTCGGACCTCATCCACCTTGCCTTGGGCGGGCCGATGATGAATTGCGGCTACGACCCCGACCCGAATTTCGAATACGACACGCCGCCGATAGCACCGCAAATCTGGCACGCCTACCATATCGCCGGTGAGCAGATGGCGACCGGCATCATCGCCGCGCTGATCCACCGCGAGCGCAGCGGCGAAGGGCAGGACGTCTCGCTCGCAATCCACGAGGCGGTGTCGAAAAACCCCGAGCAGGATCTGATGTATTGGGTCTGCCGGCGGGTGCCGCTGTGGCGGCTCACCTGCCGCCATGCGTCCGAAGGCCCCAACCACAGCCCCAGCATCTGCCACACCAAGGACGGGCGCTGGTTCATCACCCACGGCATGGGCGCGCGCGACCTGAAGAACCTCGTGCCGCTATTGAGCAAATACAATGCGCAGGCCGATTTGCAGCCGCCCGCTCCCGAGGTGGACCTGCGGGCGCGCCAGGTGCCGGGCACCGCGGGCGCCGACGAAGCGCGCTCGCATATGCTCGACGTGGTGCAGCGCTTTGTCCGCGCCTGGATTTACAAGGACATGCCGTGGCTTGAGGCGCAGAACGCCGGGCTGCTTTGGGCGCCGCTCCGAAAGCCGCACGAAAACGCGCTCGATGAGCACTGGCTCGCGCGCAAGACCTTCACCGATGTCGAGCACCCCGAGCTCGGCCGCAGCTTCCGCTACCCGACCAGCAAATGGCTCTCGAACAAGACCAGCTGGCAGGTCGGCAGGCGCGCGCCGCTGTTGGGCGAGGACACTGCGGCGGTGCTCGGCGAGTTGTCCAACGGAACGATGAAGCGCCGGCCGAGCGTGCCGGCCGCGCCGCGGCGGGTCGAGAACCCGCGTCTCTCGGCGCTGCACAACAAGCCGTTCCCGCTGCAAGGCATCAAGATCTTCGACTTCGCCTGGTTTCTCGCCTCGGCCGGCGGTACCCGGTTTCTCGCGGCGATGGGTGCCGAAAGCTACAAGGTCGAGTGGAAGGACAATCCCGACACCCGGCTCGCCGGGATGGCGCCGGTCGGCGGCCGCGCCGCGCGCGATGCGGCGACCGGGCCTTTACCTGGGGTCCGGGACCCCGATATGGGCGGCAATTTTCTCAACAAGAATTCCGGCAAGCGCGGCATCTCGCTAAACATCCGCCATCCGAAAGGATTAGAGATCGCCAAGGACATGATCCGCATCTGCGATGTCGTGGCCGAAGGGTTTTCGCCGGGCGTCTTGCAGCGCCTGGGGCTCGGCTATAACGTGATGAAGTCGATCCGGCCGGACATCATCTACATCCAGCAATCGGGGATGGGCGCGCACGGCACCTATGGCCGGATGCGCACGGTCGGTCCCGTGGCGGCGGCATTCGGCGGCCAGGCCGAGATGTCAGGCTTGCCCGAGCCCGCGATGCCGGTGAGCTGGGGCTATTCCTATCTCGACTGGATGGGCGCCTATGGCTACGCGCTGGCGCTGTTGGGTGCGATCTACCACCGCGAGCGCACGGGCGAGGGGCAATGGATCGACGCCTCGCAATGCGAGAGCGGCATCTTCCTGACCGGTGCCACGATCCTCGACTGGGCGGTCAACGAGCGCGTGTTCCGCCGCTACGGCAACCGCTCGCCCTACAAACCGGCCGCACCTCACGGCGCCTATCGCTGCCAGGGCCGCGACCGCTGGATCACAATCGCCTGCTTTAGCGACGCCGAGTGGCAGGCGCTGACGCGCGTCGCCGAGCATGGCGACTGGCTCGACGACCGCCGCTTCGCGTCGCTCGAAACCCGGCTCCAGCATCAGGAGGCGCTCGACGCTGCGGTCGAGGCCTGGACCAAAACCCAGGACCGCTACGGCTGCATGATGAAATTGCAAAAGGCCGGTGTCCCCGCGGGGGTCTGCCAGAATGCCGAGGACCGCGTCGACACCGACCCGCAGCTCCGTCACCTCAAATGGCTGACCGAGGTCACTGGCACCAAGATCGGCACCTGGCCGGTCTACGAAATCCCTATGAAGCTGTCGAGGACCCCGGCCTATATCGGCGGCCCAATCAACCGCGGCGCCCCGTGCTACGGCGAAGACAATATGTACGTGCTGACCGAACTCCTCGGCCGTACCCCGAGCGAAGTCGAGCGGCTGGCGGAGGAAGGTGTTATCTAAAGCGATCTAAAGCGGCGCAACCCGCGGCATTCTCTTCCAGGCCCGATATTGGCGAGCGACACCATCGGCCATCGGTGCGATACCATGAATGAGCCGCTCAACCGTCCGGCCGCAGCGTAAATATTCTAAAAAACAGGTTCTTAGGCTACCTCAATACTACGGTTTTCAGCCTTGGCGCAAGGTACGCACAATTCGCACTGTATACCATTCCCATGTCGTGCCTTCGTGGAGCTTCTGCCGGAGGCTCGCTTGGAGGTAGGTTCAGCGGACGGGGGCGATTGCGAGGACCGGGCGCGATGAAACGGCAGCTGCATCTGAACCTCTTTATTCACAGCCGCGGTCACCATGAAGCGGCGTGGCGGCATCCGGCGTCGTCGCCGCTGCCGCTGACCGATATCCGCTATTACGTCGATCTGGCGCAGCGCGCCGAGGCGGCGTTGTTCGATTCGATCTTTTTTGCCGACCAGCTGGCACTCGGCGGCGATGTTGCGCAGGCGCCGCGCACCTGGCTCGAGCCGGTCACGGTATTGGCGGCGATCGCGATGGCGACGAAGAGGGTCGGGCTGATCGCGACCGCGTCCACCACCTATACCGAGCCGTTCAACCTCGCCCGCCAATTCGCCTCGATCGACCATATCAGCAACGGCCGCGCCGCCTGGAACATCGTCACCTCGTGGCTGGCGACGGCGGCCGAAAATTTCGGCGGCGCCGGCCAGGTCAGCCATGCCGACCGCTATGCCCGCGGCGAGGAGTTCATGACCGTCGTCAACGCGCTATGGGACAGCTGGGCCGCCGATGCGGTCATCGACGACCGCGCCGCCGGGATCTATGCCCGCCGCGAGCGGATGACCGCGATCAACCACCGCGGCGATATCTATTCGGTGGCCGGACCGCTCAACCTGCCGCGCTGCCCGCAGGGGCGGCCGGTGCTGGTGCAGGCGGGCTCTTCCGATACCGGCCGCCGCTTTGCCGCGCGGCACGCCGACGCGGTCTTTACCGCCCATATGGCAAAGGCGACGGCGCAGGAATTCTATGCCGATCTGAAGCGGCTGGCCGCCGCCGAGGGCCGGACGCCGGAGCACGTGCTGATCTTGCCC
This sequence comes from Allostellaceae bacterium, assembly GCA_036404275.1. Classification (GTDB taxonomy): domain Bacteria; phylum Pseudomonadota; class Alphaproteobacteria; order ATCC43930; family CGMCC-115725; genus AP-15. The sequence continues at coordinate 15,174 of DASXAM010000099.1, forward strand.
GGCCTCAGCCCGATGCTCGCCGCGACCGAGGCCGAGGCGCAGCGCCTGGCACGCGAGGTCAACGAGCTGACCGACCCGGAGGTCGGGCGCAAGCGGCTGTCAGGGCGTTTTGGCGGGCATGATTTCTCGCACCTGCCGCTCGACCGCCCGCTCTCGCCCGCCGACTTTCCGGACACCGGCACGGTCGAGGCGGCGCGCAGCCGCACCGAGGTGATCCTCAACCTGGTGCGCCGCGACCGGCCGACGTTAAGACAATTGCTCGGCTATCTCGCTGGCGCGCGCGGCCATTTCGTGACCGCCGGGACGCCGGAGCAGATCGCCGCGCTGATCGAGGAGTGGTTCGCCGATGGCGCCGCGGACGGGTTCAACATCATGCCGCCTTTGCTGCCGGCGCAGCTCGACGTATTCAGCGCCGAGGTGATCCCGATCCTGCAGCGGCGCGGCCTGTTCCGGACCGAATATACGGGGACGATGCTGCGCCACCATTACGGCCTGCCCTGGCCGGCGAGCGTCTTCGATCGGCCGGGCTGGACGCCGCAGCTGCCGGAGGCGGTCGCCGGGGTCTGACGCCGGCCGCGGCTTAGAACAGGTGCGCAAAGGTGAAGTAGAGGAGTCCGGCGAGCAGCATGGCCGCCGGCAATGTCAGAACCCAAGCAAGGGCGATGTTGCGCAGCGTCGCCATTTGCAGACCCGAGCCGTTGGCGGCCATCGTGCCGGCGACGCCGGAAGACAACACATGGGTCGTCGATACCGGCAGCCCGTACACATCGGCGGCGGCGATCGTGCCGGCGGCAACGAGCTCGGCGGCAGCGCCCTGGCCATAGGTCAGATGGGTCTTGCCGATCCGCTCGCCGACCGTGACGACGATGCGCTTCCACCCGATCATCGTGCCGAGCCCGAGCGCCACGGCAACGCCGACCTTGACCCAGGTCGGGATGAACTTGGTGGCATTGTCGAGCGACCGTTTATAGACATCGAGCGTCGTCACCTCGGACGCCGACAATTCCGCACTCTTGTCTTTGACCAGAAGGCGCAGCGCCTCGGAAACCAGATACATGTCGTTGCGGGTATTGCCGACGGCCGCCGCCGGGATCTTGGCCAGCGAGCCGTATTCCTTGACCTGCTTGGCGATGTCGCCGACCAGCACGGCGAGCGACGGAAACGTCCCCTCGTCGATCGTGTGGTGGGCGACATAGGCGGTCACCGCCGGCCGCGGGTTGCCGAGCACGTCGTAGCCGCTTGCCTTTTGCTCGATGACATGGGCGGCCGCGGCTGAAGCCTGCAAAAACTGTGCGACTTCGCTGTCTGGCAAAGCGCGGTTCAGCGCGAATGCGGTCGGCACGGTGCCGATCAGGATCAGCATGATCAGACCCATGCCCTTTTGCCCGTCATTCGAGCCGTGGGCAAAGCTGACGCCGGTGCAGGTGAAGATCAGCAGGCCGCGGATCCACCAGACCGGCGGCCGGTCGGTTTTTGGCGCCTGGTAAAGCTCCGGCTGGCGCACGATGATCTTCATCGCCAGCAGCAGCACCGCCGACAGCGCAAACCCGGCGACCGGCGAAAACAGCAATGCCTTGGCAATGGCGACCGCCTGTCCCCAATCGACGCCGGAGGTGCCGTCCCGGCCGTGCATCAGCGCGTTGGCGACGCCGACACCGATGATCGAGCCGATCAAAGTGTGCGAGCTCGATGCCGGCAGGCCCAGAAACCAGGTGCCCAAATTCCAGATGATCGCCGCGATCAGCAATGCGAAGACCATGGCAAACCCGGCGGCGCTGCCGACCTGCAGGATCAGCTCGACCGGCAACAGCGAGATGATCCCGAAGGCGACCAGGCCGCTCGACAGCAGCACGCCGAGAAAGTTGAACATTCCCGACCACATGACCGCGGCAGGCGCCGGCAATGAGCGGGTGTAGATCACGGTGGCGACGGCATTGGCGGTGTCGTGGAAGCCGTTGACGAATTCGAAGCCGAGCGCGATCAAGAGCGCCACAAACAGCAGCAGAAACGGCAGAATTGTCGTTG
>DASXAM010000100.1:0-7540 GCA_036404275.1 Allostellaceae bacterium
GGCGCCGAGCTGGATACCGCAGATCGCAGCGAAAGGCTTGCGCGGCTTTCTCGCCGAGACGATCGCCGAGCGCCTGCCGCTTGCCGAAGTCGATCCTGGGCTCGTCACATGGTTTCTCGACGAGGCCGCGAAAAACGATCCGGCGTATATCGGCAAATTCGTGCTGTTGATGGCGAGCTATGATTGGAGCGGCGAGCTGGCCCGCATCCGCTGTCCGACGCTGGTCGTCGTGCCGGGTGCGGAGCCGATCGGCTCGACCGCGAATTACGAGCCGTTCCGCCGCCTCGTTCCCGATGTAGAAATGCGCGTCTATGAAGGGGCACCGCACAATATCTGCGACGCCTATCCCGACCGCTGCACCGCCGACGTGCTCGATTTTCTCACCCGCCGCTTTGGCCCGGAGGTGTGAGCGCCCTCCCAGCGATCCGGCAGCTTGGTCTTGTGCGTCACAGACCGACGGCTACCTAATGATAGCCGCGTACGGAGTTTGAGTGGAAACACAATGCCTATCGTGCGACGTACTCGGGATGATCTCGACGAGGCCCGGCTGTTGGCCGAGCTCGCAAAGCGTCCACTGCCGAGCGACCAGGAGATCGACACGCAGGCAGCCGAGGATGATGACGCATGGACCGACAAAGAACTGGACGATGCCGAGGCGATCCTTCCGCCGCCCTCGCCGGAGCGGGTGCGCGCGCTTCGCGCCAGACTAGGGTTGAGCCAAGCGCAATTCGCACGGCGATTTGGTTTTACCGTTGATGCAATCCAGCAATACGAGCAGGGCCGACGTCGTCCATCCGGCCCCGCCTGCAGCCTGTTGCGGGTAATAGAAGCCGATTCGGACGCGGTCGAGCGCGCGCTCCGCTCGCGGTGAACCCACATGCGCGCCGGCTAATCCGCCCGCCGCTTCAGCCTCGGCGCCTGATCCTCAGCCGGCTAAATTTGGCGGGTGGCGCTCGTGCCATTGGGTGGCCTGTTGATAGGCCCAGCCGATGCGCAACGCGGTCGCCTCGTCATAGCCGCGGCACACGATCTGCAGCGACAATGGCAGCCCGCTCGCGGTGAAGCCGTCCGGAATTGCCAGCGCGCACAGTTCGAGCGCGTTGACGAAGCGGGTGAAATGCGCCGGCGTCGTCCCCTGGTCAACGGCATCGAGCGGGATTGCCGCCGTGGTCGTCGTCGGCGTCAGGAGGGCGTCGGCGTCGCCGAGCGCTGTGGCGAATTCGGCTTTGGCCTCGGCCTGCTCTTGCAACGCCCCGAGATAGTCGTGGGCCGAGACGTTCTTTCCCGAGGCGATGCGCGGCCGCACCGCCTCGTCGATCGGCAGGCTCATATCGTCGATCAGGTCGCCGACCAGAAAATAGGATTCCGCACCGATGATCCGTCCGGTCAATCGGGTGTAATCGGCAAACCGGCGGGGCAATTCGACCGAAACGACCTCGGCGCCGAGCCGCGCCAGGCTGTCGAGCGCGGCATCGTAGGCGGCGAGCACCTCCGGAGCGACACGGTCGCGCTCGACCGCCGGCATCCGCGCCAGCCGCAACCCGCGCACCCCGCGCCGCATCACCGGCGTCGGATCGTCGGCAGCGATGCCGAAGGTACGCTTGTCGAGCGGGTCCGGCCCTTGCATCGCGTTGTACAGAAGAGCTGCGTCCTCGACCGAGCGGGCCATCGGCCCGGGCGTGTCGAGGCTCGGGCTTAGCGGCAGAATCCCGTAGGTGCTGACCCGGCCGATCGTGGTCTTCAGCCCGGAGAGCCCGCACCACGAGGCCGGCAGCCGGACCGAGCCGCCGGTGTCGGTGCCGATCCCCCACGGCGCCATGCCGGAAGCGACCGCGACCCCGGTGCCGCTGCTCGAGCCGCCGGGCGTGCGCGCGACATCGAGATCCCACGGGTTCCAGGGCGTGCCACGATGCTGGTTGGTGCCCCAGCCGCCCATTGCGAACTCGACCGTATGGGTCTTGCCGATGACAATCATTCCGGCGGCGATCAGCCGCTTGGCGAGGGTCGCGGTATAGGTCGAGCGCCGTTCACGCCAGACCTCGGAGCCACCGGTCGTCACCCGGCCTTCGATCTCGATCAGATCCTTGAGCGCGATTGGGATGCCGTGCAGCGGCCCGATCCGATGCCCCGAGCGGATTGCCTTGTCGGCCGCTTCTGCGGCGAGCCGCGCCTCCTCCGCGTACACCTCGACAAAAGCGTGCAGCTTTTGCTCCTGCGAACGGATGCGCGCGAGCAAGGCATCGACAAGATCGACCGGCGACAGCTGGCTGGCCCCGATCTCGGCCGACAGCACATGGACCGGGAGAAACGTCGGATCATCGGCGAGTGGCATGGTTTCCCCACCAAAACCGGGCAATGCGGCCAGCATACGCCCGCGGCGCCGAGCGCTGTCAATCGCCGGCGTTACGTGACGCAGACACGGTCGAGAGCTTGTTTATCGCGCCTCGAAAATCCGCCCAACGGCTAGGCCCGGTGGTGCTTTGCCTCACTCGTCTTGGATTTTGCCGTGTGTGCCGCCTGCTTGCGCGCGGCGTGGCCGGAATGTGGCGCGGATGCTCGTGCAGTATGGCTGCGCTGATGGTGGCGCGCCGATTTGGCGTGCGTTGTGCCTCGATGATGGGCGGCGCTATGCCGGCCCTCGGTTAGGACCGCGAACTGCACGAGGCCGGTGCCGGCGCGCCAGCCCCCGGAGGACGGAGCATAGGACGCAAAGGAGACGCCGCCGGCGTCGTGCGGCCCGGTCTGCGGATAGACGAAGCCGCTCGCCGGGTTGTCGCGGCCGTGCTTGCCGGAAGCCAGATCCAGGACCGAGACCGAGCTCCAGTCGTTGCCGGGCGAGTCGTCGATCACCGACATGCCGCGGGTGACCCTGCCGCGATACCAATTGGCATGGTCAACCAGGATCTCACGCGTGCTGACCACTCGGGAGACGACCGCGACATGCCCGGACGGCATAAATCGCGAGCGTTTGAAGACGAGGATGGCGCCGACCTCCGGCACATGCCCACGCTGGTAACGCCCGGCCGCCTCGTCCCACCAGCCGCCAGCGGCGCCATAAAGCGCGACACCCGTCTCGGCGCGGGCATAGAGCGCACAATTTGCCGCATCGGCCATGCGCGACAGGCCGCTCAACCCGGCAATAATCAGCGCGCCCCAAACGAGGCTCCACCCCATTTTCGATCGCATGCGTTGCCCCCCGGCTGCGGACGGCCTGGCGGCCGTCGGTTCGTGCGATGCCCGGCCTTAGCCGGTTAAGATCATTGGCAGCCGGTATGAAACCGCAGGTCGCGCCAGAAAAGCACCACAATTCTTAACGGCGGGGCAAAAAAATCGCGCAAATCGTACAGTTACGCGGAACAGCTCCCTTGAAATGCGCGCGTTACGCGCTTCTAAAGCCCAAATCCGTCAGCGCCCGGCGCAAATTTGCATCTTCGAGAATCGTCCGGAAGCGTTGCACCGGCTCGCGTGCGATCCGGTCTTTCGGCACGATAAAGTCGTAATGCTCGTCCTGCGCCGGGATAAAGCCTAGCCCGTATTGCCGTGCTACACTCTCGATCGCGATGCCCCAATCGGCACGTCCCTGCGCCACGGCGGCGGCGACGGCGTTGTGCGATTTCGGCTGCGACCAGTAGCCGGGCGGCCGTTTGCCGCCGAGCAATCGGTCGGTCAGGATCCGGGTGCCGCTCCCCGCATTACGATTGACCATCAGGCAGTCGGCGGCGGCCGAGGCCGTGGCGATGGCGGCCTCGAGACTCTTGCCTTCGAAACGCGGATCGCCGGCGCGATAGACGATCCCCTGCAGCCGGCGATAGCCCATGAAAAGCGCGAGGCCGGGGGTCAGGAACGGCCGATTATATTCGCCGGTCGCCGGGTCCATCAGGTGCACCGGCGCGATGTCGCACTCGCCGCGCCTGGCCGCCGCGAGCCCGCCCATGCTGCCGACATTGAGCGCCTTTACCGATATGCCCTCGGCGGTCAGCCGGTCGATCAACAGGTCGAGCCCGACGCAATGACTGCCGATAATCAGCAAATCGGCAAGCCGAGCGGGCCCGATCAGCTGCACCTCGACCGGGGTTTCGGCCGCCACACTCTCGACATGCTGGCCGATCGTGATAAAGCCGTCGGCTTGGCTGAAGGCGGTGACCGCCCCCGACCCCTTGGCGGTCGGATAGGCGGCGAGCCTCCGCCCGTTATCGGTGCGGGCGAGCGAGACCATCAGGTATTCGGTCCGGCCGCGCTCCGAAGAAATCCGCAGCGGCAAGGTCGCGGGCCGCCGCTCGGCCTGCTCCGCCGGCAGCCCGGCAAAGGCGCGGATTACCGGGGCGACAAATTCGTGAAAGGTGAAAATCGCGGAAGTCGGAAAGCCCGGCAGCACGACAATCGGCTTTTTGCCGGTCACCGCGAGGCATAGCGGCTTGCCCGGTTTCAAGGCGACGCCGTGGACGAGGATGCCCGGATCGTCGAAACCGGCGATCGCGCGATAACAAAGATCGCCCGCCCCCTTCGAGGTGCCGCCCGACAGAATCACCATGTCGGACGATGCCAAGCCCTCGGCGACGAGCCGCCGCAACGCGGCTTCGTCATCCGCGCCGATCCCGAGCGGATGCGCGACGCCGCCCGCCTCCTCGACCGCGGCGGCGAGGATCGCGGCGTTCGAATCGTAAACCGCACCGGGCCGCATCGCTGCGCCGGGGGCGACGATTTCGTCGCCGGTCGAGAGGATCGCAACGCGCGGCCGGCGCCACACCTCGACCGCCGCCAGGCCGACCGCGGCGAGCATGCCGATCTCACGCGAGGTCAGCACTTGACCCCTCCGCAGCACTGTCTCGCCGCGGGCGATGTCGCTGCCGGCAAAGGCGATGAATTGGCCGGCGGCGGCGGGCCGGCGGATTTCGATCGACGGCACACCGTTCTGATCGATCGCCTCGGTATGCTCGACCATGACGACGGCGTCGGCGCCGCGCGGCACCATTCCGCCGGTCGCGATCAGGCTGGCGGTTCCGGGAACGACCGGCAGCAGCGGCTCCTTGCCGGGCGTTAGAATTTCCGGCAACAGGGTCAGGATCTTTGGAGCGCGCTCGCCGGCGCCGGCGGAATCGTCGGCGCGCAGAGCGAAGCCGTCGACATTGGCGCGGTCGAACCCGGGCACGTCGATATCGGCGATCACGCGCTCGGCCACGACACGGCCGCGGGCCTGCGCCAGCGGCACTGTCTCACAGCCGAGCGGGCGCAAATCGAGATGCCGATGAAACCGGTCTATCGCCGTGTCGCGATCGACGACGTCGAGAAACTGCTCTTGCCGCGCGAGCGTGCGCAAAGCGCTCGGGATATCGTTCATAGCGGCACCTCCGTCGACGCTTTGTAAAGATATGCTTCGACGCTCGTTCCCGCCGGATAGCCCTCATTCGTGTCGGGAATGACGATAAACCCGTCTGCCCCGACCGCCGCCGCCAGCCCGATTTCGGCGAAAGATGCGAGCGGCTCGATCAGCCCGTCGGGCCGGCATCGCACGGCGCAAATCTCGGTCGTCCCGATCGCCGATACGATCTTGCGCGCCGTCCTGCGCCGCGACCGGCAATAGGGCAGCGCCGGATCGCGGCCGCCGAGGCAGCGGATCGCGCGCCCGGCAAAAAGCTCGTAAGCCCACAGACAGGCCGCGGGCATACCGGGCAGCAGCAGCACCAGCGCGCCGAACCCGGTGCGCCCAAATCCCGTCGTCTCACCCGGCTGCAGCGCCACGCCGTGGATCGCGAGCTCGCCGGCCGCGGCGAGCGCTGCCGCAGCCTTGTCGGCGCGGCCCGGCCCGGTGCCGCCGACGACCAGGACAATGTCGGCGCCCTCGGCAAATGCCTCCTCAAGGCTCGCCGCCGCGGCAATTCCGCCGTCGCGCTCGACCGCGGCCCGGATCATCGGTCCGTCGCTGTCCTCGGCGCTGCCCGCCGGCACCGAGCCGGCAATCGCGATCCGCACGTGCGGTCGCCGGACCACCGGCAAATGCGCGAAACCCGCTTCCGCCATGAGCCCCAGCGCGGCCGGGCCGAGACACGCGCCGGCCCCGAGCAACTGCGCACCCGCCTCGGCTACCGCGCCACGGCATATCACGTTCGCACCCGCAGCCGCCGCCTCGACAAAGGCGATATGGCCGGGGTCTTGAAGCTCGGCATGGTCGATCGGCACGACGGCATCCGCACCGTGCGGCATGGCGGCGCCCGCTTCGACATACCGCGCCGGCAGGGCCAGCGGGCTGTAGACGCCGGCGCCGAGCGTCTCCTCGGCGCGCACGGCGAAGCCATCGAGGGCCGCGCGATCGATGTGCGGGATCGAGTGGCGGGCAAAAATATTTTCGGCCAAGATCCGACTCGCCGCCTCGCTCAACCCGACCTGCTCGCAGTCGAGCCGGCAGGTTGCCGCGTCGACCCAGGCGATGGCTCGCTCGACCGGACAGAGATCGGATTGCGGTTGCACCTTCTCCCCGGAGCGCTATTGCCTCGCATTCTAGCCCGAGCGAACGGGATCGCGGTGCCGCGAATGCAACCGAGCAGCGTTTCGATGCACAGCCGGCGATGGCCGGGGCGCAGGCTGGCTGCGATCGCATTGATCATCGTCGCCGGTCTCGCCGTCGCCGGCTATCGGACCGATCGGGTGGACCTCCCCATTCTGGGCGAGCGGCCAGGCTACGGCCCGGCCTCGGTAAGCCCGGTGCCGAATCTGGCCGCGATCGACCGGCTGATCTGGGTCCCGGATCTGGACGATGGCTGGGACCCACAGGGCTTGACCGTTGCCGCCCGTAATCTCTTCGTGTCGGCGTATCGCAGCCGGCAGCTTGGCGAAAGCCGCGGGCCGTGCCGGATGTTCCGCATCGACGCGGCAACGGGCCGGCTGCTCGATCATATCGATATCCCGGCCCCTTGCGGGCACGCGGGCGGCCTCGCCTATGCCGGTGGCGCCACCCTCTACCTCGCCGACACGCATACGCTGTTTCAATACGACTGGACCGCTCCCGTGCCCAAATTCCGCGTGATCCCGCTGGGGCGTGGCGTCAGGGGAGCCTTTGCCGCGTCTGGCCGCGGCGACGTCTGGCTCGGCACCTACGAGCGGGGGCGGCCGGGGCGGATTTTACAATTCCGCACCGTGGTCCTCGATGCTCTCGCCGATGCCGCGCCGCTCGACGCCGACATGGCGGTGCGCGAGCTGCCGATCCCGAGCTACGCGCAAGGTGCCGCCGTCGACTCATCGGGCAAGCTGTGGATTTCCCGCAGCGGCATCGCCTGGGGCTGGCTCGACCGCCTCGATCCGCGGACCGGCGCCGTCGAGAAGCGCTACCCGACCGCCGGCGGCATCGAGGGCATCGCCTTTGACGAGGCCGGCCGCCTCTGGGGCGTCTCCGAAACCGGAGTCCGCCACATTCCACTACGCTACCCGTTTTTCCCGCTGATCTTCCGAATCGATCCCGCCCGCCTCGTACCGGACGGCTGAGCCCGAACCGCCCGCCTTGTCAGGCGCGGACCGCGACGCCGTTCTGCTCGAGCACCTGCTGCAA